>NZ_JBEWSZ010000001.1:4203901-4504180 GCF_040537815.1 Mesorhizobium shangrilense
ATTGAAAGCGTATTTATCGAATCGGATCCGGATTGCGTTCAGGCTTTCTTCATCCCCACGAAGCTCGCCTCTGATCTGTTTTATGTCACTGAAAAGATTCGTGGCGATGCTTTCCGGTGAGCCCAGCAGGCGAGCCTGGAATTGCAATTTGTAATCATCCCGGATCAGCGCATTGCTCTGGATCAGACTTTGCAATGGCACGAAGAACGCTTCGCGGGCGACACGCTGTTCCTCGAGCACGCTGAAAATGTCGGATGTTATTCCTTGTCGCTCTTCACGCCGCTTTTTTAGCAAAGCCGGCAGCTCATCGATCTGCGTTAGTCGCCGTTGAAGACCCTTAAGGCTTTCCGGATCTGTATCGGACCCGTCGATCACATCCAGGGCTGTTTGCCATATTTGAAGCGCCTGGACGTACGTTTGGTACTTCTTTTGAGGCTCGTTGAGCTTTTCAACGAGAGGTGCTTGTTCTGCGATAAGGCCATCGCGTACGCCGGCTAATGTCGCCATCTTCAAGTCGATTTCGGCCTCTTCAGCTACCAATTTCTCCACGCTTTGCGTCAAGACTGCATCTTTGATTGTCATCGATATGATGTCGTCCACCTTGAGCTCGGCGAGTTCCAGATCAGCGGCAATTTCCACCGTGAAAGCATCGTACTGACGTTGGAAGAAAGCAATTCGGTCTCGAATACTTCGCACCGTCCGCGCCTTTCGGCCAACCCCTTGTCTGGTGTCGGTTAGTGCCTTTGCTCCAACGGACAATTTCTCCAGCTCCGCGGAAATCTCGGCGAGCCGTCCGCTGGCCTGATATTGCTCCGTCGTTAGTCGATCGGTCGGCGCCGGCTCTGCCTGAGGCTTGATTGCCAAGTGCTCTGCCCGTTGACGCTCCTTCAGAGCGATTTGCTCAACAAGATTGGCTCGGACACCAGGGTTTAGCTGATCCTCATCAGCGACAAGTTGCTGGCTGAGCGTCCTCAGACGGCTGCGAAGCCCTTCAGTCCTCGCCCTGAACGTGGCTTCCTGTGCACTTATCAGCTGGTCAAAATCGAGGGCGTCTAGCCGGACATCCTTTGGCACGTGAGAGAAAATAACAGCGCGCAGCTCTTTCTCAAATACTTCAGTTTTTCCCGATACATGCTCGTTGCAAAGCGCTTCGAACCGACCTTGCGGAATGTAGCGAACCAGTTCTACACGATCATGGGCAGGGTCTTCTGCGAGCGACATTTCGCGGGGATCACCGGCAAGCCACGTGAGTTTTCCAAGGAACTGGCGCGCGGGTTCGCCGTTTTTTCCACGGAAACGCTCCTTCTTCAAAAATGAGAAATGGGCACCCTGCTGAGAGTTGCCGAGCAGAGCGAGGATATCGGCCAAGGCGCTTTTGCCGCTGCCCTTATTGCCGATCACGGCCACGAGATCCGGATTGAGCGGGATCTCGACTTCATGCAGCCACTTATCGGCGAGCATGCTCCCATCGACCTTTTTAATACTGATGCGATCTATGTAGAATGTCTTGTTCTCATTGATGCGCTCCAGTTTGGGTGGCCTAGCGCCGAGAAATGATCGTTTCGCCGGCTCTTTCAGGGCCTGCAGGAGACCTTTCCAGGTAGGGTCCGCCTTGATCCAGGTGCGCTTTCCTGATGGATAGTCACCGTAGCCGCGCTTGTCCTTGCCATTTCCCACAAAGCAATGCGCGTCGCTGCCTGACACCGCAAGGCGTGGAAGATCGCGAAGGGCTGCCTGAAAATTGCAAACCCATTTGGCGTTACCAGGTGTTTCGATGCCGCAGAACGCGGCCCACAAGTTCGGATCCCGCGTTTCGAAAATTGGAGAGCTTTCGAATAAGCCCAGGGTATAGGCATAGTGGGTTGACCAATCGACCTCCTGAAGGCCATCGTTTGTAGAGAACGGCATAAACCCAATGGCACGGCCGTCTGGAACTTTGCGGATTGCTTCCTTGTAAGAGTCAGTATTGATCTCAGCGACCTTGCAGCCGGCGAGATATGCTACCTCGTCGTCCGCATCGACCTCCTCTTTCGTAAACCCGTGGACGGCGAGTTTGTCCTTGCCAACGAAGCGCGCGACTTCAATCAGCGCGTTTGATGATAGTGGCCGGTTAACCAGCTCGACTTTCAAATGCGACAGGAAGTCCCTGAGGTGTTGATCGGGAATATCGTCGGAAAACATTACATGTGCATTGAGGCGTGCCTTCATAGGAGACACAAGGCGAAGCTCGATACCTGGAAACAACGTCTTCTTCAGCTTGGGTGCAGTTTCTTCGCTGCGCCGCTTCTTCAGCGCAAACCACCCATCGAAGTGCCAGTAGTCCATCAGGCAGTATGCGGCCGGAGACGCACCGTTCAGGGCATTGATCATTTCGTCGAGAAGTTGGTCGTTGCGCACAGCATCGCCCGCAAATTTCTCGCCGCTCCACTCGAACGAAGCAGGCGAGTGAATATGAAGGTCCCACTCCCGCCACTCAGATCCCCGCGAATACATCTGTCACGCCCCGATAAGAACTTATCTTTCGAGGCGTTATCGCTGCCCCCCGGATAGCGTCGTAACATGACGCGCTTGTTCGTCAAACGGAGACATTGTCAGAAGTCGGAGCGGCGCTTCTCGTTGAAGCGCTTTGCCATGAACGAGCCCGCCCCCTTTGCTGGGCTGGCGGTCCTTCTGGTTAACAGCCAAGACATTTATGAGGGGAGCGGTGGGCTCGACTTTCTGAATCTTACCCATGAGCGAGCCGACGACAAACCCGAGGCGTGTCCTGAAGATAGTCGAGAAACCGGCCTAGTTCTCAAGCTTGGCGCCAAGTTCCCGGTAGGTCATCGTAGAACCGTCTAGGGCGACCGCAATCAAGAATCGCATAGCCGGGGCAAGTCCGTGAGCAACCAGGTCGTTGTTTGTTGCCGCATACGGCCTACGTTTCGCCATTCTTTGCCCCCACCATCTTCTCGATTAGCGCACGCCCAGCTCTGGAACCCGCAAATCCGAGGGCCTAAGCCTTCCAATGCATGCACGCATGCATTCACCGTGCTCGGAAGGATATCCAGAAATATCTTCAATCGGTCTCCTCTCTCGTAGGCGATCGGCACACTACCAAAGCTGCCTCTTTGCGGTAGGGCGCCATGTGCTGTCCCGTTGCTATCGTCCAATTGCTGGCTACAGTGTCTCCAGGCCCGGCATGCGTCTGTTGGCTCCCGCCCACTCTGCAAGTCCAGTGCTCAGGAACAGCCGCGCATATTCGCGTTCCTGATCCTTCGTCGATCGCTTCGACAGGATGACGGCGGTGCCGTCGTTCCGGGCCCTGTCGACCTTGAAAGGATTCGGCTGGAGTCGGTCCCGGCTCCACTCAAAGGCCGTACATATGGATGCAGGCGATCAGGTCCGTACTTTCAAATTTTCTTGGAAACTGGGGCCGTCCACATATGGACTTCACCATGCAAGCAAGCATTGGTAGGCACCATAGGCTTCAACGAAGCCCTGATCTCCTAGCCCGCAGTGTCTGACCGCGGGCTTCAGCCAGTACTAGCGCTGGATTAGCCGGCTCTGGCTGAAGGAGATCAAAATGTCGAACGACACCGATGCCAATAGATCTGCCGAGACCAACATCCTGGAACCCACTGTTTCCAAGGGAAAAGGCCGAACGAAGGGCAAAGCAGCAAAGGCTGAGGCGCCTGCGAAGGCAGGAAAGGTGATAAAGCCGGGCGCGACAAAGGCAGATCTGGTTCTCAAAAAGCTAGCCACGCCGAAAGGGGCCAGCATTCAGAACCTGGCGGAGGTAACCGGCTGGCAAGCCCACTCGGTCCGCGGGTTTCTATCGGGCACCGTCAAGAAAAAGCTTGGGCAGGCGCTCATCAGCGAGATCGGCAAGGATGGTACCCGGCGGTACAGAATCGCGGACATTGCGACCGGCGCGTGAATTCGATGATCGCCAGAAAAGATTTGGAAAATGAGATCGCCGGTGTCGGCGATCTCGACCGTGATGAGCTGGTCGCTCGGTGGGCAAAAATCTTTCGATGCCCCCCTCCACCAGGCGTCCGGCGAGAGTTGCTCTCCTACGCGATAGCCTCGGACCTCCAGGCAAAACGCCTTGGCGGCCTATCCGCTGAGGGGAAGAAGGCGCTCAAACTCGCCATCGCGAATGTGGTGGCGAAAATGCCAAGGTCGGGCCAAACAGATACCGATGCCACAGCTCTTGGAGGGGATAGCTCCGGCAACACCGGAAAAGCAAAGCGGAGTGATACCATCGCGCGCGCCACTCCACGGGTTGGTGCAAGGCTCATACGTGATTGGAACGGAAGGACCAACGTCGTCGACGTGGTGAAGGACGGGTTCCTGTTTGAAGGCACGAAATACCTCTCGCTCTCGGCAATCGCTCGGAAAATCACTGGCGCCCACTGGTCAGGCCCGAGGTTCTTTGGACTATGAGTACGCCCCTCAAACTCCGCTGCGCGGTCTATACCCGCAAGTCATCTGAGGAAGGTCTTGATCAGGAGTTCAACTCGCTCGACGCGCAGCGAGAAGCTTGTGTTGCCTACATCTCTTCCCAAGTAGGACTCGGTTGGAAGCTGATCCCCGATCATTACGATGATGGAGGCATTTCAGGCGGGACCTTGGAGCGCCCCGCCTTGCAACGGTTGCTTCAAGACGTTCGTGATCGCAGGATCGATGTTGTGGTGGTCTACAAGATCGACAGGTTGACGCGATCGCTTATGGACTTCGCCAAAATCGTTGAAATCTTCGATGCCAGCCACGTTTCGTTCGTCTCGGTGACGCAAGCCTTCAACACCACGAGTTCAATGGGGCGGCTGACGCTAAACGTACTTCTGGCCTTTGCCCAGTTCGAGCGCGAGGTCACGGCAGAACGCATCCGTGACAAGATTGCCGCTTCGCGGAGAAAAGGCATGTGGATGGGCGGCCGGGTGCCTCTCGGCTATGAGGTGAGAGACCGAAAACTGGTCGTGAATGACCGCGACGCAAACATGGTCCGCTACTTGTTTCGCCGTTACCTTGAACTCAAATCAGTGCTGGCACTAGCCGACGAGTTCAACGGGCAACAAAGAGATGAGACTCAAACCGAACTCGGCAGCCAAGGCGGTGCAAGACGTGGCCACTGGAGCAGGGGCAAGCTTTACTACCTGCTCTCGAACAAACTTTATATCGGACGCGTGAAACACCATGCTGAGCACTTTGACGGTGAGCATGAGGCCATCATCGACGCCGAAGACTTTGATAAGGTCCAGGAACTTCTGGCTGAACAATCGCCTCGCAGGCGAGGATCATCGTCAAATGCACCTGATGTCCATCTCCTGACCGGCATTGTTTTTGACGAGACCGGCGACCGCCTTAGTCCCGTCCATGCCAGCAATCATGGGAAGCGATATCGCTACTACGTCTCTGCGCGCCTTAAGAACTCCAACAACAAGAATGATGGTTGGCGCATTCCTTCTCATGAGCTCGAAGCCATTGTCGAACATCAGCTGCGGCAATTGTTGCTGGATCGATCACGCCTCGCCGATTGGGTCCAACGTTACGCATCGGTAGGCCACATCCAGCAGGCGCTTGATGCTGCGAACGCATGGATCGAGACGAAGGCTGCGCAGGAAACCGCGATCTCCCCTCGGTCGATCTTTAAGAGAATCACGCTGAGCAGCGACAACATCAGCTTTCAAATTGATCGGAAAGCCCTTGTCGCGATGCTCTGCGACGGCGTCCCATGCAGTTCGAATGAAAACGCGCTTGATCCTGAAGCCGAGTCATCATTGTTCACTATCAATTTGCCAGTAGCCATGAGGCGACGCGGTGCCGAGACACGCATGGTGATCGAGAACGACAGCCGGCAGAACAGAGCGCCCGATGCTGCTCTGATCGACCTCATCGCCAGGGCACATCTCTATCTCGCCAAATTGACCGATGGCTCAGGTCAAGGCATCGCAGACATAGCATACCATTGCAGGGTGCATCGTGCCGACATCAGTCGCATCCTGCCGTTGGCCTTCCTGTCGCCGAAGATAGTCGAGGCAATTCTGGCGGGTAGCCAGCCACCGGATTTAACCGTGCGACACTTGACCCGTCTAATCGACATGCCGCTTGCCTGGCAAGATCAGGAAATCGTCCTGGGTTTCTGACCACCCCCCCTCGGCACGGGGCTGAAGGTCGGAGGCTGCTGATAGCCTGCTACAGCGGCCAACTCCTAACCGCAGCGCTCATCGGACCAATCAGGCAGCACATCGCTTCGGCATCATTGCGATGCACCGCGCATCATCCCAGAATTTAAGTGGTCACCAAAACACCGCCGCTGAGACGGACGGCCCGAAATTGGCCAAACCACCCGCAAATCGCGGTCTCACGACCACGTAATACCGTCTCTGCAGAGCTAAGCTTTTGAATTGACGACGTAATGTGCGTCGCGCGAGCATTGCGCAAATTACTGAAGACTGTTTGGTGGAGCCAATCGGGATCGAACCGACGACCTCTTGAATGCCATTCAAGCGCTCTCCCAACTGAGCTATGGCCCCACATCCGGCAGTCAACCGGCGCCGTTTCCGGCGAAGAGATCCGGTGCGGGTTGGTGACCGCGCCGTTAGTGCAGGCGGCTTCTAACCCCGCCCTTCGTCAATATCAAGCCTTGAACGCCGGCTTTTTGTCCACAGGCCGAGAAAGTTGTCCGCAGGCCGGGAAGCCTGCAAACGCTTGTGCTCAGACCTCGTCGTCGTCGTCGCCCACGCCGATCATGTCGGCGACATCGTCGTCTTCTTCCTCTTCGTCGGCAAGGAAAGTGTCGTCCTCGTCATCGCCGAGATCGACGTCCTCGTCATCGCCGAGATCGGGCAGGTCGTCGCCCTTGGCGTCGTCGTCGGCCTCTTCGAGCGAAACGACCTCAACGCCCTCTTCGTCCTCGGCGTCCACTTCCTTCTCGGCCACTTCCTCTTCCTCTTCGATGGCGGCAATCTTGCCTTCCTCGAAATAGGAACGCGGATAGGTCTTGCCCGTGTACGGCGAGACGACAGGGTCCTTGTTCAGGTCGTAGAATTTTCGGCCCGTCTCCGGGTCGATGCGTTTTGTGCCAAGTTCGGTTTTTGCCACGGCAAGCCTCGTCAATAAAAGAGTGGTCCCCTTAACCACAGTTTGCAGCGCTGTCAAAGCGAAAAGCCGGCGTCACAAAACCAAGCATTGAAAGGGCCCGCACCGGGGATGACCATTTCGGTCCGCCGTGTTACGAGACCGCCGCAACAAATGAAAAGCGCCGGCTCGCCGGCATTCCGTCCAGGGAAATTCCATGTCTCACGCCGCCGCTCCGAAGTCGGCCACCGCCCGCAAATCATCCGCCCTTTCCGGCACGGCACGCGTGCCGGGTGACAAGTCCATCTCGCACCGCTCCTTCATGTTCGGCGGCCTGGCCTCCGGCGAGACCCGTATCACCGGCCTGCTGGAAGGCGAGGATGTGATGCGCACGGGTGCGGCGATGAAGGCGATGGGCGCGCATATAGAAAAGCGCGGCGCCGAGTGGGTGATCCGCGGCACCGGCAACGGCGCGCTGCTGCAGCCGGAAGGCCCGCTCGACTTCGGCAATGCCGGCACCGGCTCGCGGCTGACCATGGGCCTCGTCGGTACCTATGACATGGAAACCACCTTCATCGGCGACGCCTCGCTGTCCGGCCGGCCGATGGGCCGCGTGCTCGAACCCTTGCGCCAGATGGGCGTGCAGGTGCTGAAGGCGACGCCGGGCGACCGCATGCCAATCACATTGCGTGGACCCAAGCATGCGGCACCCATCACCTACCGCGTGCCGATGGCCTCGGCGCAGGTGAAGTCGGCGGTGCTGCTTGCCGGCCTCAACACGCCGGGCATCACCACCGTGATCGAGCCGGTGATGACACGTGACCACACTGAAAAGATGTTGAAGGGGTTTGGCGCCCACCTGTCGGTCGAGACCGACGAGCGCGGCGTGCGTCACATCTTCATCGAGGGCCAGGGCAAGCTCACGGGCCAGACGATCGCGGTGCCCGGCGACCCGTCCTCGGCCGGTTTCCCTCTGGTGGCGGCGCTCATCGTGCCGGGTTCCGACATCACAATCGAAAACGTGCTGATGAACCCGACCCGCACCGGCCTTCTGCTGACGCTGCAGGAGATGGGCGGCAAGATCGACATCCTCAACCCGCGCAATGCCGGTGGCGAGGATGTCGCGGATCTGCGCGTGCGTTACTCCGAGCTCAAGGGCGTCACCGTACCGCCCGAGCGGGCGCCGTCGATGATCGACGAGTATCCGGTGCTGGCCGTCGCCGCCAGCTTCGCCGAAGGCGAAACGCTGATGCAGGGGCTGGAAGAGCTGCGCGTGAAGGAATCCGACCGGCTGTCGGCCGTGGCCGACGGGCTGAAGCTCAACGGCGTCGACTGCACCGAGGGCGAGGCTTCGCTTGCCGTGCGCGGCAAACCCGGCGGCAAGGGGCTGGGTGGTCATCCCAACGGCCAGGACACGACGGTGAAAACGCATCTCGACCACCGCATCGCCATGAGCTTTCTGGTGATGGGGCTGGCTACGGAAAAGCCGGTGACCATCGACGACCAGGCGATGATCGCGACGAGCTTCCCGGAATTCATGGGCCTGATGAAGGCGCTGGGCGCGGAGATCGAGTGACAGTCTTGGCAATCAATAGCGTTGGTAGGTTGGCGGGACAGCCCCCCCCTCTGTCCTGCCGGACATCTCCCCCACGAGGGGGGAGATTGGCAGTTTTGGCGCTTCGCTCAACTCTGCAACGTAGACAAACGGCCAAGGCCGCGATGACGGCCGATCTCCCCCCTCGTGGGGGAGATGTCCGGCAGGACAGAGGGGGGCGCGAAGGATCGCGGCACCTGTCTTTTTCATCGCGCCTTTCGACCGCGGCGGCCAGCCAATGAGCATCCCCTTCACCATCGCCATCGACGGTCCAGCCGGTGCCGGAAAAGGCACGCTGGCCCGCCGGCTGGCCGACCATTACCGGCTGAACCTGCTCGACACCGGCCTCACCTATCGCGCGGTGGCCTACGCACTCATCCAGCACGCGCTGCCGCTCGACAATGTCTCGGCGGCTGAAACCGCGGCCCGCCAGGTCGATCTGGCAAAGCTCGACCGGACGGTGCTGTCGGCGCATGCGGTTGGCGAGGCGGCCTCGAAGGTCGCGGTGTTTCCCTCGGTGCGGCGCATCCTCGTCGAAAAGCAGCGCGACTTCGCCAAGACGCCGCCGGGCGCCGTTCTCGACGGTCGCGACATCGGCACTGTCGTCTGCCCCGATGCCGACATCAAACTCTATGTGACGGCGAGCGCCGAGGTGCGGGCAAGGCGGAGGCTGGCCGAGATCGAAAGCATCGGCGGCACCGCCAACTTCGCCGAGATCCTCGCCGATATCATGCGCCGCGACGAGCGCGACATGGGCCGCGCCGACTCGCCCCTGAAACCGGCTGCAGACGCGCACTTGCTTGATACAAGTGAAATGGCCATCGAGGCGGCGTTTCTGGCGGCCATGGCGATCATCGACCGTGCAATGGCCGGGAGAGACCAGGCCTGAACGGCTGTCACGCCGCGTTGCGGTCCGATCGCGCCGTCGACCGGGCATATCTGCCTGACCTGTTCAGGACGAATACGAAAACCCCAGCGGTGATATAGGCAATCAGGGCGTAAAGCGCCGGCGGCACCGCCATTTCGGCGTTGTTGAGCAGGTATTCACTGAGCGCCAGGGTGATGACGAACGCGGCGTTGTGGATGACGGTTGCCATCGCGATGGCGATTGCCTGCCGCCGTTCGAAACGGAGCAGGAGCGGCACGGCGTAGCCGACGGCCATGCTCGCCAGATTATAGGCAAGGGCGGCAAGGCCTACGATCGGTCCCCAGGTCACGATGAGGTCCCATTGGCCGATGACGGCAAAGAGAACGACCACTGCCAGGAAGAGCATCGCCAGCAGCTTGACGGGGCTCTCCATACGGTCGGCCAGGGCCGGATAGCGGTGCTGGATGGCGATCCCGATCGAGGCCGGAACAAGCGCAAGGGCGAAGAACTGCAGGAATTTCTCGATCTGCAACGGGATGACCTGCCCGGCGCCATAGAAATGCAGCAGCGAAAAATTGGTGATCAACGGAACAGAAACCAGCGCCACCAGCGAGTTGATCGCTGTCAGCGTCAGGCTGAGCGCCGTGTCGCCCTTGGCAAGATGCGTGTAGAGAACCGCTGACGGGCCGCCGGGGCTGGCCGCGAGCAGCATCATGCCGACCGCCATGGCCGGCGGCAGGGCCGAGACGGACACGATGCCAAAGCAGATGGCCGGCAACAGAAGGATTTGAACGACAAGGGCCACCAGAATGGCCTTCGGCCGCGAGACAATTCTTGAAAAATCCTGGAGCTTGAGCGACAGGCCAAGACCCAGCATGATGATGACCAAAGCCACCGGCAGGAATATGTTGAAAGTGGCGCTTGACTGCATGATCCCCCCATTTGTCAGTCCGATTCCCCGAGCCGAATTAGAGCAATTCGAGGAAAAGTGTGAAACGGTTTTGCGTTCGGGATCACGCCAAGGAAAGGAGATGGAGCGGCTTGGCGTTTCCGTGAAAACGATGAACCGCTCCGGAACCGCAAATGCGCGATGGCACAACATCCGGTCGCGGCCAGTCCGCAGTGCGGACGCGCACTTGCTTGATACCAGCGAAATCGCTATAGAAGCCGCGTTTCTCGCAGCCAGCGACGACGTGCTGGCCAGGAGAGACAAGGCCTGATCCGGGTTTTCATGCTGTTTCCGTTGTCGGATACGAAGAAAATACCCATATCGGGCACGAACCGACCTGCCAGCATTCTTCATGCGCCGGAATTGCCGCTTAAGAAGCGGCCCAGGGCTTTTGCAGCCCGGAACGCCGGCAGGCCAACGCAACGCTAACCCACGGCGCCGTCCCGCTGAAGATGCGGGGCATTCCAGGAGAAACAATGTCAGCTGCAAATCCCACTCGCGATGATTTCGCGAGCCTGCTCGAAGAATCATTCACCACCGGCCACTCCGGCGAAGGTCAGGTCGTCAAGGGCACGATCACCGCGATCGAAAAGGACATGGCCATCATCGACGTCGGCCTCAAGGTCGAAGGCCGCGTGCCGCTGAAGGAATTCGGCGTCAAGGGCAAGGACACCACCCTCAAGGTCGGTGACACCGTCGAAGTCTATGTCGAGCGCATCGAGAACGCGCTTGGCGAAGCGATGCTTTCCCGTGAGAAGGCCCGCCGCGAAGAGAGCTGGGTCCGTCTCGAAGAGAAGTTCACCAAGGGTGAGCGCGTTGAAGGCGTCATCTTCAACCAGGTCAAGGGCGGCTTTACCGTCGACCTCGACGGCGCCGTGGCCTTCCTGCCGCGCAGCCAGGTCGATATCCGCCCGATCCGCGACGTCTCCCCGCTGATGCACAACCCGCAGCCCTTCGAGATCCTCAAGATGGATCGCCGCCGCGGCAACATCGTGGTGTCGCGCCGCACCGTGCTCGAGGAGAGCCGCGCCGAACAGCGTTCGGAAATCGTGCAGAACCTCGAAGAAGGCCAGGTTGTCGAAGGCGTCGTCAAGAACATCACCGACTACGGTGCGTTCGTCGACCTCGGCGGCATCGACGGCCTGCTGCATGTCACCGACATGGCATGGCGCCGCGTCAACCATCCGACCGAAATCCTCAACATCGGTCAGACGGTCAAGGTGCAGATCATCCGCATCAACCAGGAAACCCACCGCATCTCGCTCGGCATGAAGCAGCTCGAGAGCGATCCGTGGTCCGAGATCGGCACCAAGTTCCCGATCGGCAAGAAGATCAAGGGTACCGTCACCAACATCACCGACTACGGCGCGTTCGTCGAGCTGGAGCCGGGCATCGAGGGTCTCATCCACGTTTCGGAAATGTCGTGGACGAAGAAGAACGTGCATCCCGGCAAGATCCTGTCGACGACGCAGGAAGTCGACGTGGTGGTGCTCGAGGTCGATCCGGCCAAGCGCCGCATCTCGCTCGGTCTCAAGCAGACGCTGGAAAACCCGTGGGAAGCCTTCGCGCGCAACCATCCGGTCGGCAGCCAGGTCGAGGGCGAGGTCAAGAACAAGACCGAGTTCGGCCTGTTCATCGGCCTGGAGGGCGACGTGGACGGCATGGTGCACCTTTCCGACCTCGACTGGACCCGTCCGGGCGAGCAGGTCATCGAAGAGTACAATCGCGGCGACATGGTCAAGGCGCAGGTGCTCGACGTCGACATCGAGAAGGAGCGCATCTCGCTCGGCATCAAGCAGCTGGCCAAGGATACGGTTGGCGAGGCAGCGACCTCGGGCGAACTGCGCAAGAACGCGGTCGTCACCTGTGAAGTCATCGGCGTCAAGGATGGCGGTCTGGAAGTGCGGCTGGTCGACAGCGGCATCGAGACCTTCATCAAGCGCTCCGACTTGAGCCGCGACCGCGACGAGCAGCGCCCCGAGCGCTTCACCGTCGGCCAGAAGGTCGATGCCCGCGTCATCGCCTTCGACAAGAAGACCCGCAAGCTGCAGGTCTCGATCAAGGCGCTGGAAATCGCCGAAGAGAAGGAAGCGGTCGCACAGTACGGCTCGACCGACTCCGGCGCTTCGCTGGGCGATATCCTGGGTGCCGCGCTGAAGAAGCAGGGCAGCTAAGCATCCGCCGCCTGCCGCTTCGCAGCGGCTCGCAACAAAAACCCCGCCGGAGCGATCCGGCGGGGTTTTTCTTTGGCTTATGCCTGAAACCGAAGGCCTGTTCCGATGGCTCAGGCCCGGCCGTAGAGTGGCACCAGCGTGCCGCTCATCATCAGGTTGGCCGGCGAAGCGAGATAGGCGATGGCCTCGGCAGCGGCTTCGAGGCTGACCCATCTGGTGAAATCGGCATCGGGCATGTCGGCGCGATTGGCCGGCGTATCGAGCGTCGAGGGTGCCACGGCATTGACCAGGATGCCCTTGCCCTTCAATTCCTCCGCCATGGCCACTGTCATTGCCGCGACCGCCGCCTTGCTGGCCGCGTAGGCGACCATGCCGGCGCCCCGGCGCGGCTCCAGCGCCGCCCGCGCGGCGACATTAACGATACGGCCCGGCGTCTCCGACGCCAGCATCGAACGCACAGCGGCGCGGCAACACAGGAAGGCGGTGCGCGCATTGGTGTCCATCATCTCGGCAAAGGACGCCGATTCGATCTTCTCTATAGGCGCCATGGCAAAGCCACCGGCCAGATGGATCGAGCCCCACAGGCCTGGAACCTGACTGTAGAATGCCTCGACCTTGGCCGAGTCCGAGAGATCGACATTGTGCGCCAGCTTGACGCGGTCATGCGCGGTGAAAGGAAAATGCGCGGGCGCGGCGGCATGGGCATTGGGCACATGGCAGATCGCGCCCTCGCCCAACAGCTTCCCCACCACCGCACCGCCGAGTGCGCCCGTTCCACCGGTCACGACGATATGCCTGCCTTCAAGTGTTTCCGTCATCCTGGACCGCTCCTGTCATTTTTTTGATTATGTCGCTTGTTATGCCGCGCCGACGCAGAGCGTCGCGCCTTTCGCACGATCACTCAACTGATATCTCGACATGGCAGTTGTTGCGTCTTTGCATGCGTCAAGCGGCCGGCAATAGCGAAGCCGCCAGCCGTGATGCTTGTGCCATGCAAGAGCCAAGCCGGCGAACCTTCCGATGCGGGTTGGAAAATCCACGCCGTCCTGGATGCTCAATCCACCGTGATTTCGATGACGCGCGGCACCCCGGCTGCCCGCGCACGGTTGAGCGCATCCGCCAGACCGCCTGTGTCGGCCAGCCGCTCGGCGTCAATGCCATAGGCTTCGGCCAGCTTGCAGAAATCCGGCGGCGCCGGCGACACGCCAACCGGCTCGACGCCGACATCGAGCATCGAGGTCTCGATCTCGCGGTAGCCGCGATTGTTCCAGACGACAAAGATGACCGGTGCCCGCGCATCGAGTGCCGCGCCCAGCTCCGGCAGCGTGAACTGGAAACCGCCGTCGCCGGTCAGGCAGACGACCGGCGCATCGGGGACCGCAAGGGCAGCGCCCACCGCGGCCGGCGGGCCATAGCCCAACGCGCCAAAACCGGTGGCGGCATTGAACCAGCCGCCCGGCCGGTCATGATCATAGTACAGATTGGCGGCATAGATGGGCTGCGTCGAATCGCCGACGATGATCGATCCCGGCAGCACGTCGCGGATCGTCTCGACCACGCGCACCTGTGCCTGCATGGCCGGACTGATCTCGGCGAAGGCCGCTTGCCGTGCCGCCGCCGCGCGTGACGGACCATCGGCCTCGGTCATGGCGGCGCTGCCGACTTCCGCGAGCAATGCCTCCAGCGCGTCACGGCAATCGGCCTGGATCGAAACCGTTGCCGGGCGGCGCGCGAGCTGGTCGGCGCCGATGTCTATGCGGATCAAATTAGCCGGCAAAACAAAGCCGCCATCGCCGTATCCGTCATAATCGGTCGGACCGAATTCGGTGCCGGCCGCAATGACCAGATCGGCATCGGCCATCAGCGCCCGCACCGCCTTCAGGCTTGGGCTGGCCGGCACACAAAGCGGATGGCCGTGCATGAGACCGCGCGCATTGGCCGTCTGGACAACCGGCGCTCCGAGCCGCTCGGCCAGGCGTTTCAGCGGCCCTTCGGCTTGCTTGGCGCCACCGCCGGCAAGGATGAGTGGACGGCGGGCTGCTGCGATGAGTTTGGCTGCCTGCGCGATTGCCTGGCCATCCGGGTCCGGAGGCGCCGCATTGCTCAACAGGGCGGCGATGCCGTCGGCCGGCTTGACCATGACGTCGGTCGGGATCTCGATGTGCACGGGGCCGGGGCGCGAGGAGGAGAACAGCGCGAAGGCCCGCGCCAGGGCACCGGGCAATTCGCCAGCCTCGGTCACGCGGTACGACGACAGCGCCACCTTCTCCATCATGCCGCGCTGGTCGGGCAGTTCGTGCAGATGACCAAGGCCCCTGCCCAGCGTCGGCATGGCGTTGACGCCGGAGATCACCAGCATCGGCACCGAATCGGCGCGCGCCTGACCCATGGCCGTGATGGTGTTGGTCAGCCCGGGTCCGGTGATGACGAAGGCGACGCCCGGCCGGCCGCTGGCGCGGGCATAGCCGTCGGCCATGAAGCCGGCGCCCTGTTCGTGGCGTGGCGTGACGTGGCGGATCCTCGAGCGCGCCAGCCCGCGATAGAGTTCGACCGTATGGACGCCTGGAATACCGAAGACGGTATCGACGCCATGGGCTTCCAGGAGGGAGATAAGCGCTTCGCCGATTGTCGTCATTGTCTGAGCACCGGGCGTGTGAGGCAGGTGGGGCCGCCTTCGCAGGCGATGCAAAGGGCGTCGGCCTCGAAGGTGGAAACGGTGCAGCCGGCAGCCCGCATGGCTGCCGCCGTCTTCGGGAAACCGGCAACGGCGATCACGTCGAGCGGCGCGGTCGGCAAAACGTTGAGACTAAGGCCGCTGGAGGCATGGAACTCGTCGGCGTCGCCTTCGACCAGCTTGATGCCACGCGCCTTCAGCATCTGGTAGAAGGCCGCCGGCAGCAGGGGCGCATAGACCAGCGCCAGATCGTCGGCGAGCGGGCTGATCACGGACATCAGGTGCAGGCAGGCCTCCTCGCCATGCCAGAGCGGCAGGTCGAAACCAAGGACCTGGATTCCCTTGGGCGAGAGCAGGTTCGAGAGTTGCTGAATGCCGTCCTGGTTGGTGCGCACGCCACGGCCGACGGCCAGCGTGTTCGCGTCCACCCAGACGCAATCGCCGCCCTCGACCTGGCCGGGCGCTTCGACGCGGCCAAGGATGGGCACGCCCATGCTGATATAGGCGGCCTCGTGCAGGCCTGGCTCGTCCCGGCGCAGCGCCTTGCCCATGGAAAGAATGATGGCGCCGTGATCGGTCATCAGCGACGGGTCGTGGGTGAAGACGGAATCGGCAAGCCCGTCATCGGCGTCCGTCAGCCATTCGATCTCGGCGCCGGACCTCGCCACCAATTTCGTCAGTTGCTCATGCTGGGCGGCGGCCTTTTGCGGGTCGAATCCCCTGCCATAGTGCCACTCGGCTGCATTGGCGCGACGCATGGCGCTGGCGGCGGAACGCATCAGCACGCGCTTCAGCGGCCCAGCCATGGACTGCGACCCGTATGTTTTGTCCACTAAGTTCTCCCTGATCCATCCCGCCCGCCAATAACCACTACAGCAAGCCGTGATCAATGGTCCAAAAACCATGGTTGACGGAGGCAAGCAGAACGGTCCATCCTGAGAATGGGAACTCTGTACAGTGACGGGTAATGGGTAAAACATTCCAGCAACGACGAATCCGGTCGCTTCGCGGAGCGCCGAGAAGATGATGGCGCAAGGCGCGGCACCCGTCCTGAAGCACATGGCGCAAGATGGCGCCGCTGAAGCCATCCATGTCGAGAACCTACACAAGAAATTCGGCGAACTGCATGTGCTGAAGGGCGTTTCGCTGTCGGCGCGCGACGGCGAGGTCATCGCCATCATCGGCGGCAGCGGTTCCGGCAAGTCGACGCTGCTGCGCTGCATCAACTGCCTGGAGAATCCGACCAGCGGCATCATCCGCGTCAATGGCGAAGAGATCAAACTGAAGGCCGACAGCCACGGCCATACGATTCCCGCCGACCGCAAGCAGATCGAACGCATCCGCTCCAAGCTCGGCATGGTGTTCCAGAACTTCAACCTATGGAGCCACATGACGCTGATCGAGAACGTCATCGAGGTTCCCGTGCATGTGCTCGGCGTCAAGCGCGACGTGGCCATCACCGAGGCCGAGAAGCTGCTGGCGCGCGTTGGACTTGCCGAAAAGCGCGACGTCTATCCGGCCTATCTGTCGGGCGGCCAGCAGCAGCGCGCCGCGATCGCGCGGGCGCTCGCCATCAATCCGCGCGTCATGTTGTTCGACGAACCGACCTCGGCGCTTGACCCTGAACTGGTCGGCGAGGTGCTGAAGGTGATCGGCGACCTGGCGCGCGAAGGCCGCACCATGGTGCTGGTCACCCACGAGATGAAATTCGCCCGCGAGGTCGCGACCCATGTCATCTACCTCTACAACGGGCTGGTCGAGGAAGAAGGACCGCCGGAACAGATATTCGGCGCACCGAAATCCGAAAGGCTCAAGCAATTCATCCGCAACATCGGCTAGGGGACAGCCGAGGGCGGACGAAAACCGGGAACACCAACCATAACAAACTGGGAGTTGTGAATATGAAGACTGTTCTGAAGATTTTTGCCGCGGGCCTGTTGCTGGGCGTCGCCACGATGGGTGTGGCCAAGGCAGACCCGGTCAAGATCGGCGTCGCCGCGGAGCCCTATCCGCCCTTCACCTCGCCGGACGCCTCCGGCAAATGGGTCGGCTGGGAGATCGACTTCATCAATGCCGTCTGCGCGGAGGAGAAGCTTGACTGCGTCATCACGCCGGTCGCCTGGGACGGCATCATCCCGGCACTGACGACCAAGAAGATCGACGTTATCGCTAGCTCCATGTCGATCACCGACGAGCGCAAGAAGACGATCGACTTCTCAGACAAATATTATAACACCCCAACCGCCATCATCGGGCCCAAGGACAAGAAGTTCGGCGCCACGCCCGACGACCTCAAGGGCAAGGTGGTCGGTGTGCAGGTGTCGACGGTGCATGCTGTCTATGCCAAGAAACATTTCACCGATGCGGCCGAGATCAAGGAATACCAGACCCAGGATGAAGCCAACAACGATCTTGCCGCCGGCCGCCTCGACGCGGTGCAGGCCGATTCGATCGCGCTCGGCGAATTCCTCAAGTCGGACCAGGGCAAGGCCTGTTGCGATCTGAAGGGCATGGTGGCTCCGGACGATGAGGTGCTCGGACCGGGCGTCGGCGCCGGCGTGCGCAAGGAAGACACCGATCTGAAGGGAAAGATCAACGCCGGCATCAAGGCCATCCGCGCCAACGGCAAGTACGATGAGATCTCGAAGAAGTACTTCGATTTCGACATCTATGGCGGCTCGACACAGTCGAACTGATCAGCAAGCACGAGCTTGTGACCGCGCGGTGCGTTGCGCACCGTGCGGTTTCGCCTGAACCTGTTCCACGCACGTTTTCCGCTGACCAGAATGGCCAGCGGCCGACGCCAGCATTTCGGGGGCGACGCTGATCGACGCATTCCTCTCGGCCTCCGCGGCCGGCATCATCGAACTTCTCTCGCCCACGCCGCCAGGCTGGGGCGGAACGCTTTTGCTTGGGTTGCTCCACTCGATCGAAATCGCGGTCGGCGCCACTTGCGTGGGGCTTTTGATCGGCACTGGCGGCGCCTACGGCAAGCTCTATGGCGGGCCGGTGGTGCGCGATCTGCTGGCTGTCTACACCACGATCGTGCGGGCGGTGCCCGAACTGGTGCTGATCCTGCTGCTCTATTATGCCGGAACCGACCTGATCAATCAGGTGCTGACGGCGATGGGCTACCAGCGCATCGATATCAGCGGGCTGGCGGCCGGTATCGCCGTGCTCGGCTTCGTCCAGGGCGCCTACTCGACCGAGGTCATACGCGGCGCCATCCTTGCCATTCCGCAAGGACAGATCGAGGCCGCGCGCGCCTTTGGCATGCCGCCCAGCCTTCTGCTGCGACGAATCACCTTGCCGGCGATGCTGCCCTTCGCCATTCCCGGCCTTGCCAATCTGTGGCTGATCGCCACCAAGGACACCGCCCTGCTCGCGGTTGTCGGCTTCTACGAACTGGCATTGGCAACGCGGCAGGCGGCGGGCGTAACCAAGGCCTATTTCACCTTCTACATGGCGGCGGGGGCGCTCTATCTCGCACTGTCACTGATCTCCAACTTCCTTATCGGCCGTGTCGAGGCCCGGTCCCGGCGCGGCATGCCTTCGGTCAAGGAGGCGCGCTGATGGCCGGCGAAGCGACCATCATCAACGTCGCCGCGCGCACGTCGCTGTGGCTGCAGCCGCATCGCATCGTGCTGATCCTGATCGCGACGGGGCTTGTCCTCTCAGCGGTTTTCTTCATGCGCTGGGACTGGCTGCCGCAATATTACGAGATGGGCCTGATGGGCCTGTGGCGCTCGCTGTGGATCCTGGCCGTCACCTGCATCCTGGGCTTCCTGTTCGCGGTGCCGCTCGGCCTGGCGCAGGCTGCCGGCTCCATCTGGGTCGCCGCACCCGCCAAGGCCTTCTGCACGGTCATCCGGGGAACCCCGCTGCTGATCCAGCTTTGGCTGCTCTACTACGGCCTCGGCTCACTGTTTCCGCAGTACCCGTGGATCCGCGAGTCCTGGATGTGGCCGTATCTGCGGCAGGCATGGCCCTACGGCGTCCTGGCGCTGACCTTGTCCTTCGCCGGCTATGAAGGCGAAGTGATGCGCGGCGCCTTTGCCGGCGTGCCCAGGGGACAGCTGGAAGCCGCCCGCGCCTTCGGCATGAGCCGCTGGAAGATATTCCGCCGCATCTGGCTGCCGCAGGCCATTTACCGGGCCTTGCCGACATTGACCGGCGAAACCGTGCTGCAGTTGAAATCGACGCCGCTGGTGGCGACGATCAGCGTCATCGACATCTTCGCGGTCTCGTCGAAAGTAAGGCAGGACACCTACCTCACCTACGAACCCCTGCTGCTGCTGGCTCTCATCTACATGACGGTCACCGGCATCCTGGTCTTCGCCTTCAGCAGGATCGAGGCACGGATACCCAACAAGGTCGGCTAGGCAGCCATACGGACCTATGCGGCGGCCTGCGGATATGCAGGTCTGCCGTGGACGGACGGCGACTGCTCGCCGCTTTTTTTCTAGTGGCGGACGATTTTCGACAGCAATGCAGGCTCATGTCCTGATACCAAGGATCCGAAGCTCAAACTCGCGATTTCAGGACGGCCATGATGCAACTCAGTCTCGACCAGGCAACTGGATTGTGCCGGATGGCGGCGCTTGGCGCCGGCGCCAATGAAGAGGCCGCGCAATCGCTGGCGGCGTCCATCGTCGCGGCCGAGGCGGAAGGCCTTGCCACGGTCGGCCTGTCGCATTTCATCGATTACCTCGAAGCACTGGAGGCCGGCCGCATCGACGGCAATGCCGATCCGATGATCACAAGGCCGGCACTCGCCGTCTATCTTTCCGACGCGCGCGGCGGCCTGGCGCATACAGGCTTCGACCGCACCATCGACGATCTTGCCAAGGCGGCAAAGCTGTTCGGCGTCGCCATCTTTTCCCAGAAGAACGCCTATACATGCGGCGCACTCGGCTATTTCACCGGGCGCCTGGCCGCGCAGGGGCTGGTGTCGTTTGCAGCCACCAACGGGCCGGCCGTGCTTGCCGGCTCCGGTTCGGTCAAGCCGGTCTATTGCACCAACCCGATGTCCTTTGCCGCCCCCGCCGCCGATGGCGCACCGCTGGTCATCGACCAGTCGTCGAGCGCCACCGCCTTCGTCAACATCCGCAAGGCGGCAGAGGACGGCAAGACGATCCCCGAAGGCTGGGCGCTCGACGCCAGCGGCAATCCGACCACCGATCCGGCCGCGGCCATGAAGGGCGCGATGCTTGCCTTTGGCGGCCAGCGTGGCGCCAACATCGCCTTGATGGTCGAGGTGCTGGCGGCCGGACTGTCGGGCGCCAACTGGTCGCTCGACGCGCCGTGGTTCACCGGCGGTCCGGACAGCCCGGGAACCGGCCTGTTCGTGCTTGCCATCGAGCCCAAGCTGCTCGATCCGGATTTCGAGCAGCGGATGAAGGACCAACTCAACCGGCTGAAGCGACGTTACGGCGTGCATGTCCCAGGCCGCTCGCGCGCAGAGGCAGCGGAGAAGGCGGCGGCACGGGGAATCACGGCTTCCAAGGCGGTGGTGCAGCGCATTTCCGAATTCGCCGCCCGCTATTCTTCTTGACGAAATCCTCGCCTGCGAGACGTTATTTTGTGACCTCGTTGAACCTTTTCACCCCTCGCCGCGACCAATTGCTGTCCGGGTCGGGGTTTGCCCGGTCGGTGTCTCCTGCCGGATGCGTCCAGGGCCGGGGCGGGCGTCTTACGCCACGCTGATACCGTCTCAGGTCAAGCCGTCTCGTTGGACCCTGATTTCGACATGAGCGTCACCCGGAAAACCCCGCTACGGCGGGGTTTTCTGCTTCTGCCCCCTTCACTCAATGAAACATGATTATAATAGTGGACTTTTGTTAACTTGACTTGACGGGAACCATCGGGCGTCTGCAAGGGATGATCCCAAAAACAGGAGCTACGATGTCCGCAACCACCGACGCTTCCCGCGGCAGCCTCATCATTCCAGCACTTGGTCGCCTCTATTCGTCGCTGCATGACGCCAGCGAAACTGTTCTGCGCGTTGTCGCCGGTGCGTTCCTCACCATCCATGGTTCGCAGAAGATCACCAATCCGTTCGGCGCCGCCGACATGGTCGAGGGCCTGGGCTTCTATCCCGGCGCCTTCTGGTCGCTGCTTCTGGCGTCCACCGAATTCTTCGGCGGCATCTTCATCGCCATCGGCCTCTTGACGCGCCCGGCGGCCTTTGCGGGCTTGTTCGTGCTCCTGGTCACGGTCTGGTTCCACTGGGTCACCATGGGCCAGGGCTTTTCGGGTGCCGAAAAATCGCTTGTGTGGGCGGCGATCCTGTTCTTCTTCGTGATCCGTGGCGGCAACCGCCAGTCGGTCGACGCGCGCATCGGCAAGGCATTCTGAAGCACTTTTATCCTGGCGCAATTCCGGACGGAAAACCGCTTAACACTTTTCCTGGAATTGCTTTTATCCTGACGCAACTCCGGACGGAAAACCGCTTAACACTTTTCCTGGAATTGCTCCGGAAACAAGGGCATCGGCGACAACGCGTCCCCTTTGCCTTTGGCACGAAACGGATTATGAAACGGCTTCAGCCAAGGCTTCGCAAGGTCTTGGCCCCAGTTAACATCTGGAAAGTGCGCCGGAGCCAGCCATGACCGAAATCCTGCAGACCCCCAAGCTCATCGTCGTGTTCGGAGGGTCCGGGTTTGTCGGCCGGCACGTGGTGCGGGCGTTGGCCAAGCGCGGCTACCGCATCCGGGTCGCCTGCCGCCGTCCCGATCTCGCCGGCCATCTGCAGCCGCTCGGCAATGTCGGCCAGATCCAGCCTGTGCAGGCCAATGTGCGCATGCGCTGGTCGGTCGACCGCGCGGTGCAGGGCGCCGACCATGTCGTCAACCTGGTGGCCATCCTGCATGAGAGCGGCCGGCAGAAATTCACCTCCGTCCACGAGTTCGGCGCCCGCGCCATCGCCGAAGCGGCGCGTTCCGTGGGCGCTGGCCTCACCCATGTCTCGGCGCTGGGCGCGGATGCGAAGTCGGGATCGGATTATGCGCGCACCAAGGCGCTCGGTGAAAAGGCGGTCCTGGACACGATCAAGGACGCAGTCATTTTCCGGCCCTCGGTCATTTTCGGGCCGGAGGATGAATTCTTCAACCGGTTCGCCAACATGGCGCGCTATTCGCCGGTCCTGCCGCTGATCGGCGGTGGGCAGACCAAGTTCCAGCCGGTCTATGTCGGCGACGTCGCCGAAGCCGTGGCACGCTCGGTCGACGGCAAAGTCGAGGGCGGCCATGTCTACGAGCTTGGCGGACCCAGTGTGCTTAGCTTCAAGGAGTGCATGCAGGAGCTGCTCACCGTGATCGATCGCAAGCGCCCGCTGGTGCCCGTCCCCTGGTGGGTGGCGAACATCCAGGCCTCCATCCTCGGCCTGCTTCCCAACCCGCTGCTGACCAAGGATCAGGTGATGCAGCTGCGCGAGCACAACATTGTCTCGGAGACCGCCGTCAAGGCCAACCGGACATTGCCCAGCCTCGGCATCCAGCCGCAGTCGATCGGAACGATCCTGCCCAGCTATCTCTGGCGCTACCGCCCGGCCGGGCAGTTCCAGCAGCGCAAGCCCGCGGCATAGGCGCCGGCAAGAGGCCAGTCCAGACAGACAGGCTACAAAGCGCGTGGTGTGACCCGCATCGGCAAGCCGCCCTGCGGCTGGGTGGTCAGCTTCTGCACCGGCCATGGCTTGGTCTCGGATGTGGTGTCGAAGCGGAAGCGCGAAAGCATGATCGCCAGCGCGATGATCGCCTCCTGCATGGCGAAGCTCGCGCCAATGCAAACGCGTGGACCGGCACCGAACGGCAGATACTGGAAACGGTCGATCTTCTCGCGATTTCCCGGATGGAAGCGTTCGGGCAGGAAAGCGTCCGGCCTGTCCCACAGCTTCCGGTGGCGATGGACGACCCACGGCATCACCAGCACGGCGGCGTGCTTGGGGATGTAAAGATCCCCCCACATTTCCGGCACGATCGGCTCGCGGTTGATCGACGGCGCCGGCGGGTAGAGCCTCAGCGCCTCGTCGAAGGCGGCGCGCGTGAACGGCATGGCATCGAGCCACTTCGTCGGATCAGGCTCGCGCGCCAGCACCGCGTCGATCTCCTGCTCGACCCTGTCGCGCTCCCACGGGGATTCCGCTAGGCAATACAGCGTCCAGCCGAGCGCGCGCGCCGTCGTCTCGTGGCCGGCGCCGATGAAGGTGATGATGTTGTCCTCGACTTCCGAGCGCGTCAGCCCATCCGGTCCTTCCGCCTTGAGCAGCAGCGTCAGGAAATCCTGCGGCACGCCGTCGGGATCGCGCCTGAACTTCTCTTCGCGCATCTTGACGGTGTCGGTCACGATCTTGCGGAAATAGGCCATGGTCTTGCGGCCGCGAATGCGGGTGAGCCGCGGCAGCCAGTCGGGCGCACGCAACAGGTCGAGCGGATCGACCCGGCCCATGGTCTCGAACAGGCGATCGATCTGGCTGGCGAAACTGCCGGGCTCGCCGGCGATCTCGCCCGAAAACAGCGTCTCGGCCAGGATGTCATAGGTCAGCAGCGTCATGTCGTGGGCGATGTCGGACGTGCCGCCGTCCTCGTAGCGGGTGACGAATTCCCGCGTGCGCTTGAGCATCGGCTGGGCAAAGCCAAAGATGTGGCGCGGCGTGAACACCGGCGCCATTGCCTTGCGCGAGCGCTTCCACACCTCGCCCTCGGCGGTCAGCAGGCCGTCGCGCAGGATCGGCCGCAGTATCTTCTGGCGCACCGTCGCCATCTTGTAGTTCTTGGCGTTGTCGACCAGCACATGGCGGATCAGGCCGGGATCATTGGCGATGACCAGAGGCCCACCCGCGCCCTTGGCGGAAATCCAGGGCTCGTTGTAGGTCTGCTCGCCCCACAGTTCGAGCGGATTGCGGTAGACGATGCGGATCATCTCCAGCGTCGAAGGCGGCGTGGTGCGCGGCTTCGGCGCGGGGGGAATGAAAGGGGCGGGCTGCGTGTCCATGAAATGCTCCGCTGTCGCCTTCAATGTAGTGACTGGCAAGGCAGGCGTCCATGTGACCGAAGGGCAAGGCTCCCGCATCGGGAGGGGCATAACCAGGCGCAATCGCCTCGAAGAAAACGGCTCCCTTGAATGTGACCGGTTACCGGAAGGTGCCTTCTTGTTGGCCGTGGGTGAATGTTTTAGGTGGCGGTCACCAACAGATACCGACAATCAGCAGGAGTTCGCGCCTTGAAGCACCAGTTGAACATCATCATCGGCAGCACGCGCCCTGGCCGCGCCGGGCCGGTATTCGCGCAGTGGCTCGAAACGTTCGCGCGCGAGCACGGAAAATTCGAACCGGTGCTGACCGACATTCACACGTTCAACCTGCCGGTGCTGGACGAGCCGCATCATCCGAGGCTTGGCAACTACCAGCAGGCACACACGAGGGCCTGGTCCAAGGCGATCGACGCCGCCGACGCCTTCGTTTTCGTGGCGCCGGAGTACAATTATTTCGTGGCGCCGGCGATCGTCAACGCCGTCGACTATTTGTCGCGGGAATGGCAGTACAAGCCGGCCGCGATCCTCAGCTATGGCGGGGTTTCCGGTGGTCTGCGCGCGGCGCAATCGATCAAGCCGCTGCTGACCTCGGTGAAGGTGATGCCTATACCCGAAGGCGTGGCGCTGCCAATGTACCAGAAACTGCTCGACGAGGACGGCGCATTCCAGGCGAGCGAACAGGTGCGTGGCGGCGCCACCACCATGCTGGACGAGCTGCTGCGCTGGAGCGAGGCGCTGAAGCCGATGCGTTCGGCCTGAGCGAACCCAGCCGGTTCGCTTCACGCTCGCCTGCTGGGTGCCGAAACAACGGTGTCCACGCTTGCGCCTAATCCACGCGATGGGCTGGCCACAAACGAGGCCAGCCACGGATAGCCGGCGACAGGTCGGCGATCCCTCGGGAAATGCCTGCAAACCTTGGAAAAACCGCCTTTAGCGCCTATATCTAGCGGGTATGAGACGCGCGATTCGGGGCCGATTTTTCGCGCTGCAAAAGCGGCATCAAGACAACAGGTTTTCATGAGCGACCAGACAGACAACGCCAACGGCGCTGAAGCCGAATACGGCGCCGATTCCATCAAGGTTTTGAAGGGGTTGGATGCCGTGCGCAAACGGCCCGGCATGTATATCGGCGATACCGACGATGGTTCGGGCCTGCACCACATGGTCTATGAGGTGGTCGACAACGCCATCGACGAGGCGCTCGCCGGCCATGCGGACCTCGTCACCGTAACGCTCAATCCTGACGGTTCGGTGACGGTCATCGACAATGGGCGCGGCATTCCGACCGATATCCACACCGGCGAAGGCATTTCGGCCGCCGAAGTGATCATGACCCAGCTGCATGCCGGCGGCAAGTTCGACCAGAACTCCTACAAGGTGTCCGGCGGCCTGCATGGCGTCGGCGTGTCGGTGGTCAACGCGCTGTCCGCCTGGCTGAAGCTGAAAATCCGCCGCAATGGCCAGATCTTTGAAATGAGCTTCACCCATGGCAATGCCGACGCGCCGCTGAAGGCGACCGGCAGCTATGAGCAGGACAAGCAGCCGGGCACCTACGAAGGACGCAGCGGCAGCCAAATCACCTTTTTCCCATCCGCCGAAACCTTCACCATGGTGGAGTTCGACTTCGGCACACTGGAGCACCGGCTGCGCGAGCTGGCCTTTCTGAACTCCGGCGTGCGCATCGTATTGACCGATGCCCGCCATGCCGACGTCGTGCGCCATGAGCTGCATTATGACGGAGGGCTCGAGGAGTTCGTCAAATATCTCGACCGGGTCAAGAAACCGCTGATCGACAAGCCGATTGCCATCAAGGCCGAGCGTGACGGCATCACCGTCGAAGTCGCGATGTGGTGGAACGACAGCTACCACGAGAACGTGCTGGCCTTCACCAACAACATCCCGCAGCGCGACGGCGGTACGCATCTGGCCGGCTTCCGCGGCGCGCTGACGCGCCAGATCACCGGCTATGGTGAATCCTCGGGCCTGACCAAGAAGGAAAAGGTCGGGCTGATCGGCGACGATTGCCGCGAGGGGCTGACGGCCGTGCTTTCGGTCAAGGTTCCCGATCCGAAATTCTCCTCGCAGACCAAGGACAAGCTGGTCTCGTCCGAAGTCCGCCCGGTGGTGGAAGGGCTGGTCAACGAAGCGCTCGGCACCTGGCTGGAAGAACACCCGGCCGAGGGCAAGGTGGTCATCGACAAGGTGATCCAGGCCGCGGCGGCGCGCGAGGCCGCGCGCAAGGCGCGCGACATCACCCGCAAGAGTTCGCTTGGCGTCACCTCCCTGCCCGGCAAGCTTGCCGACTGCCAGGAACGCGACCCGGCGAAATCCGAAATCTTCATCGTCGAGGGTGATTCCGCCGGCGGCTCGGCCAAGGGTGGCCGTTCGCGCCAGAACCAGGCGATCCTGCCGCTGCGCGGCAAGATCCTGAATGTCGAACGCGCGCGCTTCGACCGCATGCTCGGCTCCGACATGATCGGCACGCTGATCACGGCGCTCGGCACCTCGATCGGCAAGGACGAGTTCAACGCCGACAAGCTGCGCTACCACAAGATCATCCTGATGACCGACGCCGATGTCGACGGCGCCCACATCCGCACCTTGCTGCTCACCTTCTTCTTCCGGCAGATGCCGGAGCTGATCGAGCGCGGCCATCTCTACATCGCCCAGCCGCCGCTCTACAAAGTGACGCGCGGCAAGAGCTCGCAATACATCAAGGATGAAAGCGCCTTCGAAGAATTCCTGATTGCGTCTGGGCTGGAAGAAGCCTCGCTCACGCTTGGCTCGGGCGAGGTCAGGATCGGCCAGGACCTGCGCAGTGCCATCGACGATGCGCTGGCCGTACGCCAGCTCATCAACGGGCTGCACACGCGCTATAACAGAGGTGTGGTCGAGCAGGCGGCGATCGCCGGCGGACTCAATCCCGATGTCTTCTCCGATCTCGGCCGCGCCAATGCCATGGCCGAGCGTGTCGCCAAGCGGCTGGACATCATCGCCGAGGACACCGAGCGCGGCTGGATTGGCCGCATGTCGACCTCGAACGAGGGGACCGGCGGCTATGTGTTCGAACGCACGGTGCGCAGCGTCAAGGAATACGCGCATCTCGATCTCGGGCTGATCAATTCGGCCGATGCGCGCCAGCTCGACCGCTACGCGCCGCGCCTCAGCGAGGTCTATGACGTGCCGCCAGTGCTGCGCCGCAAGGACGTCTCCGAAACGATCTCGGGACCTTTGGCGCTGCTCAACGCGGTCTTCGCCACCGGCCGCAAGGGCCTGACCATGCAGCGCTACAAGGGCCTTGGCGAGATGAATGCCGAGCAGCTCTGGGAAACCACGCTCGACCCGAATGTGCGCTCGCTGTTGCAGGTCAGGGTCAACGACGCCACCGATGCCGACTCGCTGTTCTCACGGCTGATGGGCGACGAAGTCGAGCCCCGGCGCGAATTCATCCAGGAGAACGCGCTGTCCGTCGCCAATCTGGATATCTGAGACAGCATCATTCTTTGAGACATTGGCGCGCCCGGCGCGCCAATGTCGTTTCTGCCGCAGAAAAATCATTTGAGGACCGGCCGGAACAGAAGGTCATCCAAGACATTGTGACAACATCGATCACAATTTCTCAAAGGAGGCCTTCATGGGACGTGGCATTTTGCTCTGGTTGCTCGGGATTCCGATCCCAATCATCATTCTCATCATGCTGTTCGTACGATAGGGGGATTCTATGCAATCCACCCTATCGGCTGTCGACATTTCTCCCACCACCGAATCCTCTTCAACCGCCGTCAGTTGGGGACCAATCATTGCTGGCGCCTTCGCGGCCTCGACGCTGACTTTCATCCTGATGCTGCTTGGCTCGGGTCTTGGCTTGACCATGGTTTCGCCATGGTCAGGTTCAGGCGCCTCGATCACGACCTTCGCGGTCTCCACCGCGATCTGGCTGGTCATCGTGCAATGGCTGTCGTCCGGCGTCGGTGGCTATCTTGCAGGACGCTTGCGCACCAAATGGGTCGGCGTCCATACCGATGAAGTCTACTTCCGTGACACCGCGCATGGCTTCCTGGCCTGGGCACTGGCAACCCTGCTTGTTGTCGGCGTCCTCGGCTCGGCGCTCTCAGCAGCCCTCGGCTCCGGCGTGCAAGCCGTCTCGACTGTTGCGTCGGGCGCCGCCATGGGTGCGTCGGCGGGAGCGTCTTCGAATGCCAGCGGTGCTTCGGCCGACAATGCGACATCCTATCTGGTGGATTCGCTGTTCCGCCCGGCCGATGCCAGCAGGCTCGCTGCCGCCAATCCGCAGAATGATGCGGCCGCCGCGTCGCAGGCGTCACGCATCCTGATCGCAGGTGCGGCGGCCGGCGAGGTTTCGGCTGATGACAAGACCTATCTGTCACAGCTGGTCGCCGCACGTACCGGCCTCTCGGAAACCGATGCCAAGACCCGGGTCGACGCGATCCTGGCCAAGGTTCAGGACGCCAAGGTCAAGGCCAAGCAGGCCGCGGACACCGCCAGGAAAGGCAGCGCGACCTTTGCCCTGCTCGGCGCGCTGTCTCTGGTCATAGGCGCCTTCATCGCCAGTGCGGCCGCGGCGCTGGGCGGCAGGCAGCGCGACGACGAGGAAGCACTGTTCATCACCAGCCACTGAACTGATTTGTACCCTTGAAATCAAAAAGCCCGGCTGCAAGGCCGGGCTTTTCTCGTTCGTAGACTTGTGCGGCTGGATCGGGATCAGTGATCCATGGCCTTGACGATTTCTTCCGTCATCTTCTTGGCGTCGCCGAGCAGCATCATGGTGCCGTCCTTGTAGAACAGCGTGTTGTCGATGCCGGCGTAGCCGGAGCCGAGCGAACGCTTGACGAACAGGCAGGTGCGCGCTTTGTCGACATCAAGGATCGGCATGCCGTAGATGGGCGAGGACTTGTCGTCGCGGGCCGAGGGGTTGGTGACATCGTTGGCACCGATGACATAGGCGACATCGGCCTGCGCGAACTCGGAGTTTATGTCCTCGAGCTCAAACACCTCGTCATAGGGCACATTGGCTTCGGCGAGCAGCACATTCATATGGCCTGGCATGCGGCCAGCGACCGGATGGATCGCATATTTCACTTCGACGCCATTGGCCTTGAGCTTGTCGGCCAGTTCGCGCAGCGCGTGCTGTGCCTGGGCCACCGCCATGCCGTAGCCCGGCACGATGATGACCTTCTGCGCGTTCATCATCAGGTAGGCGGCGTCATCAGCGGAACCCTGCTTGACCGTGCGCTCGATGTCGTCGTCGACAGCCGCGGCCGTCTCGCCGCCGAAGCCGCCAAGGATGACCGAGATGAAGGAGCGGTTCATGCCCTTGCACATGATGTAGGACAGGATCGCGCCGGACGAACCGACCAGCGCGCCGGTGATGATCAGCGCCAGGTTGCCGAGCGTGAAGCCGAGTGCCGCCGCCGCCCAGCCGGAATAGGAGTTGAGCATCGACACGACGACCGGCATGTCGGCGCCGCCGATCGGGATGATCAGCAGCACGCCGAGCGCCAGCGAGGCGATGACGATCAGCCAGAACACCGCATAGCTCTGCGTGGTGACGAGCAGCACGATCAGCACGATCAGCGCGATACCCAGTGCGGCGTTGATGAAATGGCGGCCGCCGATCATGATCGGCTTGCCGGACATGCGCCCGTCAAGCTTGAGGAAGGCGATGACCGAGCCGGTGAAGGTGATAGCGCCGATGGCGACGCCGAGGCTCATCTCGACCAGCGCCTGGGCATGAATGGCGCCCACTTCGCCAATGCCGAAGCTGGTCGGCGCATAGATGGCGGCAGCCGCCACCATGACGGCGGCAAGGCCGACGAGTGAATGGAAGGCAGCGACCAGTTGCGGCATCGAGGTCATGGCGATGCGCCGCGCGGTGACCGCGCCGACCGAGCCGCCGATGGCCAGGCCAACCACGATCAGGCCGAGACCTCCCAGCGAAGGGGTCGCCAGCGCCAGCGTCGTGGCAATGGCGATGGCCATGCCGATCATGCCGTACATGTTGCCCTGGCGGCTGGTGGTTGGATGCGACAGGCCGCGCAGCGCCATGATGAACAGGACGCCGGAAACCAGATAGAGGAAGGAGGCTAAGTTGGCGTTCACGTCACTTGTCCTTCTTCTTGTACATCGCCAGCATGCGCTGGGTGACGAGGAAGCCGCCGAAGATGTTGACGGACACCAGCATCAGCGCAACGAAGCCGAAGCCGGTGGCAATGCCGGACGCCGAGATGCCGACTGCGAGCAGCGCGCCGACGACGATCACGGAGGAAATGGCGTTGGTGACGGCCATCAGCGGCGTGTGCAGGGCCGGCGTGACCGACCAGACGACATAGTAGCCGACGAAGATCGCCAGGATAAAAATGGCGAAGCGGAAGACGAAGGGATCGATGGCACCGCCCGACAGCGCATGCGCGGCATCACCGGCCGCCTCGGCACCGGGCGCGTTCGCCATATTGTGGACCGCGAGCCTGACGGCGGCACTTGCCTGGTCGAGCTGGTCGAGGGCTTTCTGCAGGGTCTGATCCATCACGCAATCCCCTTGGGCTTGGACGAGGTCGACTTGGGCGCGGCCGATTTGGGCGCGGCAGGTTTCTTTGCCGAGGCCGATTTCTTCGCAGGCTTGGGCGAAGCGTCGGCAACCATCGTCTTGGCCGGGATCGCGGCCGGCTCGACATGCGGCTGCTCCGCCGCCTTGGCAAAGGCGGGGTGCACGACCTTGCCGCCGTCGGTCAGCATCGTTGCCTTGACCAGGTCGTCATCGCGATTGATGGCAAGCGTCTTCGTAGTCTTGTCGACCAGCGTCTCAAGGAAGGCGAACAGGTTCTTGGCGTAAAGCAGCGAGGCGGATGCGGCGACGCGGCCGGGCACATTGAGATGGCCGACGATCTTGACGTTGTTGGCCGTGGTGACCACCTTGCCGGCTTCGGCGCCCTCGACATTGCCGCCGCGCTCGACCGCGAGGTCGACGATCACCGAGCCCGGCTTCATCGAGGCGACCATCACCGCCGAGACCAGCTTCGGCGCGGGACGGCCGGGGATCAGCGCCGTGGTGATGACGATATCCTGCTTGGCGATGTGCTCGGCGGTGAGTGCCGCCTGCTTGGCCTGGTACTCCTTGGACATTTCCTTGGCGTAGCCACCGGCCGTCTCGGCCGCCTTGAACTCATCGTCCTCGACGGCCAGGAATTTGGCGCCGAGCGAGGCGACCTGTTCCTTGGCGGCGGGACGAACGTCGGTGGCGGTGACGACCGCGCCGAGGCGGCGCGCGGTAGCGATCGCCTGCAGGCCGGCAACGCCGACGCCCATGATGAAGACCTTCGCGGCCGGGACCGTGCCCGCCGCCGTCATCATCATCGGCAGCGCCCGGTCATATTCCGAGGCGCCGTCGATCACCGCCTGATAGCCGGCAAGGTTGGCCTGGCTGGACAGCACGTCCATCGATTGCGCCCGGGTGATGCGCGGCATGAACTCCATCGAGAAGGCGGTGACACCGGCCTTGGCGAGAGCCGCGACGGCGGCGTCATTGCCATAGGGATCCATGATGGCGATGACCGCCGCGCCGGATTTGTAGCCCTTGAGCTCGGCATCCGTTGGCCGGCGCACTTTCAGCACCACGTCGGCCTTGGCGACATCGGCGGCCTTGCCGATTGTGGCTCCCGCCTTGGCGAAATCCTCATCGGGAATGCGCGACCTCGTCCCGGCGCCGGTTTCGACAATCACGTCGAAGCCCAGGCCGGTAAATCGCTTCACCGTATCCGGCGAGGCCGCAACGCGCGGTTCGTTCGCATCGAGTTCACGAGGAATGAAAACCGTCTGTCCCACCGCATGATCCTTTCGGTTGGAACCTTGTTGCCGCAAAGCGCCAGCCGGCATTGCGGCAGCGCCCTGGATAGAAAGGCTGGAAAACCTATCGGAGAATAAAGCCGCCGACGGCCAGGATCAGGACGAACAGGATGGTCGCCGAAAAGAAGCCGCCCGCGAAGAAGCCGAAAGCCATTGCTATGAGAAGAGCCGCGCAAAAAAGCGACCCGTATTTGGCCAGCGTGAGGAAGCCCGCATAGGTGCGGTCATGCTCTGCATAGTCCATCTTCGCGCCCAGTTCGACAGGACCGGTCGGCGAGTGATCAGCCATAGGAATACCCCTTCGAAGACATCTTTCAGGCACATAGCGAAAACCCGCGCCAAGGGCAATGGCGCTATTGCCGCATTGCTGCGGAGAAGTGCCTCAAAGGAAAGTTGAAGCCGGCTGCCGGCGCACCGGTCCGGCGATCTTCATTGGCTTTGAACATACAGTGATAATTTCGCGTTTTTCGACGAGGTGGGGCGAGACTATTCTTGTCCGATCGACCGGCCGGGCAGGAAAATGCAATGATTTCGCCGACACAGGAGTTTGACTGGAACGGCACCAGCATCGCCTGGGGCATGGCCGGCTCGGGCCCACCGATCGTACTCGTGCACGGAACGCCGTTTTCCTCGCATGTCTGGCATCGCGTCGCTCCGGAACTGGCGCGCGACCACACGCTCTATTTCTATGATCTTCCAGGATATGGGCGATCAGGGAAGCGGGAAGGCCAGGATGTTTCGCTGGGCGTGCAGGACAAGGCACTGGCGGCGATGCTCGCCTTCTGGAAACTCAAGCGGCCAAACATCGTCGCCCATGATTTTGGCGGCGCCACCGCCTTGCGTGCGCATCTGATCGACGGTTGCGACTATGAAAGGCTGCTGCTTATCGACCCGGTGGCGGTGCGACCCTGGGGCTCACCCTTTGTCCAGCATGTCCGGCAGCATGAAGACGCCTTCGCCGGCGTGCCGGAATACATTCAGGCGGCGATCCTGAAGGCGTATGTCTCCGGGGCGGCGGCCAGGCCCCTGTCGGACAGCGACATGGAACCCTACATCGCGCCATGGATGGGACCGGTTGGCCAACCGGCTTTCTATCGGCAGATCGCCCAGATGGATCAGCGTTTCACGGACGAAGTCGAGCCGCTCTACAGCGAATTCCGCTGCCCGGTGGCCTTGCTGTGGGGAGAAGAAGACCGATGGATATCGCCGCGGAGCGCCCACAAGCTTGCAGCCATGCTGCCGGATTGCACATTGAGCCTGGTTCCCGGTTCCGGCCACCTCATGCAGGAAGATGCCCCGGAAGCGATTGTGGCTGCAGCCCTGCGGTTCTTTGCCGGCTGACAGGACGCTATCATCCAGCGAGATGCGGAAACAAACCAATCAAACCGACGACGATCAGGTAGAGGGCGACGATGTAGTTCAGCAAGCGAGGCATCACCAGGATCAGCACGCCGGCGATCAGCGAGATGAGCGGGGTGAGCGCGAGCGTGGAGATGTGCATGCGAGAATCCTTCCAATTGCGCGGCCAGACACCTGGCCGAAGCTGTTCCATGGCAGGCCCATGCGTCTTTGACGCTGCTGCCGCCACAAGAACGCCGGACCAGCCGGAAAGCTCCATGCGCGCCCAAAAATCTCGGATGTCAGGCGGCTTCGCTGAAGTACTTGGCAGTGGGCAGAATGGTCAGCGGCGCGAGTTCGCCATTGATCGGACGATGGAACAGCATTCGCTGTTCGAAGGCCGTGGATTGGAAGAACGGGAAGCGATCCAGCGTGGCCTGCATGTTTTCGGAACATTTCGACTGGAACAGATGCACCGGCACGGTGAGCCCCGGGTAGGTACGGGGTGGAACGGCCTGTTCGGAACGGAATATGCGCTGGTAGAAACTGGAATGTTCTTCCTTGATCGCGGTCAGGCAATAAGTAGCCTTGAATTTATTGCAGGCGACCACGGCAAGCCGCAGAGTTACATAGGGCAGCACACGCAGGCTGGTCGACCATTCAAGATCCGCCGCGAAGCGGCTGGGATCGACGAAGGTTTCTCCAGCCGACAACCGGCGTGCCAGCACGTCGCCAAAGACATCGGTGCTGGGTGAAACAGAGTATTTCGCGCTGGCGTAGTGGATCCTGATGGTGCTCACCAGGGTGCCGTCGTAGAATACGCCGAAGCGGTAGGAATTGGGCAGGTCGTCGAACTTGTCCATGACCATGCGAGAGGCGTCCGGCTTCACCATGCCTGCATGGACATAGGAATTGTACCGAAGCCGATAGATCGCTTCCAAGTCCTCTCCGCCATCGCAGAGCCGGTACTCGATATGCTCCAGAACGTCCATGACGTGGCGCGAGAAACCGGATGAGGATGGAGGTGTCGTCTTCGAAGCCGCGCTGGCCAAGCCTAGCTGTTGCGTGTCCATGTGTCCCTTCACCCCGTCGCAGGACAACAATAGCGAACGCACGGAAGAACCAGAAGTAAAATTCCCATCTTTTCCGTTTACTGAAAATTAACGTTAACAAGATGGCGCCGACCGGGACGCAATGACTGGTCCACCTCACGCAAGGGCTAGTTTTTGGCGAGCTTCACGACCGGCTTCAGCTCGGCGGCGAACGGCCACGTAACGTTGGACATCGTGCGGATGCCCGATGCGCTGAGCGCCGCACCGAACAGGAAGCCCTGGACCAGGTCCGGCTTAACCTGCTGGGCCAGGATCTTCAGCTGTTCGAAGGTTTCGACACCTTCGACGGTGACTGAAAGGCCCAGCGGCCGTGACAGGCTGACGATACCCTTCAGCAGTTCCAGCGACCGGCTGTTCTGCGTGACGTCCATCAGGAACGACCGGTCGATCTTGATCTTGTCGAGCGGCAGCTTGTGCAGGTAGCTCAGGCTTGAATAGCCTGTGCCGAAATCATCGAGGGCGATGCGCACGCCAAGCTGTTTCAGTTCCTCGATATACTGACGCGTCAGCGACTTGTCGTCGAGGAGCGCCGTTTCGGTGACCTCGATCTCCAGGCGACCCGCGGCAAGGCCGGAACCAGCGAGCGCTTCACGAACCTTCTGCACAACATCGCGATTGCGGAAGTCCTTGGCGGATAGGTTGACCGAGACGCTGGTCTGATCGGGCCATTTGGCGCATTCGGTGCACGCCGCCTGGAGGACGAAGGTGCTGATCTCGGAGATGATGCCCATTTCCTCGGCCAGGGGAATGAAGATGCTCGGCGAGATCGGCCCGAGATCGGGATGATCCCATCGGCACAGCGCCTCGCAACTGGCGATCCGCATCGTGCTCATCGCGACGATCGGTTGATAGACCACCCGCAGCCCCTTGCTTTCCACGGCGCTGCGCAGGTCCGCCTTCATCAATTGGCGATTGCGGAAAGCGGCGTCCATCGAAGCCTCGAACAGCCGCCAGTTGTTCTTGCCCAGTTCCTTGGCCTTGTAGAGCGCCAGGTCAGCCTTGACGATCATCTCATCGACATCGGTGACCGCTACCCGCGAAAGTACGGCGCCCACGCTTGCCTGTATCCGCAGAACATGGCCGGCGACATCGACATCGCCCTGCAAGCCGGCAAAGATGTCATCGAGCAGCCCGGCGAGGTGGGTTTCGTCTTCGATCCTGTCGAAGAAGATCATGAACTCGTCGCCGCCAAAGCGGCTGACATTGATGTCCTGGCCCGCCATGGCGGCAAGCCGCTCGGCGACGGCGTAGATCAATCCGTCACCGACCGGGTGGCCGAGCGTATCGTTGACACTCTTGAAGTCGTCAAGATCGACCACGGCGAGCGCACAAAGGCGGTCCCGGTCGCCCGAGGCCATGCTCTCGCCGACCAGCTCGTGGAAATAGGCACGGTTTGGCAGGCCGGTGAGGCTGTCGTAACGCGCCATGAAGCGAATCTTTTCTTCCGCTTCGACGCGAGCCGTCACGTCCTCGAAGGTAATGACCCCCAGTTCCTGGCTGCCTTCGCGCGCCGAGAACTCGTAGTGCTGGCCATTGGAAAACGAAACAAGGACCTTGCGGTCCCGCCCCTCGCGAAGCGCGCGCGTGAGCTGTGCCTCGATATAGCGGCATTCCTTGGGGGCCAGCATGCCGCCGGCGACGCCACGCATGAGCAACGAATGGATCGAACGCCCGAGCAGTGCGTCAGGAGATTTCAGCGACATCAAATGCGCGGCTTCGGCATTACCGACAACCACCTTGCCGTCCGGGCCAAGCATGACGAGGCCATGAGGCATCGTGTTCAAAGCCCGGTCAAAGCGTTGCGCGATCTGTCTTGCCTGCTTGTGTCCGACAACGGCCGAGAACAGGACATCGCGCACATGGTCGGCGCTGCCCTTGATGATGAACATGAAGGGGACGATGAGCAGGCCGAGCACAACATGAGGTATGTCGAGCCGCAGGATAAGTGCTGCCGCTATCGGCCCCACAAAGGTCACGGCAAAAATCATGACCATGCGGGGCGAACCGTAATTGCGCCCTACGACCGTGACGAGCGATCCGAGCGTAATCGCAAGCGCTCCGATCTCGGCATAGGAATCCGAGTACAAGTAGATGGAAATGAAGCAGAAAAACCCCAGGATCAGGCCCTGAATGCTGCCCTTCAGGACGTATTCGCGCTCCCACCGCTCCGCGTCGAGCGCATCGCGTATGACACCACCCGACGTGTGGAACCGCCGCAGGCCGAAATAGCGCCAGACACCGATACCGAGCAGCGCACCGGCAAGGAACAGAAAGACGGGCTGGCCATTGCGCCAGTACACCATGAGGCTGACCGTGGCGTGGCAAACGGCGCCAATCACCAGCATGTGCGCGTTGTCGAACAACGACCGCACAAACTGGATATAAACATCCGCAGGGATGTTATCGGTCTTTGTTCTGCCCATTACTGGCGCCCAACTGAGCCCCAGCCTTGGCACAGGCCCATTAAAAAACCTTTAGTATCAGCTGAAAAGCCTGATTCTCTTTGATTTCCAGCTATTCGGCCGCCTGCAGCTCGGTTGGTTTTACCGATGCCCTGAAACGTTCGAGAAGGCGCTGGCGCTCACCTTCGACGCTTGCCACCGAAGCCTGCCTGACATGGCCGTAGCCGCGAATGAGCGCGGGCACGGAGACCAGAGCCGTCGCTGCCTCGATCTTGCCCGGCGCGAGCGAGCCGCCGACCAGATCGAGATCCGCCTCGTATTGCGCAAGCAGCCCGCGCTCCATGCGGCGCTCGGCGCTGTAGCCGAACAGGTCGAAGGCCGTCCCGCGCAGGCTCTTCATCGCCGCCAGCACGCGAAAACCCTTCATCATCCAAGGGCCGAAGCTGGATTTCCTGGGCTTGCCGTCGTTGCCGCGCCTGCCCATGATCGGCGGCGCGAGGTGGAATTCGAGTTTGTCGTAGCTCTGGAACTGCTTTCCCAACTCGGCGGCGAAGGAGCCGTCGGTATAGAGCCGCGCCACCTCGTATTCGTCCTTGATCGCCATCAGCTTGAACAGGTTCCTCGCGGCAGCCTCTGTAACCACCGTCGAGCCCGGCACGGCCCTGGTTTCGGCGGCGCGCAGCGCGGCCAGCCGGCCAGCATAGCGCTTGGCATAGGCGGCGTTCTGATAGGCGGTCAGGAAGGCGACCCGGCGGGCGATGATGTCGTCCAGCGTCTCGGCAATCGAAGCCTGTCCGGCCTTGCCCGGCTGGGTGACGAGGCCGCGCACGAAATCCGGCTGATGGGCGGCGCGACGGCCCCAGCGGAACGCTGAGATGTTCATTGCAACCGCTTCGCCGTTGAGTTCGATTGCCTTCTCGACAGCCTCGGCCGACAGCGGCAGCCCGCCATGCTGGAAGGCAAAGCCAAGCATGAACATGTTGGCGCCGAGCGAATTGCCGAACAGCGTGGCTGCGGTGCGCGTGGCGTCGAAGAAATGCGCCTTGTCTTCGCCGGCCGCGGTGCGGATCGCCTTCTTTAGGCGTTCGACAGGCAACGAGAAATCGGCGGAACGGGCAAATTCGCCTGGCATGATTTCGGCGGTGTTGGCGACGAATATGGTGTGGCCCTCGCGGACGGCGCCAAGCACCTTCTTGGCGCCGGAGACAACCAGGTCGCAGCCAAGCACAAGATCGGCCTTGCCGGCGGAAACGCGGATGGCGTTGATATCGTCGGGCGTGCGGGCGATGCGGACATGGGTGAACACCGAGCCGCCCTTCTGGGCGAGGCCGGCCATGTCGATCATGCCGCAACCCTTGTCCTCGAGATGGGCTGCCATGCCCAGCACAGCGCCGACGGTGACGACACCGGTGCCGCCAACGCCGTCGATGATCGCCGCCCAACCCTGTTCGCCGAGCGGGAATTCAGCGGGCGTGGGCACGCCGTCCAGGGGATCGGCCTTGCCGGCAATGCCTTCGGCCTTCCTGATCTTGGCGCCATGCACCGTGACAAAGGACGGGCAGAAGCCGTTGACGCAGGAGAAGTCCTTGTTGCAGCTCGACTGGTCGATCTTGCGCTTGCGGCCGAACTCGGTCTCGACCGGCTGGATCGACACGCAGTTCGACTGCACGCCGCAATCGCCGCAGCCTTCGCAGACCAGTTCGTTGATGAAGACGCGCTTGTCGGGATCGGGAAAAGTGCCGCGCTTGCGGCGGCGGCGTTTTTCGGCGGCGCAGGTCTGGTCGTAGAGCAGCACCGAAACGCCCTTCACGTCGCGCAATTCGCGCTGGACGAGGTCGAGGTCATCACGGTGATGGATGGTGGCGCCGGCGGGGAACTCCGCCTTGCTTGAATATTTATCCGGCTCATCAGTGACGATGGCGATGCGGTCGACGCCCTCGGCGCGCACCTGCCTGGCGATCATGTCGACGGTCAGGCCGCCTTCGTGCGGCTGGCCGCCGGTCATGGCGACGGCGTCGTTGTAGAGGATCTTGTAGGTGATGTTGGCATCGGTCGACAGCGCGAAACGGATCGCCAGCGTGCCGGAGTGGTTATAGGTGCCGTCGCCGAGGTTCTGGAAGATGTGACCGCGCTTCGAGAACGGCGCCTGTCCCACCCATTGCGCGCCCTCGCCGCCCATGGCGGTGAAGCCGACGGTGTTGCGGTCCATCCACAGCGCCATGAAATGGCAGCCGATGCCGGCGGCGGCGATCGAGCCGTCCGGCACCTTGGTCGAGGAATTGTGCGGACAGCCGGAACAGAAGAACGGCGTGCGCGAGCCGATGTCGGTGGTGTCAGCGAGCATCGCCTGGAACTGGCGCAGCTTTGCCACCCGCGCCGAAATCTCTTCCGACGGACCGATGGTCCGCACGATCCTGTCGCCAAGCGCGATGGCGATCTCGTTGGGGTCAAGCGCGCCCTTGGCCGGAAACAGCCAGTCGCCGCGTTCGTCCTTCTTGCCGACGATGACCGGCTGAATGGCCGTGCCGTAGAGGCTTTCGCGCAGCTGCACCTCGATCAGCGAGCGCTTCTCCTCGACGACGACGATGGTGTCGAGGCCGCGCGCGAAGTCGGCGATATGCTGCAGGTCGAGCGGCCATGGGCAGCCGACCTTGAACAGCCGGATGCCGATGCGGTTGGCCGCCGCTTCATCGACGCCGATATCGTCCAGCGCCTGGCGGACGTCGAGATAGCTTTTGCCGATGGTGATGATGCCAAGCTTCGGGTTGCGGCCGCCCGAATAGACGGTTCTGTTCAGGCCGTTGGCATGGATGAAGGCGGAAGCGGCGGCGCGCTTGTATTCATGCAGCCGCTCTTCCTGGCCGAGCATGTCGATCTCGTTGCGGATGTTGAGCCCGCCGCGCGGCATGTCGAACTCGGGAACGACGATGTTCAGCCGTGCCATCGAGGCGTCGACCGAGGCTGTCGATTCGATATTGTCCTTGACGCATTTGATCGCCGCCCAGGTGCCGGCGAAGCGCGACATGGCAAAGCCGTAGAGTCCGTAGTCGATGATTTCCTGGACGCCGGCCGGATTGAGGATCGGCACCATCGTGTCGACGAACAGGAATTCCGTGGCATGCGCATTGGTCGAGGATTCGGCCATGTGATCGTCGCCCATCAGGGCGAGCACACCGCCATGTTTCGACGAGCCGGCAAGATTGGCGTGACGGAACACGTCGCCGGAGCGGTCGACGCCCGGTCCCTTGCCGTACCAGACCGAGAAGACACCGTCACGCGTGCCTTCCCCCATCAATTCGGCCTGCTGCGAGCCCCAGCATGCCGTGGCCGCGAGCTCCTCGTTGAGGCCAGGCTGGAAGACGATATCCGCTTGGGCAAGCTGCTTCTTGGCTTTCCAGAGCTGCAGGTCGAGACCACCCAGCGGCGAGCCGCGATAGCCGGAGACGAAGCCCGCCGTGTTCAGCCCAGCGCGGCGGTCGCGCTCGCGCTGCATCAGGAGCATGCGGATGACCGCCTGCGCGCCCGAAAGGAAGATGCGCTCCTTGCCCAGGTCGAACTTGTCGTCGAGCGCGACGTCATGCAGCGTCATCAGGTATTTCCTCTGCGGAGGCCGCGCGGGGACCAGCAGCCAACGTCGGGGTCGAATGGCGCAGTGTTTATCCCCTTGCCGGGCAGGTCAAACAAAATCGCAGGTGCCAGACAAAGCGCAACGAACGGGCCGACCGGCTCATTGCCTACGTATGAAATCGTTCAACCGATGTCACCGTGACGCACGAAAATTTCTGCGCGGTGTCAAAGGGAAGTCGCTGCGCCTTTTGTTTATGGATGTCGTTGTCCCAAACCGCTGCGCACTTTTGGGCGGCATGCCTCACATGCCCTTCGAGCAATCGGGCTTGGGTTCGCCGGGCAGCTTGCCATCGGGATGGCCGGCAAGGTCAGGATTGGCCGTATAGAGCTGGTCGATGACCAGGGGCCGGTCGGGAAGGACGGACTGGTCCTCCGTCGACATAAGCGTGGTGTCGATCGTCTGGAGTACCGCGCCATCGGGACCCTTGATGCTGATGGCGATCGCATAGGGTTTGTCCTTGACGACGCAGGTCAACGCAGGGCTTTCCAACGACACCTTGTTGAGCTTCGGCCAGACCTTCTGCTCGACCACGAGCGGCGCGCCGCCGGCCGGGTTCTGGAAGCTGGCAACGACCACTTGCCCCTCGCCCATCGGCTGCAGGGGCCTGAGCGTCACCACATAGGTCGCCCGCGCAAGACGGTAGTTGAAGACGAATATCTTGCCGGAAATCTCGAAAAGCTTGCCTTCACCCTTGCCCGTGTCGCGACAGGCGCCGAGCGCCATTGCCGCGGCCAGGGCGGCACCTAAGAGGATCGAGCGCGAAAGACGTCTAGGCATTGCTGACCTCCTTGGCGGCGGTGCGGCGGCGGTAATGGCGGCTAGCCTTCTGACGGTTGCCGCACACCGCCATGTCGCACCACAGGCGGCTGGAGTTGCGGCTCCTGTCGACAAACAGCCAAGTGCAGTTGGGGCAAATCCTCAGCCTTGCGATGGTGTCGTCACGCAGCAGCGACAGGGCGGAAACCGCAAGCGCAGCCTCGAAGGCGATCGGCTTCGCCGGATCTCCGAACGGTCTCCCGGGCGCGCCAACTTCGGTCCGGCTGCCAGCCAGACCCTCGGCGCAGGCTCGCAGAAATCCGGGCAGGTCGCCGGTGGCGACCGCGCCCTTCGAGACCGCGCCGCGAAACAGCCGGTCGGTCGCTTCACGGATCGAGACCACGACCGGTGCGATGGCTTGCGGCGACGGCGCTTCAAGCCGCCTGCCACCAAGCTCGGTGGTGCGAAAGCCGCTTGCCGCATCGGCGAAACGGGCGATCTCCTGCGGATTGTCGAAACGATCGAAGGTCTTTTGCGGATCGCCTCGCAGCACGACCGTGTTGGCCGTGTCGAGCGCCAGAAGGCCACCGGTGAAGCGATGTGGTGTCCAGGATACCGTCATGGCTGAAATCTAACCGATAAATCGAGTTTGACAAGTTAGATTCTACAATGCAACCTTCACATGGACGCGGCCTCCGCAGCCTTTGTCTTGGGCATGTCCTTGCCCAAGCTGATCTGCTGCCGGGCGACATGCTCCGAGGATTTTGCATGCTGTATTTTTTCCAGCAGGTTCTGAACGGGCTGCATTCCGGCGCGCTCTATGCGCTGCTCGCTTTTGGCTATGTGCTGACCAACGGCCTCCTGCATCGCACCAACCTCGCCTATGGCGCGCTGTTCGCCTTCTGCGGCCAGACCATGATCCTTACCGTGGCCTTCGGCTACCAAGTGCTGTGGCTGACGCTGCTGGCGTCGCTGATGCTCGGAATTGTCACTGCGTTCCTCTATGCCGCCCTGATCAGTCACGTGCTGTCGCGCAGCGTGTTCGAACCGCTGGCCGATCGAACGCCCAACGCCATCGTGGTCACCACACTGGGCATATTGCTGGTTCTGTCGGAGGCAAGCCGCATCGCCGCCGACACCCATGATCTTTGGCTTCCGCCGATGCTGGCCGAGCCCGTCGTCTTCGCTGAAGGCGCCGGTTTCAAAGCGACGCTGACGCTCATCCAGTTGCTCGACTGCGCCGTAGTGCTGGCGGCCATCGTCCTCGCCTCCTGGGCATTCGCCCGATCAAGCTTCGGCCGACGCTGGCGCGCCGTGTCCGACGATCCCAGCGCCGCGGCCATGTGCGGCGTCGACGTGCGCGCGACCTTCCGCGGCGCGGTGCTCTACAGCGGCTTTTGCGCCGCGCTGGCCGGCATAATGGCCGGCCTCTACTACGGCAATGTCAGCTTCGGCTCCGGCCTGGTCTACGGGCTGAAGATCCTGTTCGTGACGGCGGTCGGCGGATACATGTCGCCATCGCGGGCGGCGCTGGGCGCGGCCGCCTTCGGCATGGCCGAATCACTGTGGGCCGGCTATTTCCCGCTCGAATGGCGCGAGGCGTGGATGTATCTGTTCCTCGTCGCCATGCTGGTGCTGATGGGCGCCGGCCGTGACCAGGGCAAGGTCGCCTGAGCATCAGACTTTCGTTGCATGCTGCCCTGGTCCGGTTCGCTGGCTCGGACGCGCGAGGGACGGTGCAGCCCCCTGATTTGCTGGACGATCCCCGACAGGAAAGTCGATTTTGGCGTTTGGCTTTCCTCTTCGTCTCACCACGGCCGAGCCCGTCCCGTGTTGACCCGCCGGACCACGCGCGGCATACCGTTGGGCCACCAAGGCGCTTCGAAAAAACCGGGGGGATCGGCGCGCCTTTGCCATCGGGGGAGGAATGCATGGCAGGGCTTCTCGCTCTATCCAGAGCCATTGACCGTTTGAATGAATTCATCGGCAAATGGGTTTCCTGGCTGATCCTGCTGGCGATCCTGGTCAGCGCCGGCAATGCCGTCATCCGCAAGGTGTTCGACATGTCGTCGAATGCGTGGCTCGAACTGCAATGGTATCTCTTCGGCGCCGCCTTCATGCTCGCCGCAGCCTACACGTTGAAGCAGAACGAGCATATCCGCATCGACATCGTCTACGGCATGTTTCCCAGGCGCGTGCAGCACTGGATCGACCTTCTCGGCCACGTCTTCTTCCTGATGCCGTTCGTGACGCTGATGGTGTTCTATTTCGTCCCCTATGTGTCCCTGTCGTTGCGCAGCGGCGAGATGTCGACAAACGCCGGCGGATTGATCGTCTGGCCGGCCAAGGCGATCCTGCTGGTCGGGTTTTCCCTGCTGGCGCTCCAGGGCATCTCCGAGATCATCAAGAAGATCGCCATCATGCGTGGCGTCATGGACGACCCCAATCCATTCATTTCCGCGCATGAGCAGGCCGAACTCGAAGCCAAGGCGCTCGTCGAAGAGGTGCGCCCGTGATGGAGTTCATCGCCCAGAACATGGCGCCGATCATGTTCATCTCGCTGATCCTGTTCATGCTGATCGGCTACCCGGTCGCCTTCTCGCTTGCCGCAAACGGGCTGATGTTCTTCTTCATCGGCGTCCTGCTGACACCGTATTCAGGCGGCGCGATCAATCTCGACTGGCCGCTCCTTTACGCGCTTCCGGACAATTTCTACGGCAGCCGGGTGATGTCCAACGACACGCTTCTGGCCATCCCCTTCTTCACCTTCATGGGCATCGTGCTCGAACGGTCCGGCATGGCGGAAGACCTGCTCGACACGATCGGCCAGTTGTTCGGTCCCATTCGCGGCGGCCTTGCCTATGCGGTGATCTTCGTCGGCGCGCTGCTTGCGGCGACCACCGGCGTGGTGGCCGCCTCGGTCATCGCCATGGGGCTGATCTCGCTGCCGATCATGCTGCGCTATGGCTATGACCGCAGGCTGGCGTCCGGCGTCATCGCCGCCTCGGGCACGCTGGCCCAGATCATCCCGCCGTCGCTGGTGCTGATCGTGCTGGCCGACCAGCTCGGCCGCTCCGTCGGCGACATGTATGCGGGCGCCCTGATACCGGGCCTGGTGCTGACCAGCCTCTACGCGCTCTACATCCTGATCATGTCGATCGTCCGGCCGAAGTCGATGCCGGCGCTGCCGCTGGAGGCACGCACGCTTGGCCATGGCGTCCTGTCGCTGCTGGCGGCACTGGCGGCGGCCATCATCGTTTCCTACGCCGCCTACCGCTATATGGCGCCGGCGCATGGCGACAACGCCGACATCCTCGGCGGCAGCGTCGGCGTGATTTTCATCTATCTCGTCGCGATCGCCGACAGGCGCCTGAATTTCAACCTGATGTCGCGGCTGGCGCAGCAGGTCATCATCGTGCTGATCCCGCCGCTGGCGCTGATCTTCCTGGTTCTCGGCACGATCTTCCTCGGCATCGCCACGCCGACAGAGGGCGGCGCCATGGGCGCTGTCGGAGCCTTGGCCATGGCCGCCATGAAGGGCCGGCTGTCGCTGGATGTGGTCAAGCAGGCGCTGGCCTCGACGACAAGGCTGTCGTCCTTCGTGCTGTTCATCCTGATCGGCGCTCGCGTCTTCTCGCTGACATTCTACGGCGTCAACGGGCAGATCTGGGTCGAGCACCTGCTGACCTCTCTGCCCGGCGGCGAAATCGGCTTCCTGATCGGCGTCAACATCCTCATCTTCTTCCTGGCCTTCTTCCTCGATTTCTTCGAGCTGGCCTTCATCATCGTGCCGCTGCTGGCGCCCGCCGCCGAAAAACTCGGTATCGACCTGATCTGGTTCGGTGTGCTTCTGGGCGTCAACATGCAGACCAGCTTCATGCATCCGCCATTCGGCTTCGCGCTGTTCTACCTGCGTTCGGTCGCCGCCCGCGTGCCCTATCTGGACCGCCTCACCGGCAGGACGATCCAGCCGATCACCACCGGCCAGATCTATTGGGGGGCGGTGCCCTTCGTCGGGATACAGGTGGTCATGATCGGGCTGACCATCGCCTTCCCGCAGATGGTGATGCACTACAAGGGCGCGACAGTTGATCCAGGCGGAATCGACTACAAGGTCCCGGAGGTGCCCGGCCTCGGCCTGTCGCCGGAGACGCCGCCCGCCAATGGCAACCCGGCGCCAGCCAATGATGGTGCGGCACCGGACCTGTCGCAGCCGCCAAGTTTCGGCGAGACACCACCGGCCAAACCGGAGGCGCCGTCGACCGATCTGTCCCAGCCGCCGAGTTTCAATTGACACGGGTGACGCCTTCCAGAGGCGCAACGCACACTGTAGCATTTTGATTTCGGCCAACAGGGGTAACAGTCATGAAAGCGGTACGCCTGGAGGCGGTGGGCAGCATCGCCATGCGCGACGTCGACAAACCGCTTGCCGGCCCGGAAGACCTCCTCGTGCGGATCGAAGCCAGTGGCGTCTGCGGCACCGACCGCCATCTCTTCCACGGCGAATTTCCCTGCAGGCCACCGGTCACGCTCGGCCATGAATTCTCCGGCATCGTCGAGGCCATCGGACCCACGGTCTCCGGCTTTGCCGTCGGCGACCGCGTCACCGGCGATCCCAACATCGCTTGCGGCCGTTGCGCGCACTGTCATGCAGGGAGGGTAAATCTGTGCAGCAATCTGCAAGCCATCGGCATCCATCGCGACGGCGGCTTTGCCGAATATCTTGTCCTGCCGCAGAAACAGGCCTTCCTCCTGCCGCCTGACCTCAAGCCAACGCATGGCGCCTTCTGCGAGCCGCTTGGCTGCTGCCTGCATGGCGTCGACCTCGCCGGCATCAGGCCCGGCTCTTCGGTCGCCGTGCTCGGCGGCGGCGTGATCGGGCTGCTCACTGTGCAACTGGCTAAACTCGCTGGTGCAAAAACCATCATCCTGTCGACACGCCAGGCCTCCCGGCGCGCGCTTGCCGAAGAACTCGGCGCGACAGCGACGGTCGATCCCAACGCAGCCGACTTTTTCAATGTGGTGACCGGGCCGTCAGGGCTGGCGCCGGGCGGCGTCGACGTGGTGCTGGAATGCGCCGGCGTGAGGGAAACCGTCGAGCAGTCGATGCATCTGGCGAGAGCCGGCGGCACAGTGGCGATCGTCGGCGTCATGCCCCAGGGCATGAAAGTGGAATTCGAGCCCTTCGACCTTTTGTTCCGCGAGCTGAAGATCCTGGGGTCTTTCCTCAATCCCTTCACGCACCGGCGCGCCGCCGATCTCATCGCGTCCGGCGCCATCGAGATCGACCGGCTGATCTCCAGGCAGGTGACGCTCGAGGAGGCACCGGCGGTGATCGCCAATCCGCCGGCGCCCGGTGAAGTCAAGGTGCTGGTCGTGCCGCGTTAACGACGCTTGGAATGCGCCACGCCTCTTTCTGAGACGTGGCGCTGCCAGGCACGATCCTCAGAGCTTGCCCTTGCGCTGCTGGACCATCATGAAGGTGTCGTAATTGTATTCGGCCACCTGCGCCCAGAGATAGTGCTCCTTGCGGAAGCCCTTGATCGATTCCCAGATCTTCTTGAAGGGCGCGTTCGAGGCTTCCATCTCGGCATAGACCTCGTTGGCCTTTTCGAAGCAGGCCGCCATGATGTCCTGGCTGAACGGCCGCAATTTCGCGCCGCCTGCCACCAGCCGCTTCACCGCCGGTGGGTTCACATAGTCGTATTTCTGCAGCATATCGGCATCCGTCGCCTGCGCCGCGGTGCGGACCAGCGATTTGTAAGCCGGCGACAGCTCTTCGTATTTGGCCTTGTTGAAAAGCAGGTGAACGGTCGGGCCGCCTTCCCACCAGCCGGGATAGTAATAATAGGGCGCGACCTTGTAGAAGCCGAGCTTCTCGTCGTCATAGGGGCCGACCCATTCTGCGGCGTCGATCGTGCCTTTCTCCAGCGCCGGGTAGATATCGCCGCCGGCGATCTGCTGCGGCACGACACCGAGCCGCTCAATTACTTTGCCGGCAAAGCCACCGATGCGCATCTTGAGGCCAGACAGATCTGCGACCGTATTGATCTCCTTGCGGAACCAGCCGCCCATCTGCACACCGGTATTGCCGCCAGGCAGGCCGAAAAGACCTTGCGTGGCCAGAAATTCATTGAACAGGTCGATGCCGCCGCCATGGTAGTGCCAAGCATTCATGCCGCGTGCGTTCAGCGAGAACGGAACCGCCGCACCCAGCGCCCATGTCGGGTCCTTGCCCCAGTAATAATATGCCACCGTGTGAGCGGCTTCGACCGTGCCGGCAGCGGTGGCATCCGCTGCTTGCAGGCCGGGCACCAGTTCACCGGCGGCGAAGACCTGGACCTGGAAATTGCCATCGGTCGCTTCCGAGAGCATTTTTGAGAAGACCTCGGCGCCGCCATAGATCGTGTCGAGCGATTTCGGAAAGGACGACGCAAGGCGCCACGTCACCTTGGGATTGGACTGGGCAATGGCGGGCGCGGCGAGCGTTGCGGCGGCTGCCGCGGCTCCCACACCCGTCGTCCCGGCCTTGCGGATGAATGAACGACGATCCATGAAGTTCCTCCCTTTTGGATCAACAGACCGACGTTTGGGAAATCCTCGATACCCCCCGTATCGGCTTGGCCGAAACAATACACAGGCAATAAGTCGAGTCCAGCATCGCGGCGTTATTTACAGGGCTCGGATCGAGGAATTGCACGGCGCGGGCGCCAAGCCTGCAACTATAGTCTTACGCGGGAGGCGAGACCTTCTGATCGGGTCGAGATGCTGCGACGCAGACTGCCTAGGCTGGTGCCCCCTGGCCCAGTCGTCATTCCAAAACTTGTCATGGAAAAGCGCCTTGGGATCGCCTATTTTAGAGGCGAATAAGCCTTCGCCACTGAATGGAAACCGTATCCAAAATGCACCAGCCGCTCGTCGCCATATCGACCGACGTCCGTCAGTTCGACAACTACACCTGGCATGCCGCCCCGCAGCAATATCTGGAGGCGGCGATCGCGGGCGCGGGCGTGTTCCCGCTGCTGGTGCCGTCATTTGGCGACAGGCTGGATTTCGATGAGCTGCTGTCATCCGTCGACGGCGTCATGGTCACCGGTTCGAAATCCAATGTGCACCCCTCGCTTTATGGCGGCGATGCCAGCGAAGCCAACGGTCCCTACGATCCCGCACGCGACGCGACAACATTGCCGCTGATCCGCAAGGCCGTGGAGCGTGGCGTGCCGCTGCTGGCCATCTGCCGCGGCATCCAGGAGATGAATGTGGCGCTCGGCGGCACGCTGGCCACCGAGATCCAGGAGCGCGAGGGTTCACTTGATCATCGCGCGCCGGCAAGCGACAGTCAGGACGAGCGCTTCGGCATTCGCCAGAAAGTGACGATCAAGCCCGGAAGCTGCCTCGCTGGCGTCTTCGGCGAGGGCGACATCATGGTCAATTCGGTGCACCGCCAGGCCGTCGACCGGCTTGGCCCGAAGCTGCAGCTGGAAGCTGTCGCCACCGACGGAACCGTCGAAGCGGTGTCCGTCAAGGATGCGCGCGCCTTCGCCGTCGGCGTCCAGTGGCATCCCGAATACTGGGTCAAGTCGGATAGCGTCTCGGCAAAGATATTCCGCGCCTTCGGCGACGCGGTGCGCCTGCATGCGGCAGCGAAATCCGGAGCGCGCGCCGCGGCGGAGTAAGACTTCTCACGCTGCCGCACGCCAAGAGTGATAATGCAGGGAGTGTTGGGGCGCCAATCAAAAAGCCGCTAGTTTTCGGCTGCCAGCGACAGCAGCGGTGCTGCCGGCGCATAGGATTCATAGCCTTCACCATCAGCCACGCCGAAGGTGACGATCGGATCGACACCGTCCGTGCTGAAGGCGACCGTGCCGTCATCCCTTTCACGCCAGAATTTCGCGCGCTCTATGCCGGGGAAAACCAGCCGGCAGTCCGAAGCGACCATGAGCTTGGACAAGCCTTTCGAAATCTCGGCGCCGCGCCTGACCGCGCATGCCGCTTCGTCGCCATTGGCGGCTAGGCGGTAATTGCCGGATGACAATGCTTTGTCGACAGAACCCACAGAGCTTTGATCGCTGACACCGCGAAACAGCTGGAAGCCGGCGAACAGGGCGGCGACCGCAATCAGTGCAGGAAGTATCCTCATCCTGTCTTCTCCGCGCACGCGACACGCACGAGGATACAGAATGATTCCAAAGCATTAAGCCGGCGTTAATAAGTGTGGCAACCGCCCTTCAAGCCCTCGCCTTGACCTGCACCGTCTCGGGCACCGGGGTCAGCGGCTTGCGCGCCGTGAACCAGGAAACGAGATTGTCGACGCAGAGATCGGCCATGGCGCGGCGGGTATGCTCCGAGGCCGAGCCGACATGCGGCAGCAGCGTGGCGTTCGATGCGGCAAGCAATGCCGGCGGCACGTTCGGTTCATTGGCGAAGACATCGAGCCCGGCGGCGGCGATGGTGCCGTTGGCCAGCGCGGCCGCAAGGGCCTCCTCATCGACGGTGCTGCCGCGACCGATGTTGATGAAGACGCCGTTCGGACCGAGGGCAGACAGGATTTCGGCATTGACCGCCTTTGCCGTGGACGCGCCGCCAGGCGCCACCGAGATCAATGTGTCGACCGCCTCGGCGAGCCCTTTCAATGTCTCGTGGTGTTCGTAGGACAAGCCTTCGACCCGGCGCCGGTTGTGATAGGCGACAGGCAACCCGAAGGCTTCCAGCCGTCGGGCAATGGCCAGGCCGATGCGGCCCATGCCGAAAATACCGGCCTTGCGGCCGCGCAGGGTCAGCCGGCTCAAGGGATAGTCACCGTTGCGCTCCCAGCTGCCGTCGCGCAGCCAGGTTTCGGCGCGTGGCAGGTCGCGGATGGTGTTGATCAGCAGCCCGAGCGCGGTGTCAGCGACCTCCTCGGTCAGCACATCCGGCGTGTTGGTGACCATGATGCCATGCTCCGCGGCATGGCGGGCGTCGATCGAATCATAGCCGACGCCGAAGCTGGCGATGATCTCGAGATTGGGCAGCGCATCCATGAAGGCCGCGCTGATGCCGGCGAAGGAGGCAATGCCGCGCACCTTGCTTCGCACCTCGTCGGTCACCAGCGCCGGGTCGGCCCGCTCGATCCTGACCGGGCTGAATGTCCGCTCAATGCGGTCGACCGCATGGTCGTGGAAGTTGCTAGGCACCAGAATGGTGACGGGTAGCTTCTGCTCAGTCTCGCTCATGCCCGCTCCACCGGCTTGCCGGTCGACTGGCGCACATGCAGTTCCGGCTTGATGAGTTCCTGCGACGGCCGCACCGTCTGCCCATTGAGCTTGTCCAGCAAGGCGCTGGCGGCACGGCGACCGACCTCACGCTGGCCGTTCCAGACAGTGGTCAAGGCCGGGGTGGCGATCGCCGCTTCCTCGAGATCGTCATAGCCGGTGACGGAGATGTCGATGCCCGGGACCAGTCCGGCGCGGGCAATGCCGTTCATCAGGCCGATGGCGACGAGATCATTCCAGCAGCAGGCGGCGGTCGGCCGGTCCTTCAGCGCCAGGAACTGCCCGGCGGCCTCGAAGCCCGCCTGCTTGGTGCGGGGGCCAGCGATGCGCCAGGACGGCCTGACCTCCAGCCCTGCCGCCTCCATGGCGTTCACATAGCCCTGATAGCGGTCGCGGCCGGTCGAGGTCTGGTCTGTGCCGCCGATCATGGCGATGCGCTTGTGGCCAAGCGAGATCAGGTGGTTGGTGGCAAGGCCGGTGCCGTAGGCATCGTCGCCGCGAAACACCGGCACATCGGCGCCCTCGACGGTGCGCGCGATCAGCACCGCCGGCAGGCCGTTCTCCTCGGCCATCACGATGTCGGAAGCCGGCGTGCCGATGGCCGGTGACATGATGACGCCGTCGGCGCCAAGCTGCAGCAGCGTGTCGATGAAGGTGCGCTGCTTTTCCAGCTGGTCGTAGTGGTTGGACAGGATGAAGGTCTGGCGGCTGCGGTCGAGCTCGCTTTCGATCGAGCGCAGGATCTCGGCGAAGAACGGGTTCATGATGTCGTGCACGACGACGCCGACAATGCCCGAACGCGACGTGCGCAGGCTGGCGGCGCGGCGGTTATAGATATAGCCGATGGCGCGGGCATGTTCCTTGATGCGGTCGCGCGTGGTGCCGGCGACCAGCGGACTGTCGCGCAGCGCCAGCGAAACCGTGGCCGTGGACACGCCAAGCGCATCCGCGATCGTCGAAAGCTTGATCTTCTGTGCCAGCGGCCTGCGCTCCCCAACCGATTTAAACAGTTTAAAGGCGGCCTTATGCCATCGTTCCCGGGCAAATCAAAGTTTTTTTGCCAGAGCCTCCGCCTCCACATCCGAGGCCGCGAGATTGCGCAGGCGAAGCCGGTGCTCGCGGTGGACGATGTAAAGACCGCTGGCAACGATGACAGCGGCGCCGATCAGCGTCCAGCGGTCGGGGAACTGGTTGAAGATGAGCCAGCCGGAGATGATCATCCACACCATCTGCGAATAGGGATAGGGGGCGAGCGCGGTCGTGGTCGCACGCCGATAGGCCTGCACGAGCAGCCAGTGGCCGATGCCGCCGAACACGCCGAGCATCAGCAGGATGAACCAGTGCCAGCCATCATGCGGCAGCGAGAACGAGAACGGCAGCATCGGCAGCAGCAGCACAGCGGGCGCCAGCGCCGAGAACAGGATCAGGCTCTCCGACGTCTCCGTCGCCGACATGCGGCGCGTCATGATGACGTAGAAGCAGTTCGACATCATCGAGCCCAGGGCAAAGAGATGACCGATGCCGAAAACGCCGACGCCCGGCCGGGTGATGATGAGAACGCCGGCAAAGCCCGCCAGGATCGCCAGCCAGCGCCGCCACCCCGCCCACTCGCCGAGCAGCGGACCGGCGAGTGCCGTGATCACCATCGGGCCGAAGAAATAGATCGACGTGGTTTCTGCCAGCTGCAGGGTGCGCAGCGCCAGGATGTTGAACATGGTCGAGCCGAACAGGAACAGACCGCGCAGGACATGCGCCGGCAGGTTGACTGGGCGAAAGCGCCGGGGATTGCGCCATCCGCGCAGCAGCGTGCCGACCAGCACGACATGTACGGCAAAGCGAACCCAGGCGACGATCAGGGCCGAGACGCCGGCAAGGACGAGGTATTTGCTTGAGGTGTCGAGGAAGGTGAAGAAGACATAGGTGGCAAGCATGCAGAGGATCGCCACCGGGGGCGTCGCGCTTTCAACTTGTCTTTGGGGAGCACTCAACTGCGGGCCGGATCGGGAGCAAGGCGGGGACGCCCACCTTTGCGGGAATTGTCGGTTTCCGGCAAGCCAAAAGCGGCTGGCACACAAGAAGCGGCGCCGACTGACCCAGTCCCTGCTCCCACAATACCGTCAGGGATGCATGCGGGCGCCCTTGGTGATCTTGTCAACGAGCTTCTTCTCGGCGCGGAGCGCGATGCCGACGACCTTGGCATCATCGGGCGCGAATTGTGCGAAGACAGCGCGGTTCGCCAGATCGTGTCCGGTCGAGAACATCTCCTCGACATAGAGCGAGCTTGTCACGCCGCGCTCCAGCACACGTCGGTGGATCGTACTCAGCGCCGGGCGATCGGCCGACAGCACGATGACCGGCTGGATCGACAGCGGATTGTAGAGATTGCCGGAGCGATCGCGATAGGGCTCGCCAATGATGCCGGGGAACTGCGCGACGATGCCGCTGGTCAGGAAAGCGGTGACGTTGAGCTTCTGCCAGACTGGAAGATCGTCGACGAGCACGATTGCAAATTTCGTATCGAACATGAGACATTTACCGTTTCGAGGTTGCGCCCCAATCCGAGGCGGAAGGAAGCGATGTCGCCCGAAATAGACAGCCAGGCATTCCAGGGTCTTGGACGTTTGTGCGAGGGGCCGACGGAAAACCGCATCATCACCGCCCCCAGCACTACTGGCATGGAGCGGATCGAGGCACGGTTCCATGGCAATGCCTTCGACCTGCACCGCCACGACACCTATGCGATCGGCGTGACGCTGCATGGGGTGCAGAGTTTCCGCTATCGCGGGACGACACATCACAGCCTGCCCGGCCAGATCATCGTGCTTCATCCCGATGAGCTTCATGACGGCGGCGCCGGCACCGAAGATGGCCTGCGCTACAGGATCCTTTATCTGGAGCCGTCGCTGATGCTGGACTGCCTCGAGGGTGCATCGCTGCCATTCGTGCGCGACGCAGTACTGACGGACCCCGTTTTCTGTACAACGCTGCTGTCCGCACTGGGGCCGATCGACAGGGAATTGGATGACCTGTTCGTCACCGACTTCGTCGCGCAGCTGATGCAAAGCCTGGCCCGGCATGCCGGCCAGCCGGCCAGGCCGATGCTGAAACCGGCGTGGCGGGCCGCCCGGCTGGCGCGCGACTATCTGGAAGACAATATTGCGCGAAGCGTTCGCTCGGAAGAGTTGGAGGCGATTACCGGGCTTGACCGCTATGCGTTGTCGCGGCATTTCCGCGCCGCCTTCTCGACCAGCCCGCACCGGTTCCTGGTGATGCGCCGGCTTCAGCAAGCGCGTCGGATGATCGAGATCGGCGAACCCCTGGCGCAGATCGCCATAGCAGCGGGGTTCAGCGACCAGAGCCATTTCAACCGGCAATTCAAGAAGGCGTTCGGCATCACGCCGGGGCGCTGGTCGTCACTCGTTCACGGCAACGACGCAATGGTCGCCTAGAGCAGGGCTATTCGTCGGACTCGGCGTCGTCGTCGACGAGCACCATTTCCTCGTTCAGCAGGTTCGCCTCGATCCGCGCGAGCAGCTTCAACAGCGCCTTCTGCTCTTTCTTGTCGAGACCCTTCAGGGCCTGCTTTTCGGTCTTCTTCACCGACTTCTCGATGGCACGGATGGTTTCGCGGCCGGAGTCGGTGAGGAAGATATGCGCCTGGCGGGCATCGGCCTCGGACGCGCGCTTGTCCAGGAAACCCTGGGCCTGCAGCCGGTTGATGGTCTTGGTGATGGTGGGCGGGCGCACGCCAAGCCGTCCGGCGAGATTGCCGGGCGTCTGGCCGTCCTCGCGGTCGAGCGCCAGCATGATCTGGTCCTGGCCGGCATAGAAACCGTGCGCCAGCAGCCGCGCCGCCAATGCCGTACGCGCCAGCCGCGCCGCAGAATGCAGCCGGCTCATTGTCGCAGTCTTATCCGCCTTGGCCATGGTCATCCCTCTTCGGCCACACCGGTGAGAGCAGCATAGCCGCAGCCAGCCGGTTGGCAATCGACGATCAAAAAGATTCCGGCGCCGCAAAACAGCTTTGCCGGCAAGCATTGGAGTGCCCGCCGTGGCTAATGCCAGATGTTTATTTCAGTTAGATGACAAACGACTTTTTTGCACGGGGGGCTTTTGAGCGAGCGGGCGCGCGCAGGTGAAGGCCGATCAGGCAGCCTTCACCGCGACGACCATCATGGCCTCATAGGCTTCCGCCTTCTCGCGCAGCGCCGCCTGCGACAGCGGCCCAGCCTGCCTCGCGATGCCGTCCCTTGCATTCGACGTATCCCGCCTGCCGGGGCGGTCATTGTAGGGCGCAACAGTGGTGAATATCTGCTCACTGAGGCTGTCGGGAAAGAACATCTGGCCGGTCATCACCGAGTTGTCGGTTAGAAAGATCTTGAAGTGGATGTGTGTGGTGCGGCCTCGATACCAGCCGGGATAGATGGTGGCGAAGGAGACGATGCCGTTGGCGTCGGTCTTTTGCCAGCCACGCAGGAACGTCAGGCCGGAGGTGTCGACATCCTGGCCGTCGCCCTGCCCGGGATATCCGGAATAGGCGCCTTGGGCGTCGCAATGCCAGATGTCGACACGCGCGCCGTCAAGCGGGCGACAGGCGGCATCGACGATCTGCAGCCGCACATTGAGGGCAACGCCCTTCTTGCCTTCGGTGATATCGGCACGTTCGAGTTTCGGGTCGAAATAGAACGGACCCTCTGTGACCTCCGGCGTGATGGCGCAGACGCCGGCGCCATTGTCGAACAAGGCAAGCCCCGCATAAGGCGAAGCCTGCTGCGCCCCGGCAGTGGCCGGTAGAAAGACGCCACCGCCCGCAGTCACTGCGATCAGGCCGAGCGCCTGCCGCCGATTCAACAGGAAAGAGGATGGCTTGTCGGACATCTGACGCCTCCTAATTCGTTCGAACGGCCTCCCTGCCGCATATCTAAGCAAGGAACCCGCCCATCACCAATGAAAGTTCGGTAATGTCGGCAGGCCCTTTTGGCCTATCGGTTTGCCTCGTGCAAAACGGCCGGGAGCATCCTATATGGATGCCAACAATCCAGTTTCGAGGCCCGGACTTTTTTCAAGGCCCAGATTTTTTCGAGGCAAGCCATGAGCGACGCACAGACGCAGATTCCCGTAACCGTTCTCACCGGCTATCTCGGCGCCGGCAAGACGACGCTGCTCAACCGCATCCTGTCGGAGAACCACGGCAAGCGTTATGCGGTCATCGTCAACGAATTCGGCGAGATCGGCATCGACAACGACCTGATCGTGGAATCCGACGAGGAAATCTACGAGATGAACAATGGCTGCGTCTGCTGCACGGTGCGTGGCGACCTGATCCGTGTTGTCGAGGGCCTGATGCGTCGTCCCGGCCGCTTTGACGCCATCGTGGTCGAGACGACCGGCCTTGCCGATCCGGTGCCGGTGGCGCAGACCTTCTTCATGGACGACGACGTGCGCTCCAAGACCAGGCTCGACGCCGTGGTGGCGCTGGTCGACGCCAAGCACCTGCCGCTGCGGCTCAAGGATTCCAAGGAGGCCGAGGACCAGATCGCCTTCGCCGATGTCGTCGTGCTCAACAAGACCGATCTGGTTACGCCGGAAGAGCTGGCCAAGGTCGAGGCGACGATCCGCGCGATCAATCCAGCGGCCAGGATTCATCGCACCACGCGCGCTGGGGTGGCGCTGTCCGAAGTGCTCGACCGCGGCGCCTTCGACCTTTCCCGGGCGCTGGAAAATGACCCGCATTTCCTCGAGGCGCATGACGATCATGACCATGATCACGAATGCGGCCCGGATTGCGATCACGACCATCATCACCATGATCATGACGGCCACGATCATCATGACCACGCGCACCCCTCGGCCATCCATGACGTAACGGTGCAGTCGGTGTCGCTGCGCGGCGGCGAGATGGATTCGAAGAAGTTCTTCCCGTGGATCGAGAAGATCACCCAGATGGAAGGCCCGAACATCCTGCGGCTGAAGGGCATCATCGCGCTCAAGGGCGATGACGAGCGCTATGTCATCCAGGGCGTGCACATGATCATCGAGGGCGACCACCAGCGCGCCTGGAAGGATGGCGAGAAGCATGAGAGCCGACTGGTGTTCATCGGCCGCGACCTCGACGCCGAGCGGCTGAAGAAGAGTTTTGAGGCTTGCCAAGCCTAGGCGAGGTCTGGCAGCGCAACTCAAGGAGGCTTGAATATTTCGCGATGTACACATATCATGTGTACATCGTGAGGGATCCATGCCTAGATCAGCAGACAACAAGACCGACCGCTACCAAATCCGCATTCCCCCCGCGCAAAAGGCGATGATCGCTCGTGCCGCGGCACTGTCGCATAAGGACATGGCCGACTTCATCCTCGACAAGATCGTGCCCGAAGCGCAGGCCGTGATCGAAGCGGCCGAAGTGACGAAGGTATCCAGCCGCGACTTCACGCGCATCCTCGACCTCTTGGAGCACCCGCCAAAACCCAATGCCAAGCTCAGGGCAGCCATCGCCGCCCTTCCGGATACTCTGTGACGCTTCCGTCCTGGCACGAGGAACCCATTGCCAAACGGCACGATAGGGCTTCCTTCGATTGCGGCGATGCGCAGATGAACAATTTTCTGCGGCGGTTCGCGCGACAGAGCCACGATCAGAACGCCGCCAAGACCTTCTGCGCGATCGATGACACTGCTCCGGAGCGGATACTCGGGTTCTATACGATCGCACCGTCGGCCGTCGCTCATGAGACCGTTCCTGAAGCGATGACGAGAGGCTTGGCGCGACACGAGGTTTCCGGCTTCAAGCTTGCCCGACTTGCGACCAACCACTCCGTCGCCGGGCAAGGGCTCGGAGGGCAACTGCTTGCCGCCGCGGCGTTGCGCTGCCTGCGGCTTGCCGCCGAGGGTGGCGGCATCCTGCTCATCATCGATGCCAAGAGCGAGCGGGCCGCAAGGTGGTATGCCAGCTATGGAGCCGAGCGCCTCCAGGGACCGGATTTAACCCTGGTGATGCCACTGGCAACGTTCGCAACCGATCTGCGGGCCAAGGGACTGCTTTGACAATGGTCTCTCGCCACTTCGCCGATCCTCCTGGTTGCCGGAACCGCAAACGTCGAGTAAGCCGCCCGAGCGCCTATGCAATCTCGACCGGATGAACAAAGATCACCATGCCCACAGTCGCCCCGCTTGACCTTGAAGGCCACTGCATCGCCGCCGTCTTCCTCGGCGACGTGCCGCATTTCGCGCTGGCCGATGGCGCGGTGCATCGGCTCGACCATGGCCACAAGACGGTGCAGGCCAATGACGGATTGCTTGCCGCCTTCCACGATGCGGCCAACGATCGGCTGATCACTGGCGGTGAGGACGGCAAGGTTTTTGCGATCACCGCCGGCGGCAATGCCGCCGAACTGGCCAGCGCCGGCAAGAAATGGATCACCAGCGTCGCCGCCGGGCCGCAGGGCGCCATCGCCTATGCCACGGGCAAGACCGCTTTCGTGCGTTTCGCCGATGGCAAGACCCGGGAATTTACGCATCCGCGTTCGGTCGAGGGGCTGGCGTTCTCGCCCAAGGGCATGCGCTTCGGCGTCGCCCGCTACAATGGCGCGACGCTGCATTTCCCGGCCGCCGAGGGCAAGCCTGTCGAGCTTGAATGGGCGGGCGCCCATACCGGCGTCACCTTCTCGCCGGACGGTGCTTTCCTCGTCACCACCATGCAGGAAAACGCGCTGCATGGCTGGAAGCTCGCTGACGGCAAGCACATGCGCATGACCGGTTATCCCGGCAAGGTCAAAAGCCTGTCGTGGAGCGTGAAGGGAAAGTGGCTGGCGAGTTCCGGCGCGCCGGCGGCCATCGTCTGGCCGTTTTCGGGCAAGGACGGACCGATGGGCAAGGCGCCGCTGGAACTCGGTACACGCGGCAACGCGATGGTCACCGCCGTCGCCTGCCATCCAAGCCAGGACGTCGCGGCGATCGGCTATGACGACGGCATGGTGATGGCGGTGCGCTTTGCCGACACCAAGGAAGTGCTGCTGCGCCGGCCGGGCAAGGGCGCGATCACCTCGATGATGTGGGACAAGGAAGAGCGCCGCATCGCCTTCGGCAGCGCGGCCGGCGACTGCGGCGTCATCGACATCGCGGCCTGAGACGGCACGGCCGGGGCCATTATCTGCTGCGTGCGCCGAGGACAACCTTCCGGCGCAGCGACAACCCATCGCGCATGTTGAGCGATAACAGAGTGATGTTGAGCGCGCCGGCGACGAGTTCGACCGCCTGAAGGCCAAGGAACGCCGCATCGAAGCGCCCCGCCTGCGCCCAGCTTGCGAGCACGATGGCCGAAGGCAGGAGCACCAGCAGGCCGTTGGCGGCGACGATGCGCATGCGCCGCTTCTTGGTATTGATCACCTGGTTCTTCCACCCCTTGCCGAGTGAGAAGCCCGATGCCACGGCAATGATCATCGCCGGAATGAGCACGGCCATGCCGGCCAGCACGCTTGTCTTCACCATTGTGATCGCCGCCGCGTCGCCAAGCAGTTCGACCGTCACCGTCGACAGCCAGAAGGCCGATACGGTGAGAAGCGCCACGGCGCCAGCGGCTGCGTGGATTTTCGTTTTCATGCCTTCCTCCATAGCATGCTATATATCATTGCATAGCATGCTATTCAACTGATATCTGGCTGACATGGCATTTCAGAAGGAACGATCCGCCGGTTTCCTGGCGAACCATATGGCGCGGCTGTTCGCAAATGGCCTGCAGCAGCGCATCCGGCCCCTGGGGCTGGCGCCCGCCCAGTTCATGACGCTGCTGGCGCTGTGGGAACAGGATGGCCTGACACAGCGGGAGCTGGTGCGGCGGCTCAGCGTCGAGCAGGCGACGATGGCCAACACGCTGATCCGCATGGAGCGCGACGGGCTGATCGAAAGACGATCGCATCCTGAAGACGGGCGCTCGCAGTCGATCCATCTCACCGCGAAAGCCATTGCGCTCCGCGAACCGGCGACGCAAGCGGCACGTTCACAGAACGAGGCGGCGATGGCCGGATTCAGCGCGGATGAAAGGCAGCTGTTTCTCGACCTGATGCGCCGCGCCATCGCGTCGATGCAGACGGACTGACGCAGCGGATCGGCGAAAACTCACTCGGCGCCGCAGGAGACCTTGCCGCTGAAATCGACGGACTTGCGGTCCGTGTCGGCCGTACTGTCATAGACAGTAAGCGTATACTGCCCGTCATAGACGCCTTCCTCCGTGGCCTTTGTCAGGATCGTCAGTTCGACGGAGCTGAACATCTTTGATGCTTCGTGCTCGTGATAGACGAGCAGTCGCAATTCCCTGTCGTCGAGCCAGTACTGCGTCAGGTTGGAATTCTCGAACACCGTCTTGCGCAAATCGTCGCCTATGGGTCTGCCCAGAATTTCAAGGCTGCCGCGAAAATTGAAGGTGGGATTGCCCAAGCCGTTGGTGACACCGGCGTCGAGCTGGAATTTTACCGCCGCATCATCAGCGGAGCACCAGATGCCGCCGGAAGCGAAAGCAGCATTGGCTGACAGCAACAGCATGGTCGCGCAGATGATCGTCCGCATGTCTTCCACTTCACGCCTGTGCGATTGCATTGAGGCTGACCTCTGCGCCTGGGTCAAGCACCCAGTACCGCTGAGCCAACACAGAGCCATCGCGCGGCCAATTGCGGTTCGGGATGCCTATTGGCTAGAAGGAGCCAACGAGAGGGGTATCCATGCACAGCATCGACAATTCGAAGACTTCCATCGGCGGCATCAGTGCTGACCGCGTCGCCGAACTGCGCGACACCGAGGGTGAGGTCTTCCGAAAGGCGCGGCCGAAATCGGCGGCCAAGGTCGGCAATGGCCTGCCCGGCTTTTTCGGCGGCGTGCCCATGCACTGGATGAAGGACTGGCCGACGCCGTTTCCGATCCTGGTCGAAAGCGCCAAGGGCGCGGGCATCACCGATATCGATGGCAACAAACTCGACGATTTCTGCCTTGGCGACACCGGTTCGATGTTCGGCCATTCGCCGCCGCCGGTGGCGCGCGCCATCCGCCGCCAGGCCGGGCGTGGCCTGACCTACATGCTGCCCTCGGAGGACGCGCTCGCCATCGGCCCACTGCTGCAGGAGCGTTTCGGCCTGCCCTTCTGGCAGATCGCGACGACGGCGACCGATGCCAACCGCTTTGCGCTGCGCGTCGCCCGCGCCGTCACCGGCCGCGAGAAGATCCTCGTCTTCAACGGCTGCTACCACGGCTCGGTCGACGAGACGATGGTGCGGCTCGTCGATGGCAAGCCGGTCAACCGGCCGGGACTGGCAGGCGAGTTCCGCGACCTGACCCGCACGGCGAAGGTCATCGAGTTCAATGATGTCACCGCCCTGGAGGCCGCGCTCAAGGACAGGGATGTCGCGTGCGTCATCGCCGAGCCGGTGCTGACCAACTCCTGCATGGTGCTAGCCGACGCCGGTTACCACGATGCATTGCGGCGTCTGACGCGTGCGGCAGGCACATTGCTGCTGATCGACGAGACGCACACGATCTCGACCGGCCCCGGCGGCTACACACGCAAATATGGCCTGGACCCCGACCTGTTCGTGCTGGGCAAGCCGATCGCCGGCGGCGTGCCCGCCAGTGTCTGGGGCATGAGCGACGACGTCGCCACGCGCTATGCCGACTACAACCGGACCAAGGAACCCGGCTATTCCGGCATGGGCACGACGCTGTCGGCCAACCCGCTGCAATTCGCGACGATGCGCGCCACGCTCGAAGAGGTGATGACCGAAGAGAATTATGCACGGATGGACAAACTGGCGCAGCGGCTCGACGTCGGGCTCAGCGCCGCCATCGAGCGCCACCGCCTGCCCTGGCATGTTGCCCGCGTCGGCGCCCGCGTCGAGTTCATCTGCGCGCCCGGCCCGCTGCGGAATGGTGCCGAGGCGGAATCGGCGCACGCGCCCGAGCTTGAGGCCGCCATCCATGTCGCGCTGGTCAATCGCGGCGTGCTGATCGCGCCTTTCCACAACATGATGCTGATCTCGCCGGCGACATCAGCCGCGCAGGTGGACCGGCTGATCGCCGCCTTCGGCGCGGTTGCGGCAAAGCTTGCGGCATGAGACAAGCGCGCGAGCAAAACCAGAGTGCCATCATGACCTCACCTTCGGGCTCGACGCCCACCGAGGCGCAAGCCTTTCTTGACGCTCATCCCGAGATCGAGGCCTTCGATATCGTGCTGACCGACGCCAATGGCGTCGGGCGCGGCAAGATCGTTCGGCGGCACGAATTGATGAGCATATTCCAGGGCGGACGGCACATGCCGATCTCGATCCTCGGCCTCGACATCACCGGCGAGGATGTGCACGAAACCGGGCTGATCTGGACGACGGGTGACGGCGATCTCAGGGCATGGCCGATCCCTGGCACGCTTGTGCCGCTCTACGGCACGAACCCGGCGCGCGGCCAGGTGCTGATGGCGATGTACCAGCTTGACGGCCAGCCCATGTCTTCCGACCCTCGCCTGGCGCTGGCGCGACAGGTCGAAATCCTTGCGGCCAAGGGCCTCTATCCGGCAGGCGCCTTCGAGCTCGAATTTTTTCTCCTCGCCAACGAACGCGATGCCGATGGCAAGGTGCAGCCGGCGCGCGCCGTGCTCGATGGCCGTGTCTCCGGCAAGACCGAAGTCTATTCCGTCGACCATCTGCACGGCATGGAGCCGCTGTTCTCCGACATCTATGCCGCCGCCAAGGCGCAGGGCATTCCGGCCGAGACGGTCATTTCCGAATACGCTCCCGGCCAGTACGAATTGACGCTGAACTACCGCAAGGATGTGATGCGGGCGGCCGACGACCTGGTCATGCTGAAGCGGCTTGTGCGGGCGCAGGCGCGCCGCCACGGCGTCACCGCCTGCTTCATGGCCAAGCCGATCGAGAAATATGCCGGCTCCGGCATGCATTTCCATGTCTCGCTGCAGGACAAGGCCGGCCGAAATGTCTTCGCCGAAGCCGGCGGCGAGAGCTGGTCGCTGCCGCTGCTCCAGGGGCTCGGCGGTCTCATCCAGACAATGGCGGAGTCCATGCTGGTGTTTGCGCCGCACGCCAATTCCTGGCGCCGCTTCGTTTCGCAATCCTATGCGCCGGTGGCGCCGACCTGGGGCGTCAACAACCGTTCGGTGGCGCTGCGCGTGCCGGCCGGCGACGCCAGGAACCGGCGCATCGAGCATCGGCCGTCCGGCGTTGATGCCAACCCCTATCTGATCGCGGCGACCGTACTGGCCGGCATCATCAAGGGCCTCGATGAAGGCCTCGATCCCGGACCAGAGACGACCGGCAACGGCTATGAGTCTGCGATCACGCGCACGACGATGCCGGTGGATTGGCGCGCGGCGATCGAGGCGGCCAGGGCTTCCACCTTCCTCAAGGAAGCTCTTGGCGAAGACCTGCACCGCACCTTCGTGGCAATCAAGCAGTCCGAGTACCTGCGTGTGGCACGCACGGTCAGCGAACTGGACTACCACCTCTATCTGCACGAGGTCTGAGCTCAGAAAGATCTGAGGCGGTGATCACTTTTCGCCGCCTTACATCAAATGTGGTGGTGCGCCGGTCATTTAGAACATATCATGAACGAATGACCGCACTCACCGTTCTCGAAAAGCTGGCGATCCTGTCCGATGCCGCCAAATACGATGCATCCTGCGCTTCATCGGGATCGACCAAGCGCGATTCGCTGAACTCCGGGGGCATCGGCTCCACGGAGGGCATGGGCATCTGCCATTCCTACGCGCCGGACGGCCGTTGCATTTCGCTGCTGAAGATCCTGCTCACCAATTTCTGCATCTATGATTGCAGCTATTGCATCAACCGCTCTTCCTCGAATGTGCAGCGCGCCCGCTTCACCGTCGGTGAGGTGGTCAAGCTGACCATGGATTTCTACCGGCGCAATTACATCGAGGGCCTGTTCCTGTCCTCGGGCGTCGTCCGCTCTCCGGATGAGACCATGGGCGAGATGGTCGAAGTGGCGCGGCGGCTGCGGCTGGACGAGAAGTTCTCCGGCTACATCCATCTGAAAACCATTCCGGAAAGCTCGGCGGAACTGGTCGAGAAGGCGGGGCTCTATGCCGACCGGCTGTCGATCAATGTCGAGCTGCCGACCGACGAAGGCGTGAAGAGATTGGCGCCGGAAAAGAAGCCGGAAACCATCCGCCTTTCGATGGCCAAGCTGCGCCAGAAGATGGAGGAAAAAGCCGAGCCGACGCTGAGGACCAAAAAGCGCGAACGCTTCGCGCCGGGCGGACAATCGACGCAGATGATCGTGGGTGCCGACAAGACCTCCGACGACGGCATCCTGCACACCAGCGCGCGGCTTTATGGCAGCTACCATTTGCGGCGTGTCTATTATTCCGCTTTCAGCCCGATCCCCGATTCATCGTCGTCGCTGCCCTTGCAAAAGCCGCCTTTGATGCGCGAACACCGCCTTTATCAGGCCGACTGGCTGATGCGGTTCTACGGATTCTCGCAGCCAGAAATCCTCGCCGGCAGCAGCGATGGCATGCTCGACCTCGCCATCGACCCGAAGCTGGCCTGGGCGCTGCGCAACCGGGGGCAATTCCCCGTCGATATCAACCGCGCCGACCGCGAAGCGCTGCTGCGCGTGCCGGGTCTGGGCACCAAGGTGGTGATGAAAATCCTGGAGACCCGCCGCCACCGGCGGCTGCGGCTGGAAGATGTCGGGCGCCTCTGCCAGTCGATCACCAAGCTGCGGCCCTTCATTATCGCCGAAGGCTGGTCGCCGGGCGCGCTCACCGACAAGGCCGGCTTGCGCGGCAAGATCGTACGTTCCTGCGAACAACTGTCGCTGTTTTGACCATGCAGCCGGCCGAGCTCAATCTTGCCCGATACAGCGTTCGGCTCGACAGCGAGACCGATTTTGCCGGCTGGCGCGATGCGGCGCGGCGGCTGGCGCTGAACGAGGTCAAACCCGAGGACATCGGCTGGCATGTCGCATCGGACTCCACTCAAACCGATTTGCCGGCCGTACCCGCGGGCGCGCAGCTCGCGGTGCCGCGAGACTTCATCGGGCACGCCGAAACGGCCTTCTGCCATTCCGACCCCGGCCGTTTCGCTTTTCTCTACCGGCTGCTGTGGCGATTGCGAAGCGAACCCAAATTGCTGTCGATTGCGTCGGATCCCGACACCAGGCGCCTCGAAACCATGGAGAAGGCGGTACGCCGCGATAGCCACAAGATGCATGCCTTCGTGCGTTTCCGAAAGATCGGCGATGGCGACGATGAGCGCTATGTCGCCTGGTTCGAGCCCGATCATTTCATCGTCGAGCGCAACGCGGATTTCTTCGTCAGGCGATTCACCGGCATGCGCTGGACCATCCTGACGCCCTATGCCTCCGCTGATTGGGATGGCAAAAGGCTGGCCATCGGGCCGGGCGCAGCCAAGGGCGATGCGCCGACGCAGGACGACACGGAGGCGCTGTGGCGCACCTATTTCGAGAACATCTTCAACCCGGCGCGGCTGAAGGTGAAAGCCATGCAGAAGGAGATGCCGAAGAAATATTGGCGGAACCTTCCCGAGGCCTCGCTCATTCCTGAATTGATCGCGGGAGCGGACAAGGCCGCCAAGGATATGATTGCCAGGATGCCGACGACGCCAGCGCCGCACCACGCCAAGGTGCAGGCAAAGCATTGGCCGAAGCGTGAGCCGGCCGAGGCGACGGAGGACGATGGTGCCACCACGATTTCCGCATTGCGTGAAGCAGCCAAGGGTTGCCGCCGCTGCCCGCTGTGGCGCGACGCGACGCAGACCGTGTTCGGCGAAGGACCTGACAATGCCCGAGTGATCTTCGTCGGCGAACAGCCGGGCGATCAGGAAGACATCGCCGGCAAACCTTTCGTCGGCCCGGCAGGCAAGGTGTTCGATGCCATACTGGACGATGCTGGGGTCGACCGGCGGAAAGTCTACGTCACCAACGCGGTCAAGCATTTCAAATTCGAGCCGCGCGGCAAGCGCCGCATCCATTCCAAACCGAATGCCGGCGAAGTCCAGGCCTGCCGCTGGTGGATCGACCGGGAATTCGCGCAGATCAAGCCGGATCTTGCCGTGGCGCTGGGCGCAACGGCGGCGTTGTCGCTGCTGGGCAAGGCGATCCCTGTCACAAAAATGCGCGGCCAAGTGATCGAGCGCGAGGACGGGTTGCGGGTATTGATCACCATCCACCCCTCCTTCATCCTGCGCATCCATGAGCCCGCGGACAAGGACGCTGAACGCGAGCGGTTTCTAAGGGATATGAGAGAGGTGAAGCGGCTGATGGCGGCGTGAGGTCACGGAATGGATCCCAGGGTCTCCACGACGGAGCTTCGCTCCTGCTTCGCCCAGGGATGACGAAGTTGGGAGAGCTCCGGCCAATCTCCAACGATGCGAGAAATTCGACTGTGGAAGCTTGGCCCGATGAGCGTCCAATCTGTCAAAACTGCAGCGGTTCTCTATCGAACCAGAATCGCCCTCAAATCATTGACATTCGTGCCGGTCGGGCCGGGCGCAAACAGATCGCCAACGGCATTGAATGCCGTCCAGGCATTGTTGCCGGCCAGCATCGCCTTGGCATCGACGCCGGCCGCCCGCATGCGCGACACGGTCGAACCATCGGCGAAGGCGCCGGCATTGTTCTCCGAACCGTCGATGCCGTCGGTGTCGGCGGCCAGGGCGTGGATGCCTTCCGCACCGTTGATGCCGATGGCGAAGGCAAGCAGGAATTCCGAGTTGCGGCCCCCCTTGCCCTTGGCGCGCAAGGTCACCGTGGTTTCACCGCCCGACAGGATCAGCACAGGCTTCGGGAACGGCCGGTTGCGCGTTGCCACTTCGCGCGCGATCGCGGCATGGACACCACCAACCTCGCGCGCTTCGCCCTCGATCGAGTCCGAAAGGATGACGGCGTCGATGCCTTGCCGCTTGGCTTCCGCTGCGGCCGCTTCCAGTGAGACTCCAGCCGAGGCGATCAGATGCACTTCGTTGCGCGAAAATCGCTGATCATCGGGACTTGGGGCATCGGCGACCGGCGAATTGATATGCGCCATCACCGAGGCCGGCAGCTTCATGTCATAAGCGGCGATCGACGCCAGCGCATCTTCGCGGCTACCGGTGTCGGGAACGGTTGGACCGGAGGCGACCAGCGCGGGATTGTCGCCGGGAATGTCGGAGACGACCAGCGACACGACCCTGGCTGGCCAGGCGGTCGCCGCCAGCCGACCACCCTTGATGGTGGAAACATGCTTGCGGATAGTGTTCATCGCCGCTATCGGCGCGCCGGAAGCAAGCAGCGCCTCGTTGACGGCGATCTCGTCGGCCAGCGTCAAGCTGCCGGCTGGAGACGGCAACAGCGCCGAGCCGCCACCGGAAATGAGCGCCACGACCAGATCGTCCGCTGTCAGGCCCTGCACCTTTGCCAGCAGGCGGCGCGAGGCCTCGAGCCCGGCGGCATCAGGCACTGGATGCGCCGCCTCGATGATTTCGATGCGCTCGCATTTGGCGCCATAGCCATAGCGGGTGACGATCAGCCCTTCGATAGGTCCGTCCCAGACCTTTTCGAAGGCCGCGGCCATCTGTGCCGAGCCTTTTCCCGCGCCAATGACGATGGTGCGACCCTTGGGCTTCGCCGGCAAATGATCGCGGATCGTGCGTTCCGGATCGGCGGCCGCAACGGCAGCGTTGAAGATCGATGTGAGGAAGAGCTTGGAGTCCATGCCGGTCATTTTTCTTCCGGAGCCAGTGCCAGCCCGCGCTTGTCGATGCCCAGGTGATCGCAGAGCGCATCGACCACGACAGAGTGATCCTCGCGCTCCGGCAGGCCGGACACCGCGATCACGCCGATGACGCCGGCGCCCTTCACGGTCACCGGAAAGCCGCCGCCGGCCAGCACGTAGTCGGCTATGTCCAGCCCCTCACCCACCTTGAAGGTGCGGTCGGGACGCTGCTGCTCCAGCACCAGGCGATAAGTGCTCCGGAGAAACCGCCGGACCACATTGATCTTGCGCCGCGCCCAGTCGGGATTGGAGGCGTTCGAACCGGGCATCGCTGCATAGAACAGCGGCCGGTCGAAGGTGCGGATATCAACAATGACGGGCAGGTTTTCGGCCACAGCGCGGTCGCGGATGGCCGAACCGATCTTGAAGGCCACGGCTTCATCGAAAGCCGGGAAGACAAGAGTCTCCTCCTGTTTCTTGATCAGAGCAATGTCGTCAGCAACGGCCATGTCGTTCCCCTGTCAACTTCGCCGCACGCTTTGACCGATGGCTGCCGCCGGGTCAAGCGTCTGTGCGACACCGTAGGGTCGGGCGCGCAGGTATGTCGAGATTCAGGTCAGGCCGGCATCACCTGAATATCGACATGCCTAAAGCGCCATGTCGGTCTTGGCCGGCCGCCCCGCGACATAGACTTCGCGCACGGCGCGGTCATCTCCCAGCGTCTGTAGCAGAAACAGCTCTTCCGCCAGCGTGCCCACCGTCTCCATGCGCAAGCGCATCGCCGGCGTGGCGCGGGCATCCAGCACGACGATGTCGGCGTCGGTCCCCTCATCCAGCGTGCCGACCTTTTCAGCCACCGACAGCGCCTCGGCATTGCCACGCGTCATCTGCCAGAAGGACTGGAACGGGTTCAGCTTCTCGCCGTTCAACGCGATCACCTTGTAGCCCTCGTCCATGGTGCGCAGCATCGAATAGTTGGTGCCGCCGCCGACATCGGTGGCCGCCGCGATCCGGAGGGCTTTGTCACGCGTGCGGTAGCGCTGATAATCGAACAGGCCGGAGCCGAGGAACAGGTTCGAGGTCGGGCAGAATACCGCCACCGAGCCGCTCTCCGAGAGCGCATCCGCCTCGCGTTCCGAGAGATGGATGCAGTGGCCAAACAGGCTCTTCTTCCCCAGCAGCCCGTAATGCTCGTAAACGTCGGTGTAATCGCGCGACCAGGGATAGAGTTGCTGGGTGAAGGCGATCTCGGCGTGGTTTTCGGACAGATGCGTCTGCATATGCAGGTCGGGATGTTCGCGGCATAGTGCGCCGGCCATCTCCATCTGTTCCGGCGATGAGGTGATGGCGAAGCGCGGCGTGATGGCATAGTGCTGCCGGCCCTTGCCATGCCATTGCGCGACCAGTGCCTTGGTGTCGTCATAGCCGGACTGAGGCGTGTCGAGCACACCTTCGGGCGCATTGCGGTCCATCATCACCTTGCCGGCGATGTTGAGCATGTTGCGGTCGTGCGATTCCGCGAAGAAGGCTTCGGCGGAGGCCTTGTGCACCGAGCAATAGGCGACCACCGTAGTGGTGCCGTGGCGCACCATCTCGTCGAGGAACAGCCTGGAGATGCGGCGGCCATGCTGGGCATTGGCGAACTTCGTCTCTTCCGGAAACGTGTAGGTGTTCAGCCAGTCGAGCAGTTCGGCGCCGTATGAGGCAATGATCTGCATCTGCGGAAAATGCACATGGGCATCGATGAAGCCCGGCAGCAGAAGATGCGGCCGGTGATCGATCTTTTTTGCTCCTTCGCCCGCCTGTTTCTCGACGTCGGCATAGGCGCCGGCGGCAACAATCCGGCCGTCCCGGATCAGCAGGCCACCATCCTCCTCGTAGCGCCAGGCGGAATGGTCGTCGATGGTTTCGGGCCAGCGCAGGAAGGACAGGGTTCGGCCGCGCAGAAGTGTGGTGGTCATGAAATCCGCCATGTCATTGTCTTGAGATGCCCTCGCCCGCGACGAAGAGCCTGCCCCGCCAGGCTATTTGCCCGCGCCCTCGAACCACGCCACCAGCAGCGCCCGTTCCTTGTCGGTGACCTGGGTGACGTTGGCGGGCGGCATCGCATGGCTGCGGCCGGCCTGCAGGTAGATCTCGCGGGCGTGGTTGGCAATGTTGGCGTCGGTGTCGAGCATCACGCCCTTCGGCGCGTGATAGATGCCTTCATAGGACGGCTCCTGTGCATGGCACATCGAGCAGCGCCCGAGCACGGTGTCGCGAACGGCCGGGAAATGCGCCGAGGCAATATAGACTTGGGCCTCGGCAGACGCTTTCGGCTCGCCGGTCAGCACCTTCGGCACGGTCGACAGCCAGATGATGATGATGAACAAGACAAGGGCGCCCAGCCAAGTCCAGTGCGGGTTTCCGGCGCGCTTGTGCACTGTATTGAAATAGTGCCGGATCAGCACGCCGATGATGAACACCAGCGAGGCGATGACCCAGTTGAACTGGGTGCCGAAGGCCAGCGGATAGTGGTTCGACAGCATCAGGAACAGCACCGGCAGCGTCAGGTAGTTGTTGTGTAGCGAGCGCTGCTTGGCGATCTTGCCGTATTTCGGATCTGGCTTGCGGCCGGCGATGAGGTCGGCGACGACGATCTTCTGGTTGGGAATGATGACCATGAAGACATTGGCCGACATGATCGTGGCGGTGATGGCGCCGAGATGCAGGAAGGCGGCGCGGCCGGTGAACAGATGCGTCAGCCCCCAGGCAATGAACACCAGCACGCAATACAGCAACAGCATCAGGCCGGTGTCGCTTTTTCCCAGCGGCGAGCGGCACAGAAGGTCATAGACGACCCAGCCGACGCCGATGGTTGCCATGGACAGCAGGATACCGACCGGCACCGACATTGGCAGCACGTTGGGATCGATCAGGAAGAGGTCCGCACCAGCATAGTAGACGACGCAGAGCATGGCGAAGCCGGACAGCCAGGTGGCGTAGGATTCCCATTTGAACCAGGTCAGGTGCTCTGGCATTTCGGCTGGCGCCACCAGATATTTCTGGATGTGGTAGAAGCCGCCGCCATGCACCTGCCATTCCTCGCCGAAGGCGCCGACGGGCATGCCCGGACGCTGGCGCAGGCCGAGATCGAGCGCGACGAAATAGAAGGAAGAGCCGATCCAGGCGATGCCGGTGACGACATGCAGCCAGCGCACGGCAAAGCTCAGCCAGTCCCAGAAAATCGCGAAATCCATCATTGAAGTCGTCCCTGCCAGTCCGGTGACTTTACGGGCTTGAACGCAAACGAAAAGAGGCGAAGTGTACGATGACTTTCAAAAAAAAATGGAAAATACTACAGCGCCGCGCGTCCCCTTGGACGCGCAAAGGACGCTGTAGAATATTTTAGCTGGTTCATGATCCTTTCCGAAAATCGATTCCGAATTTCGGGGGCATGAACTAGAGTCGCAACAAGCCGCAGCATGAAAGCCACGGAACCGCATGGCCTATCTCGACAACATTGCCGTTTTCGTCCGCGTCGTCGAACTCGGCAATCTGTCGGCGGCCGGCCGCGACATGCGCATTTCGCCGGCGGTCGCCTCCAACCGCATCAAGGAGTTGGAAAAGCATCTTGGCGTGCGGCTGTTCAACCGCACGACACGTCAATTGATGCCGACCGAGCACGGCAACGTGTTCTATTCCGGCGCCAAGCAGGTTCTGGAGGCGATCACCGAGGCGGAAGCCGCGGTATCCGCACTGTCCGGCCAACCGCGCGGCACCATCCGGGTCACAGCCCCCTTGGGCCTGGGACGGCGGCTGGTAGCATCGGGCATTCCCGATTTCCACGACAAATACCCCGACATCGAGGTGCGGCTGAGGCTCTCGGACCACAATGTCGACATCATGAAGGAAGGCATCGACGTCGCCTTCCGGCTCGGCATCATCGAGGATTCCAGCCTCAGGATGCGCGGCATCATGGAATGCGAGCGGGTGCTGGTGGCGGCGCCGAAATATCTGGAAGCGCGCGGTGAGCCGACGGAACCGCAGGAACTGATCGGCAAGAAGCACGATTGCCTGATGCTGCGCTATTCCGGCGCGCGCGAATATGTCTGGACCTTGCAGACGCCCACCGGTCCGCAGAAATTCGAAGTGCACGGTCCCTACGACACCGACGACGGCGATGTGCTGACCGGCTGGGCGCTGTCCGGGCGTGGCATCATCAACAAGCCACGCTTCGAGGTCGAGCCGTTCATCCGGGACCGGCGACTGAAGGTGATCCTGACCAACACGCCGCCGACGCCGGTTCAGTTCGCCGCCGTCTATCCGCACAAGAAGCTGCAGGATCCGAAAGTGCGGCTGCTGCTCGACTTCATGGCCGAGCGTTGCCAGCGGCTGATCAACGATCTCTTGGCGGGCCGGTGATGGGCTGGCCGGCAAGTGACCGGCAGTTGGCCCAGCGCCAGCGGTTGCCATCCCCGCAACCGGCGAACATAGTCCGGGTTCCATTTCGTCTTGCAGGGATCATCGATGGACAACGGCGCCACAATGCATCTTGCCGTTTCGCTGTTCCCCGGAGCCGCCGATGGATCGCCCGGGTCCGAACCTGAATTCGATCGTCTGGCGCAGCTTGTGCAAAAGGCTGAAGCAGCCGAGCTGGACATGGTTGTTATCGCCGATTCCGCGCCGGCTCCCGCTGGTGATGCCGTAAGCAGGCAGGCGCCCTTCGAAGCGACGACCTTGCTGGCGGCGCTCGCAACGGTGACGAGCAGGATAGGCCTCGTCGCCGGGGCGTCGACCATCGGCCACCAGCCCTACAATCTGGCGCGCCGTTTCGCCTCGCTCGATATCATCAGCCATGGCCGCGCCGGCTGGAATGCGACCATGGCGCAGGCCCCGCGCGAAGCGGCCAATTTCAGCCGATCGGAAGGGTTTTCGCCTGACGATTTTCGCCGCCGCACGGACGAATATATCGGCATCGTCCAGGGGTTGTGGCAGGGCTGGGATGCGGATGCACTGCTGTTCGACAAGAGCGGTGGTCGCTTCCACGATCCCGAGAAGATGCATCTGCTCGACCACAAGGGCGAGTTCTTTTCCGTGCAAGGACCGCTGAACGTCGCGAGATCGCCACAGGACACGCCGTTGCTGGTGCTGTCCGGCCTGTCGGAGCCCGACATGGATATTGCCGCCCGGACCGCCGATGTCATTCTTCTGGATGACGGACCGATCGATGGCGCGAAAGCACGCCATGACAATCTAAAGCGTCGCGTTGCCGTCAACGGGCGCGCCCCGGATGCCGTGAAGGTTCTGACGACCATCGCGCCCATCACCGATGGCAGGCCGACCATCTCCGCCGACAGGCTGGCGGGACAATTCCAGTCAAAAGGCTGCGACGGGTTCAACATCCGGATGCCAATGCAGCCTGCAGCGCTCGACGACTTCATCGATCTGGTTTTGCCGGAGTTGCAGCGGCGTGGCCTGTTTCGAGAGAGCTATCGCGGGACGACCCTGCGCTCGCATCTTGGACTTGCCGGCGGAGGTGACCAATGACCGCTGCGTCCCGCCAGATGAAGCTCGGCGCCTTCCTTTGGGCGACAGGCCACCACATTGCCGCCTGGCGCCATCCCAAGGCGCATGTCATGGCCGGCGTCGACATCGATCATTACATCCAGCTGGCGCGCACGGCGGAAGCGGCGAAGTTCGACATGGTCTTCTGCGAGGACGCCGCCGGCCTGCGCGAGGCCAATGTCGGCATCGCCAGCCAGACGTCGCGCTCGATCGGCTTCGAGCCCATCAGCTTGCTGTCGGCGCTGGCCGTCCAGACCAGCCGCATCGGTCTCGTTTCGACAGCGTCGACAAGCTACAACGAGCCTTACGGGCTGGCGCGGACCTTTCTGTCGCTCGACCATCTCAGCGGCGGCCGGGCCGGCTGGAACCTGGTCACCTCAGCCAGTCCCATCGAGGCCGCCAATTTCGGCTCGACCGGCCTCAAGCCCCATGCTGACCGCTATGAGCGGGCGCGTGAGTTCGCCGAAGTGGTGACCGGACTTTGGCACGGCGGCGCTTCCGGGCATGACGGCCAGAGCTTTTCGGTTCGCGACCCGCTCGACCTGCCGCGTTCGCCCCAGGGCGCACCGGTGATGGTCCAGGCCGGTGCCTCGGATGTCGGCCGCGACCTTGCCGCCCGCACCGCCGACGTGGTGTTCACGGCGGCCCAGACATTCGAGGAAGCCAAGGCCTTTTACGACGATCTGAAAGGGCGCATGGCAGCGTATGGACGCGAACCCGACGACATCAAGATCATGCCCGGGGTTGCGCCCGTGGTGGCGGAAACGGAAGCTGAAGCCCGCGAGAAACACGAGGAATTGCAGGAGCTGATCCCCGATGATGTCGGTGTCGCCCTGCTGTCCAGCTATCTCAGCATCTCCGACCTCTGGCGCTATCCGATCGACGGGCCACTGCCCGAACTGCCGGAGAGCGAAGGGATGAAAAGCCGGCAGGCGCTGGTCGTCGAGCAATCGCGCCGCGACGGCCTTTCCATCCGCCAGCTTGCCCGCCATTTCGCTGGGGCGCGGGGCCATTGGCGCATCGTCGGCACGGCGGCGCAGGTCGCCGACGAGTTGCAGGCGCGGTTCGAGGGCGGTGCGGCCGACGGGTTCAACGTCATGCCCTCCTGGTTCCCCGGCGAACTCGATGCCTTTGCCACGCTGGTCGTGCCGGAACTGCAACGGCGCGGCCTGTTCCGTAGGGACTACGAAGGCCGCACGCTGCGCGACCATCTCGGCTTGAAACGGCCTGCCTGAGACTGAACGACGCCTACGCCTCGTCCATCATCCGGGCAGTGCCGGAGACCCTGATCGAGTTGCCGATTTCCGGCGGAATATCGGCATGCAGGCGCGAACGCATGCCCATGTCCTCGCCCTGCACGATGTCGATCGCGCCGCCATGCGGCCAGCCTATGTCGCGCAGATAGCCAGCGAATGCGGCCGTCGAGGCACCCGTCGCCGGATCCTCGTAGACGCCGCCGGACGCAAACGGATTGCGCGTGTGGAACAATCGCGGCGTCTCGGCATAGGCAAGCAGGACCGTCACCAGCCCTTCCCGCCGCATGAAGGCCTGGCCGGCTTTCAGGTCATAGCGCATGGCGGCCAGCGCCTCGCGCGACTTGAGGGCCAGCACAAGATGATCCGCGCCGCCATGGATCAAGGCCGGTGGAATGGCCGCATCTAGATCGCCCGCTGTATAGCCGAACAGCGCCAGCGCCTCGGCAATCAACTCCGGCGAGGCAGCCTTGCTGCGTGTTGGCGGCGACTGCAACGCGGCAGCGACATTCGCGCCATCGCGGAATCCTTCGACGGTGATGCTCGCCTGGTTGAGGGTCAGCGGGAAAATGCCGTCGCCAAATTGCCGGACCAACGCCGCGCCAAGAGCTATGGTGGCGTGACCGCAAAAGGGCACCTCGGATTCCGGTGAGAAATAACGCACCCGCCAGTTGTTCCCATCGCGTGCGGCAAAGGCGGTCTCCGAGAACCCTACCCGCGCCGCGATGCCTTGCATTTCGGCGGCATCGGGCAAGACGTCGCCGATCAGGACTCCAGCAGGATTACCGCCGGCTTCTCCATCCGAAAAGGCCGCAATTTTCAGAACGTTCATATGTCTTCGCCTCGTGCTGCAATGCCGACACAGCAAACGCGATTTTCGAGCGATTGGGAAATGACGAAATCAATGAGCAGCTGTGACGTATCCGACGAGGCTAGCCGGCCATCGCCTTGTCATGCGGGGCATGATGGCCGGCATTTGATACAGCAGCATGAGTGACCAGCGCGGTCATGATCTCGGCGGCCGCAAGCGCTGCGATGACGGGCGGTCGCTTGTCCTTGACCGCATCGCCGCCGATCGGCGAGACGAGGCGGGCGAATTCGGCTTCGCTGCCATCCGCCGATTTCAGGAACCAGTTCCTGAACGTCGCTTTCTTCGTCTTCGAGCCGATCATGCCGACATAGGCGGTGTCATCGCGCTTCAGCGCTTCGGCGACGATCAGGAAATCCAGCGCGTGGTCGTGGGTGAGGATGGCGAAGGCCGCGCCTGCCGGAGCATCGCGCACCATGGCTTCCGGCATCGCCGTCAGTCGCGTCTCGACGGTTTCCGGCATGCCTTCCAGCGCCTCGGCGCGCGTCTCGACGACGACGCCGTGCACGGGAAGAAGCGCAATCGTCGACGCCAGCGCCTGGCCGACATGGCCACCGCCGAAGATATAGACATGCGGCAAGTGCGCCTCCTCGGCTTCGGCAGCCGCAACCAGTTCAGCAGCGAGGGGAGCATCGACAAGCCGGATCAGCACCTCGACGCGCCCGCCGCAGCATTGACCGATCTCCGGCCCGAGCGGCACATCGAGCGTGGCGCAGACTTCGTCGACTTCGATGCGGGCATCCCTCCCCCTGGTGGCGCGGGATCTCTCCCCCCTTGAGGGGGAGATGTCGGCGAAGCCGACAGAGGGGGTCGTTGCGGCAGTGCTCGACGCCCTCGCGGTGCCTCCTGAGAGGACCCCCTCTGACCGCTTCGCGGCCATCTCCCCCTCAAGGGGGGAGAAAAGCATCTGCCGTGCCTTGTCGATGGCCATGTATTCGAGCTGGCCGCCGCCGATCGTGCCAAGGATCGCCGCTTGCGAGACGAGCATGAAGGCGCCCTTTTCGCGTGGCGTCGAGCCCTTCGTGCTCGCCACTTCGACCAGGGCGAGCCGGCCGGCGCGGCCAAGAAAGGCTTTAAGGCTTTGCACTTTCGAGTTCATATCTCGCGTTCCCAATCGGGAAATATAGGCTTTTTCGGTCCGAATTGCACGGTTTGCCGCTTCAGGCCCCTGCTTTCATCTCTTTCTTCAGCCGTTCGATCGCCATCAACACCCGCTCCGGTGTCGCAGGTGCATCGAGGCGCGGACAGATCTTGTTGTCAGCTACGCTCGCGACCGCATCCGACAAGGCATGCAACACCGACATGCCGTGCGGCAGGGGCGGCTCGCCGACCGCCTTGGAGCGATGGATGGTCGGCTCATAGGCTTGCGACCAGTCGGTCAGCGCCACGTTGAAGATCTTCGGGCGGTCGGAGGCGAGCGGGATCTTGTAGGTCGATGGCGCATGCGTGCGCAGCCTTCCCTTGTCGTCCCACCAGAGCTCTTCCGTCGTCAGCCAGCCCATGCCCTGGATGAACCCACCCTCGACCTGGCCGATGTCGATCGCCCGGTTCAGCGAGCGCCCGCAATCGTGCAGGATGTCGGCGCGCTCGACGACATATTCGCCGGTCAGCGTGTCCACCGACACTTCCGCGCAGGCCGCGCCATAGGCGTAGTAGTAGAAGGCGTGGCCCTGGCCCTTGCTGCGGTCCCAATGGATTTTCGGAGTCTTGTAGAAACCGGCGGCCGAAAGCTGTACGCGCGAAATGTAGGCCTGTTTGACCAGATCGTTGAAGCTAATTTCCTGGTTGCCGACGCGAACCCGGTTGGGCAGGAACACCACCTGATCGACCGGAACCTGATATTTCTCGGCCGCGAAGTCGGTGAGCCGCTTGCGGATCTGCCGCGCCGCATTCTGCGCCGCCATGCCGTTGAGGTCGGCGCCCGAAGACGCCGCCGTCGGTGCCGTGTTCGGCACCTTGGCGGTGGTGGTGGCGGTGATCTTTACCCGCTCGAGATCGATCTGGAATTCCTCGGCCACGACCTGCGCCACCTTGAGGTGCAGGCCTTGGCCCATTTCGGTGCCGCCATGGTTCATGTGCACGGAGCCATCGGCGTAGACATGCACCAGCGCGCCGGCCTGGTTGGACTCGGTCTTGGTGAAGGAGATGCCGAACTTGACCGGCGTCAGCGCCAGGCCGCGCTTGATGAAGCGGCTGTTGGCGTTGAAGGCCGCTATCTCGCGTCGCCTTCCGGCATAGTCGGCACTTTCCTCCAGCTCGGCGACGATGCGCTGGATGATGTTGTCTTCGACCTTCTGGTGGTAGGGCGTGACGTTGCGGGTGCCGATCGCCTCCATCGGGTCGTAGAAATTCAGCTTGCGGATTTCGAGCGGGTCCTTGCCGACCGCGAAGGCAACCTCGTCGATGACGCGCTCGGCGCCGACCATGCCCTGCGGACCGCCGAAGCCCCGGAAAGCCGTGTTGGAAACGGTGTTGGTGTAAAGCGGCGCCGACCTGGCGTGGACATTCGGATAGAAATAGGCGTTGTCGCAATGGAACAGCGCACGGTCGCCGACCGGACCGGACAGGTCGGCCGAGAAGCCGGCATTGAGTGCGAACATGTAGTCGACGCCGAGGATATTGCCCTCGTCGTCGAAGCCGACCTCATAATCGATGGCGAAGTCGTGCCGCTTGCCGGTGGCGGTCATGTCCTCGTCACGGTCGAGCCTGACCTTGACGGCGCGTTTGTGCTTCTTGGCCGCGATAGCGGCGATTGCCGCGCACTGGTTGGCCTGTGTTTCCTTGCCGCCGAAGCCGCCGCCCATGCGGCGGACTTCGACCGTCACCGCATGGCTGGGCACGCCGAGCGCATGAGCGACCAGATGCTGCGTTTCGCTTGGCCCCTGCGTCGAACAATAGACCAGAACCTCGTCATCTTCGCCCGGCACCGCCAACGACACCTGGCCCTCGAGGTAGAAGTGGTCCTGTCCGCCAAGCTTCATCCGCCCCTTCACCCGACGCGGCGCAGCGGCAATCGCAGCGGCCGCATCGCCGCGCCGCAAGGTCAGCGGCGTGGTGACAAGCTTGTCCTTGACCGGATCGAGATCGCAGATGCCGATGATGGCGGGCAATTCATCATATTCGATCCTGGCCAGCCGCGCGGCGCGGCGCGCATGCTCGCGGGTCGTGGCGATGACAGCGAAGATCGGCTGGCCGAAGAACTGCACCTTGCCTTCCGCCAGCACCGGATCGTCATGCATGTTGCTTGGCGACACGTCGTTCTCGCCAGGCACGTCAGCATAGGTGAGCACATCGACGACGCCGGGAGCCGTGCGCACGGCCGAGAGGTCGACGCTCTTCAGGCTGCCGTGCGCCACCTTCGAGAGGCCGAGCCCGACATGCAGCGTGCCGGCCGGCTCCGGCATGTCGTCGATGTAAACGGCCGTGCCGTCGACATGCTTGTGCGCGGAATCATGGCGCTGGTCAGTGGCAACGCCGCCCACGATTTTTACCGCCTTGAGATTCTGGGTGGCGTGCTTGTTCATCATGCCGCCTCGTACCTTGAAACCTGGATCGGCTCCCTGGTGCCGCTTGTCTCGGCAAAGAAGCGCAACAGCAGATTGCGCGCCGCCAGCGCCCGGTATTCGGCGGAAGCGCGCATGTCGGTCAGTGGGGTGAAATCCCTGGCATACTCAGCCATTGCGGCCTCGACGGTCTCTTCCGTCCATGGCTTGCCAAGCAGCGCGTTCTCCACCGCTGAGGCTCGTTTCGGCGTGGCCGCCATGCCGCCATAGGCGATGCGGACATCCGCCACCGTGCCATCCCCGGCCAGCGTCAGCAGGAATGCGCCGAGCGTAGCCGTGATGTCCTCGTCACGGCGCTTGGTGACCTTGTAGACGGCGAATTTCGTGCCCTTGGCCGGAACCGGCACATGCACCGCCTCGACGAACTCGCCGGGCTGGCGGTCCTGCTTGCCATAGGCAATGAAGAAGGTTTCCAGCGGGATCGTCCGCCGCTCCTTGCCCTTGCGCAGCGTCAGCCGAGCGCCGAGCGCGATCAAGGGCGGCGGCGTGTCGCCGATCGGCGAACCGTTGGCAACATTGCCGCCGATCGTTCCCATGTTGCGCACCTGTTCGCCGCCGATGCGATCGACCAGCGCGCCCAGCGGCGGGATGCGTTTGGCGAGCGTCGAGAATGCCTCGGTGTAGGTGACGCCGGCGCCGATGGTGATGACACCATCCTCCTCGGACATCGCGCACAGGCCGTCGAGATTGCCGATGAACACAGCCGGCGAGATGTCGCGCATGTGCTTGGTCACCCACAGGCCGACATCGGTCGAGCCGGCCACGATGGTGGCGCCCGGCTCCTGGTCGAGGATGTCAGCGAAATCATCGACATCGGCCGGCACGATCAGCCGCGCCTTGGCCGTGCCGATCTCGACGCGCAGGCCGTCGTTCATCGCTTCGAGCCGGGCCGTGATCGTCTTGCGCTCGGCCGCCAGCGGATCCCTGGCAACCTTGCCGTAGCTGGAGATGGCGCGCGCCGCCCGCATGATCGCCTCATAGCCGGTGCAGCGGCAGAGATTGCCCTGTAGCGCCTTTTCTATTGCCCCGTCGGACGGTTCCGGCGACTTCATCCACAGGCCATAGAGCGACATGACGAAGCCCGGCGTGCAGAAGCCGCATTGCGAGCCGTGGAAATCGACCATCGCCTGCTGGACCGGATGCAGTTTGCCCGGCTCGCCGCGCAGATGCTCGATCGTCACCACATGGGTGCCATCGAGCGAGCCGAGGAAGCGGATGCAGGCATTGACGCTCTCATAGACCAGCCCACCGGCGGACAGCCTTCCAACCAGCACCGTGCAGGCGCCACAGTCGCCCTCGCCGCAGCCTTCCTTGGTGCCGCGCAGGGTGCGGTTGAGCCGCAGCCAGTCGAGCAAGGTCTCGTCGGGCGCGACAGCGGTCAGGGCTACGTCTTGCCCGTTGAGGATGAAGCGTATCTCGTTGCGTGTCGTGACCGTGGCCATGCCTCAGCTTCCCCTGTAGGTCGAATAGCCATAGGGCGAGACGAGCAGCGGCACGTGGTAATGCACCGGTTCGGCCATGCCGAAGCGGATCGGTACGATATCGAGGAAGGCCGGTTCAGGCAGTTTCGTTCCCTGGCGGCGCAAATAGTCGCCTGCCGCGAAAACCAGCTCGTATTCGCCAGTGCGGAAGTCCGCGCCGGCCAGCAATGGTGCGTCGCAGCGGCCGTCGGCATTGGTGGCAACGGTCTTCAAATGGGTGCGCGCGGTGCCATCGACGCGATAGAGCTCGATCGACAGCCCTGCCGCCGGCTTGCCGGTCGCGGTGTCGAGGACATGCGTCGTCAGACGCCCGCCATCGGCTTTCGACGTTTCTGCCATTGGCAGCCTCCCATTTCCAATACGACGAACTGGCCAGGTACAGCCGAACTCTACTGATGAATTGTGCGCCAATTAAAGGCGATGCATAAGTCCCGGTCGAGCGGAGCGCGGCAAAAACACTTTCAAAAATTTCGGGGGAATGCGCACGCGACCCTTTCGACTATCTTGAGCACGCTCCCGGCGATGTCCGGCAGGAGGGACCATGCGTTACGAACGAGACATGCGCGGCTACGGAGCCAATCCACCGGATCCGAAATGGCCTGACGGAGCGCATGTCGCGGTTCAGTTCGTCGTCAACTACGAGGAAGGCGGCGAGAACTGCGTCCTGCATGGCGACAAGGCATCCGAAGCCTTCCTGTCCGAGATCGTCGGCGCCGCGCCCTGGCTTGGCCAACGCCACTGGAACATGGAATCGATTTACGAATATGGCGCCCGCGCTGGTTTCTGGCGGCTTCTTCGCCTGTTCACCGAGGCCGACGTACCGATAACCTGCTACGGCGTCGCCACCGCGCTCGCCCGGTCGCCCGACCAGGTCACGGCGATGCAGGAAGCCGACTGGGAGATCGCCTCGCACGGGCTGAAATGGATCGACTACCGCGACTATGCCGCGGAGGACGAGCGCCGCGACCTGGAAGACGCAATCAAGCTGCACTACGAAGTGACGGGCCAACGCCCGACCGGCTGGTACACTGGCCGCACATCGGTCAACACCGTGCGGCTGGCAGCGCAGGAAGGCGGCTTCGACTATGTGTCGGACACTTATGACGACGAACTGCCCTACTGGTTCGAGCACGAAGATGGCGCCCAGCTCATCATCCCCTATACGCTCGACGCCAACGACATGCGCTTCGCCACGCCGCAGGGGTTCAATTCGGGCGACCAGTTCTTCGCCTATCTGAAGGACAGTTTCGACACGCTCTATGCCGAGGGCAAGGCCGGTCGGCCGCGCATGATGAACATCGGCCTGCATTGCCGCCTCGTCGGACGTCCCGGCCGGGTGGCCGCGCTGAAGCGCTTCGTCGACTATGTGAAGTCCCACGACAAGGTCTGGCTGGCGCGACGCATCGATATCGCCAAACACTGGCAAGAGAACCATCCCTACAAGCCGGCGGCGCTGCGTCCGTCGAAGATGGAATTCGAGACGTTCGTTCACACATTCGGCGGCGTGTTCGAGCATTCGCCGTGGATTGCTGAGCGCGCCTACGAACTTGAACTCGGCCCGGCGCATGATACGGCCGGCGGCCTGCACAATGCGCTCTGCCGCATTTTCCGCTCCGCCAGCGAAACCGAGCGGCTCGGCGTGCTCAACGCTCATCCCGATCTTGCCGGCAAACTGGCAAAGGCCAAGCGGCTGACCGCGGAATCGACCAGGGAACAGGCCTCGGCCGGCCTCGACGCGCTGACCGACAAGGAGCGCGAACTGTTCTCCAAGCTCAACGCCGCCTACGTCACCACCTTCGGCTTCCCGTTCATCATCGCGGTGAAGGGCAAGACCAAGGAGGAGATCCTGGCGGAGTTCGAAACGCGCATCGGCAACAGCCGCGCGGCCGAATTCGGCACCGCCTGCAAACAGGTCGAGCGCATCGCGTTGCTCCGCCTCAAGGACATGCTCCCTTCATAGGTTTGAACTCATGGATACGCTCAAGATGCCCGACCGAACCTACTATGCACCGCATGGCGGGCATTCCGGCCAGAACGAGCTTCTGACCGGTCGCGCCGTCTTCACCGAAGCCTATGCTGTTATTCCGAAGGGCGTGATGCAGGACATCGTCACCAGCGCCCTGCCGTTCTGGGACAAGACCCGCGTCTGGATATTGTCGCGACCGCTGTCCGGTTTTGCCGAGACCTTCTCGCAATACATTGTCGAGGTCGCGCCCGGCGGCGGCAGCGATCGGCCGGAACCCGATGCCGGCGCCGAAGGCGCCCTGTTCGTGGTCGAGGGCGAACTCACCGTTTTGCTCGCCGGCAAGAAACATAGCTTAAGCCCCGGCGGCTTTGCATTCCTGCCGCCGGCGAGCGGCTGGACGGTTCACAATGAAAGCAAGGCTACAGTCCGCTTCCACTGGATTCGCAAGGCCTACGAGGCCGTCGATGGTATCGAAGCGCCCCAGGCCTTCTTCACCAACGAGCAGGAGATCGCGCCGACCCCGATGCCCGGCACCGATGGCCGCTGGGCAACGACACGGTTCGTCGATCCCGCAGACATGCGCCACGACATGCACATGACCATCGTCACGCTCGAGCCGGGCGCCGTCATTCCCTTCGCCGAGACCCATGTCATGGAGCACGGCCTCTATGTGCTGGAAGGCAAGGCGGTCTATCGCCTCAATCAGGACTGGGTCGAAGTCGAGGCCGGCGACTATATGTGGCTGCGCGCCTTCTGCCCGCAGGCCTGCTATGCTGGCGGCCCCGGCAAGTTCCGCTATCTGCTCTACAAGGACGTCAACCGGCACGCCAAGCTTGGCGGCGCCGGCATCGCGAAACGCGCGCCATGAGCCGCATCATCGCGCGGCCGCTAACCCGCGAAAACTTTGCCGAATTCGGCGACGTCATCGACATGGGCGGCGACAACCACTACCCGATCAATGGCGGCAAGGCCGTGCGCTACCACGATCTAGCCACGGCGCAAGCGACTGGGCCTAACGCGCGCGTGCTGATCTCGATGGTGCGCGGCACGCCCTATGAATTGCCGCTGAAGCTGACCATGGTCGAACGCCACCCCTTCGGCAGCCAGGCCTTTATCCCGCTGTCGCCGCGTCCGTTCCTGGTCGTTGTCTGCCATGACGGCGATGAGGGGCCGGGCGAGCCGCATGCTTTCATCACCGCGCCCGGACAAGGCATCAACTATTCCCGCAATCTCTGGCATGGCGTGCTGACGCCGCTCGGCGAGGCCCAGGACTTCCTGATCGTCGACCGTGGCGGCGACGGCTCCAACCTCGAAGAGTTTCATTTCTCGCACGCCTACGAGATCCACCTCCCTTGATTTTTGTGCATGTCGTCATCCCAAAACCGGCGGCACTTTTGGCGACATGCAGCAGGAGACCCGACAATGACCGACATTTCGCTGATCGACCGCCTGCTCGACGTCATCGAGCACGACATCGTACCGAAGACGGCGGAAGGCGTTGCCCATGGCAACAAGCTGTTCGGTGCGGCGATCCTGCGCAAGGACGACCGGTCGCTGGTACTGGCCGAGACCAACAACGAGATGGAAAACCCGCTCTGGCATGGTGAAGTGCATTGCCTGAAGCGTTTCTACGAGATGCCGAAGGCCGAGCGCGTCGATACCAAGGACGCCATCTTCCTGGCCACGCACGAACCTTGCTCGCTCTGCCTGTCGGCGATCACCTGGACCGGTTTCGACAATTTCTACTATCTTTTCAGCCACGAGGACTCGCGCGACAGCTTCGCCATTCCGCACGATCTGAAGATCCTGAAGGAGGTCTTCACCCTCGATCCCGGCGGTTACAATGCCGAGAATGCCTACTGGAAGAGTTTTTCCATACGCAGGCTGGCGCGGGCACTGCCCGAGGCCGAGCGCAACAGGCTGGAAGCACGCATCGGCAGGATTTCGGCACTCTATGACGGGCTGTCCGGCGCCTATCAGGCGAGCAAGGATGAAAACGACATTCCGCTGAACTGAGTGTTTTTCGGCGGTTGGTTGGCAGCGCAATCGCTTCCCGCAATTGGAGACGATAGCTATCGAGGTTGGCGCAGCCCCTCATTGCCCTGCCGGGCATTTCTCCCCGTATAGTCACGGGGAGAAAGAAGCGCTCCAACGCCGGCGCCCCCCTCTCCCCGTCTCTATACGGGGAGAGGGTAAGGGTGAGGGGCAGCGCCAACGCTGCAAGTTAGAGGCGACCGCAGCGTCCGTGACAGGTCGCATATTTCGCTGCTCCAGTCGCGAATGGCGATTGAAAGTTGCCTCGCCGACGGGCGTTATAGCGCCATGAAAACCATCACCGAATTTCCCCGCAAGGTCGTCGAGTTTCCGGACATGGGGATCGTCATGCCGGATGGATGCCGGTTGTCGGCACGAGTGTGGATGCCGGAAGATGCCGGCGATGATCCGGTACCGGTAATCCTCGAGCATCTGCCCTACCGCAAGCGTGACGGCACGATCTTTCGCGATCAGCTGACCCATCCCTACTTCGCCGGCCACGGCTACGCCTCGATTCGTGTCGACATGCGCGGCAATGGCGATTCCGAAGGGTTGATGGACGACGAATACACCGAGCAGGAGCTTCAGGACGCCTGCGACGTCATCGCCTGGGCTGCCTCACAGCCCTGGTGCAACGGTAATGTCGGCATGATGGGCATTTCCTGGGGCGGCTTCAACTGCCTGCAGGTAGCGGCCAAGCAGCCGCCGGCGCTGAAGGCGGTGATCAGCCTGTGTTCGACCGTCGACCGCTATGCCGACGACATCCACTACAAGGGCGGCTGCCTGCTGATCGAGAATTTCGGCTGGGCCTCGACCATGCTGTCCTATTCGTCGCGGCCGCCGGACCCGCTGATCGCCGGCGACAACCGGTGGCGCGACCTGTGGCTGACCCGGCTGGAGAACGAGCCCTTCCTGGCGCCGCTGTGGCTGAAGCACCAGCATCGCGACGCCTACTGGAAACGCGGCTCGATCTGCGAGGATTTTTCCTCTGTGAAAGCCGCGGTGCTGTCGATCGGCGGCTGGCATGACGGCTACCGCAACACCGTCTCCAACCTAGCGACCAATATCGAGGCGCCGGTCAAGGGCATCGTCGGCCCCTGGATCCACAAATATCCGCATTACGCCGCGCCCAAGCCCGCAATCGGCTTCCTGCAGGAGGCCTTGCGCTGGTGGGACCGCTGGCTGAAGGACATCGACACCGGCGTCGAGGCCGACCCGGCCTACCGCGCCTATGTGATGGACAGCGTGCGTCCGACGCGCTGGCATCCGGAACGTCCGGGACGCTGGGTGGCGGAGCAGCAATGGCCGTCGCCGAACATCAAGGCGGAAGCGATCGATCTGATGCCCAAGGGCGGCAAACCCGCCATCGTCGCCTCGCCGCAGAACTGCGGCCTGGCTGGCGGCGAGTATTTTCCGTTCACCTTCGGCCCGGAACTGCCGGGCGACCAGCGGCCCGACGACGCACTGTCGGTGTGTTTCGACCAGCCGCCGCTGACCGAAGCGATCGACATTGTCGGCGCGCCTGAGGTTCTGGTTCAGCTCGCCTCGGACCGCCGTCAGGCCAACATCGCGATCAGGCTTTGCGACGTGCATCCCGACGGCGCCTCTGAACTGATCTCCTATGGCGTGCTCAACCTGACGCATCGCAACTCGCATGAATTCCCCGAAGCGCTTGTGCTGGGCGAAACCGTGTCGGCGCGCGTGGTGCTCGACCAATGCGCCTACCGCGTGCCGGCCGGCCATCACCTTCGCATCGCCGTTTCCAACGCCTACTGGCCGATGATCTGGCCGTCGCCGGAGCCGGTCCGTCTGGACCTCTCGGCGGCGACGCTCAGTCTGCCGCTGCGTCCGCTGGCCAAGGGCGACGAGATTTCATTCCCAGCCCCGGAAGGCGCCACCCCCTGGGCGACTGAAACGATCCGCGCCGCCAATTCCGAGCGCCATGTCGAGCGCGACGAAAAGACTGGAATCGTCACACTTTCCATCGTCGACGACTTCGGCGAACTGCGCGATCTCGAACATGACCTCGCCCATGGCAGCATCGCCCGCGAGACCTGGGCGATCCACCCCGACAATCCCCTGTCAGCGTCGGGCAAGACGCACTGGACACAGACCCTGTCGCGAAATGGATGGTCGGTGCGCACCGAAACATCGGCAGAGATGCGGTCGGACGGGCAAAACTTCATTCTTAGCGCCAGAATCGAAGCCTATGAGAACGAAATCCTCGTCTTCGGCCGCGATTTCGAGGAAAAGGTCGCGCGCGAGCTGGTTTGAGTGCTGAAATCGTTGGTCCAAATGCGACGTACGATTTACGCCACGGCATGTCGCATTCCGTCTTGCTTACCGCATTAGCTTACCCTCATTATTCCAGCGAGAGTAACCAAGAAAAATCGGCCGCAGAGTCGAACCAACAGAGTGAGGAACTCAAATGTCAAACGAACTGGAATTCCTTAGCCGGCGTGTCGCATCGGGCAAGCTGAGCCGTCGCGACTTTCTCGGCCGGGCGGCAGCGCTTGGCGTCACCGCAACTTTCGCCAACTCGCTGCTTTCGAACGCGGCGCGCGCCGCTGGCCCGATAAAGGGCGGCACGCTGAAAGCCGGCCTGGTCGGCGGTGAATCCACCAACAGCCTCGATCCGGCACTGATGATGACGCAGGTGCCGTTCGCCTTCGGCAAGTGCTGGGGCGAAATGATTGTCGAGCTGTCGCCGGACGGCAAGCTTGAGAATCGGATTGCCGAGGAGATCGGCGCCTCGGACGATGCCAAGACCTGGACGCTGAAAATCCGCGACGGCGTCGAATTCCACAACGGCAAGACGGTGACCGCCCAAGACGTGGCCGCCACGCTCGAACGCCATTCGGACGAGAAGTCCAAGTCCGGCGCGCTCGGCTACATGAAGGGCATCGCGACCATCAAGGCCAGCGGCAAGGAAGTGGTGCTGACCCTGAAAGAGGCCAATGCCGACCTTCCTTACCTGCTCAGCGATTATCACCTGATCGTCCAGCCCAATGGCGGCAAGGACAAGCCCGATGCCGGCATCTCGGCCGGCCCTTACGTGGTCAAGACCAACGAGCCCGGCGTGCGCCATGGCGGCGAGCGCTTCGCCAACTACTGGCAGGGCGACAAGATGGGCCATGCCGACCAGATCGAAGTCATCGTCATCAACGACGCCACGGCGCGCACGGCGGCCCTGCAGGGCGGCCAGGTCAACATGATCAACCGCGTCGAGCCGAAGATCGTCGACCTGATCAAGCACGTACCGGGCGTGACCATCCGCAACCACGCCGGTCCCGGCCACTACGTCTTCATCATGCATTGCAACACGGCGCCGTTCGACAACAACGACCTCAGAATGGCGTTGAAACTGGCTATTGACCGCGAGGAAATGCTGACCAAGGTGCTGCGCGGCTATGGCTCGCTCGGCAACGACTTCCCGATCAACGCGTCCTATCCGCTGTTCACCGAGATCGAGCAGCGCAAGTACGATCCCGACAAGGCCAAGTTCCACTACAAGAAGTCGGGTCACGACGGCTCCATCCTGCTCCGGACCTCGGACGTGGCCTTCCCCGGCGCGGTCGATGCTGCTCAGCTCTTCCAGCAGAGCGCGGCCAAGGCTGGCATCACACTCGAGCTCAAGCGCGAGCCCGGCGACGGCTATTGGAACGAGGTCTGGAACAAGCAGCCCTTCTGCGCCTCCTACTGGGGCGGCCGCTCGACCCAGGACCAGATGTATTCGACCGCCTATCTGTCGACGGCCGACTGGAACGACACGCGCTTCATACGCCCGGACTTCGACAAGATGGTGCTGGCGGCGCGCGCCGAGCTCGACGAGGCCAAGCGCAAGCAGATGTATCACGACATGGCCGTCATGGTGCGCGACGACGGTGGCCTGATCCTGCCGATGTTCAACCAGTTCATCGATGCGACCGGCGCCAAGGTCGACGGCTGGGTGGACGATCCGCATCAGGAATTGATGAACGGCTACGCTTTGGCGAAGTGCTGGCTGCAGGCCTGAGACCGGCTTTGCAGATATGTCTTCACCCATCCTGAAACTCATTGCCCAGCGCATCGCGCTGGGCATCCTCCTTTTGTTGGCCATATCGGTCCTGATCTTCGCCGGCACCCAGATCCTGCCCGGCGACGTCGCGCAAGCCATTCTCGGACAATCGGCGACGCCGGAGTCGCTCGCCAATCTGCGCGAGCAGCTCGGGCTCAACGATCCGGCCTATGTCCGCTATTTCCACTGGCTAGGCGGCGTGCTGACCGGCGATCTCGGCACGGCCATGTCGAGCGGCCAGGATATCGCGACGTCGATCAAGGGACGCTTGTGGAACACGTTGTTCCTCGCCTTCTGGGCGGCTATCGTGGCCGTGCCGCTGGCGATCATCCTCGGCCTGATCGCCGTGCGTTACCGCAACGGCTGGGTCGACAAGCTGATCTCGGGACTGGCGCTGGCCTCGACCTCGTTTCCCGAATTCTTCATCGGCTATGTGCTCGTCTATTTCTTCGCGGTGAAGTGGCAGATCTTCCCGGGCATCTCGACCGTCTATGACGGCATGCCGTTCGGCGAACGCATGCAGGCGATCGCGCTGCCGGCAACGGCACTGACGCTGGTGGTTCTGGCCCATATGATGCGCATGACGCGCGCCGCGATCCTCAACGTCATGCAGTCGGCCTATGTCGAGACGGCGGAGCTCAAGGGGCTTTCGGCCTTTGCGGTCATTCGCAAGCACGCCTTCCCGAACGCGATCGCGCCGATCATCAACGTCGTCATGCTCAACCTCGCCTATCTGATCGTCGGCGTCGTCGTGGTCGAGGTGATCTTCGTCTATCCGGGCATGGGGCAGTACCTGGTCGACCACGTCACAAAACGCGACGTGCCGGTGGTGCAGGCTGTCGGCCTGATCTTTGCCGCCGTCTACATTTCGCTCAACATCATCGCGGACATTGCGGCGATCATCGCCAATCCGCGCCTCAGACATCCGAAATAGGGGGCGGGTATGCTCGATATCAAACGCATCCCCATTCCCGCGCTCATCGGCATCATCCTGACCACCTTGTTCGTGATCGCGGCGGTGTTCGCGCCTTGGATCGCGCCGCACGGCAATGGCGAGATCGTCGGCGACGTCTGGGAACCGATGTCAGCGACGCATTGGCTGGGCACCGACAATCTTGGCCGCGATCTGCTGTCGCGCATGATCTACGGCGCCCGCATCACCTTGTTCATCGCGGTGCTGGCCACGGCGCTGTCCTTCTCGCTCGGCGCCATTCTCGGTTTTTCGGCGGCGGTCTTCGGCGGCTGGTTCGACACGATCCTGTCGCGCCTTGTCGACCTCCTGATGTCGATCCCGACGCTGATCATGGGCCTTGTCGTGCTCTCCGTGCTGCCGACAAACCTGGTGACGCTGATCCTTGTCATGGGCATCCTGGATTCAACGCGGGTCTATCGCCTGTCGCGGGCCGTCGCCGTCGACATCAATGTCATGGACTATGTCGAAGCCGCGAAATTGCGCGGCGAAGGCAGCGGCTGGATCATCTTCCGCGAGATCCTGCCCAATGCGCTGTCGCCGCTGGTCTCCGAACTCGGCCTGCGCTTCATCTATGCGGTGCTGTTCCTGTCGACGCTGTCCTTCCTCGGCCTCGGCGTCCAGCCGCCGGACGCGGACTGGGGCGGCATGGTCAAGGAAAACAAGGACGGCATCGTCTTCGGCATCGCCGCGGCGCTGATCCCGGCAGCGGCAATCGCGCTGCTGGCGATTTCGGTGAACCTCGTCGCCGACTGGGTGCTCAACCGCACGACAAGCCTGAAGGGAGGACGCGGCTGATGGCTGACAAGCAACCGAAGTCCGGGCAACCGAAGTCCGGGCAAGCAAAGTCCGACGTGCTCCTCGACATCCGCAACCTGCGCATCGAGGCCACCGTGTTCCCGCCTGGCGAGGCGCCGAAGAACATCGTGCTCGTCCACGACGTCTCGCTGACGCTGCAGAAGGGCAAGGTGCTGGGCCTGATCGGCGAATCCGGCGCCGGCAAATCGACCATCGGCCTGTCCTCTATGGGATACGGTCGTGGTGGCGTGCGCATCACCGGCGGCGAGGTCATCCTCAACGGCCGCGATATCCTTAAGGGCGGCAAGGAAGGTTTTCGCAAGCTGCGCGGCCACGAGGTCTGCTATGTCGCGCAGTCGGCGGCCGCCGCCTTCAACCCCGCCCACCGATTGATGGACCAGGTGGTCGAGGCGACGCTGCTGCATGGCAGGGCGACACGGGCCGAGGCCGAGAAGCGAGCGGTCGCGCTGTTCAAGAAGCTCAGTCTGCCGAACCCGGAAACCATCGGCGAACGCTTTCCGCACCAAGTCTCGGGCGGCCAACTGCAGCGCGTGATGACGGCGATGGCGCTGTGTTCGGAACCCGATCTGATCGTCTTCGACGAGCCGACAACCGCGCTCGACGTGACGACGCAGATCGACGTGCTCGCGGCGATCAAGGACGCCATTCGCGATACGCATGTGGCAGCGCTCTACATCACTCACGATCTCGCCGTCGTCGCCCAGGTCGCCGACGAGATCATGGTGCTGCGCCATGGCCGGCTGGTCGAATGGGGCGGCACCCGCCAGATCATCAAGGAGCCGCGCCAGGAATACACCAATGCGCTGGTGTCGGTGCATGAGATCGAGCATTCCGAGCAAAGGCCCGGCACGACGCCGTTCCTGTCGGTCAAGAACATCACCGCCGCCTATGGCCGCAGCCACATCAAGGTGCTGAAGAACGTCTCGGTCGACATCTATCCGGGACAGACGCTGGCCGTCGTCGGCGAATCCGGCTCCGGCAAATCGACGCTGGCGCGCGCCATCACCGGCCTGCTGCCGCCCGAACAAGGCACCGTCACCTTCGACGGACGGCCGCTTGCCAACCGGCTCGCCGACCGGCCGAAGGAGGATCTGCGCCAGTTGCAGATGATCTACCAGATGGCGGATGTGGCGATGAACCCGCGCCAGACGGTCGGCACCATCATCGGCCGGCCACTGGAGTTCTATTTCGGCATGCGTGGCAGGGAGCGCGACGCCCGCGTCGCCGAACTGCTCGACAAGATCGAGATGGGCAAGGGTTTCATCGACCGCTATCCGGCCGAGCTCTCCGGTGGCCAGAAGCAACGTGTCTGCATTGCCCGCTCGCTCGCCGCCAAGCCGAAGCTGATCATCTGCGACGAGGTGACCTCGGCGCTCGATCCACTGGTGGCGCACGGCATATTGAAGCTGCTGCTCGACCTGCAGCAGGAGGAAAACGTCGCCTACCTGTTCATCACGCACGACCTCGCCACGGTGAAGTCGATCGCCGATTCGATCGCGGTGATGTACCGCGGCGAAGTGGTTCGCTACGGCTCGAAGAGCAAGGTGCTGACGCCGCCTTTCGACGACTACACCGACCTCCTGCTGTCCTCGGTTCCGGAAATGGAGATGGGCTGGCTGGAGAAGGCAATCAAGGGACGCCGTATGGCCAGCGCGGGGAATTAGGCCGACCGGAACCATCGATTCACAGCCGGGATGTAACAAAGCACTGTGACCGTCATCCGGTTGCAATGCAGGACGAACAGGATTGACACCAACGGGCGCCGCCCGTGCATTTTTTAGAGTTTGTAAAAGGGGGACTTGGATATGAAGACCGAACTCGACCATCTCGCTGAGCTCGCCGGCAAGGGCAGGATCTCACGCCGCGACTTTCTCGGCCGCACCGCCGCGCTCGGCGTCTCGGCCGCATTGGCGACGACACTGGCCGGAAAGGCCTTCGCGCAGACGCCGGTCAAGGGCGGCATCATCAAGGCCGGCCTGCAAGGTGGCGAATCCACCAACAGCCTCGATCCGGCGCTGAACCTCAGCCAGGTCACCTACAGTTTTGGCAAGCAGTGGGGCGAATACCTTGTCCGGCTGACCCCCGACAACAAGCTGGTCAATTTGATCGCCGAGGACATCGGCGCCTCCAAGGACGCCAAGACCTGGACGATCAAGGTCCGTGACGGCATCGAATTCCACAATGGCAAGACGGTCAGCGCGGAAGACGTCGCCGCCACCATCGAACGCCATGCCGACGAGAAGTCGAAGTCCGGCGCGCTCGGCATCCTCAAGAACATCAAGGGCGTCAAGGCGAGCGGCAAGGAAGTGATCGTCACGCTGGGCGACGCGGATGCCGACTTCCCCTATCTGATGGCCGACTACCATCTTGTCATCCAGCCGAATGGCGGCAAGGACAACCCGAATGCCGGCATCAGCGCCGGCCCCTACAAGGTCACCGTCAACCAGCCCGGCGTGCGCCATGGCGGCGAGCGCTTCGCCAATTACTGGCAGGGCGACAAGGCCGGCCATGCCGACCAGATCGAGATCGTCGTCATCAACGACGCGACGGCACGTCTGGCCGCCCTGCAGGGCGGTCAGGTCCACATGATCAACCGCGTCGAGCCGAAGGTCGTGGATCTGGTCAAGCGCATCGCGGGCGTCAGCATCGAGAACGTCTCGGGCAAGGGCTACTACCCGTTCAACATGTTCTGCGACACCGCGCCCTTCGACAGCAACGACCTGCGCATGGCGCTCAAGCTCGCCATGGACCGCGACGAGATGCTGGAGAAGATCCTTCGTGGCTACGGTTCGGTCGGCAACGACTTTCCGATCAACGAAGCCTATCCGCTGTTCACCGCCATCGAACAGCGCAAATTCGATCCGGAAAAGGCCGCCGCCCTCTACAAGAAGTCCGGCCATAGCGGCCCGGTGCTGCTGCGCACCTCCGATGTCGCCTTCCCCGGCGCCGTCGATGCAGCGCAGCTCTATCAGCAGAGTGCGGCCAAGGCCGGCATCAAGATCGAGATCAAGCGCGAGCCGGGCGACGGCTACTGGTCGGAAGTCTGGAACAAGCAGCCCTTCTCGCTTTCCTATTGGGGCGGTCGCGCCACGCAGGACCAGATGTATTCCACCGGCTACGTCTCGACCGCCGACTGGAACGACACGCGCTTCAAGCGGCCGGAGTTCGACAAGATGCTGTACACCGCGCGCGGCGAACTCGACCAGGACAAACGCAAGGCGATCTACCACGACATGGCGATGCTGATGCGTGATGAAGGCGGCCTGATCGTGCCCTTCTTCAACCAGTTCATCGACGCCGCGGCCACCAACAAGATAGGCGGCTTTGCCAAGAGCCCTATCGGCGAAATGATGGATGGCTACGCGCTTGGCGAGTGCTGGCTCAACGCCTAGCATGGATTTGGCGATTGAGCGGCTCCGCGCGTAGCTGTTCAGTCCATCCACCAAACAAGAGCGCCGCACATCCGGCAGGATGCGCGGCGCTTCCAGTTAAATGACGAACCGCATGGAGCAGCCCGTGGCGCTCAAATCAAAACTCCTGCTGATCATCCTCGATGGCGTTCCCTACAGGAACTGGCGCCGGCTGATGGGCAATCTCGAAGGCTGGGTGCAATCGGGCGAGGCAAGCGTCTGGAAGATGCGCTCCGTCCTGCCGTCGACCTCGGCCTGCTGCTATGCCTCGATCCATACCGGCGTCTCGCCGCAGGTGCACGGCATCCTGTCCAATGAGAACCGGTTCCGCGTCGAGCAGCCGGACATTTTTTCGGAAGTCAGCAAGGCCGGCGGCAAGACGGGCGCGGTCACGCATTCCTACTGGTCCGAGTTCTTCCGTGCCTACCCGTTCGATCTGGTCGAGGACATGGAGTACGACGAGCCGAATGGGCCGATCACGCATGGCCGCTTCCACACCATGACCGGCTACAATCTGCGCAACCAGATGACGCCGAGCGATGTCGACCTGTTCGCGACGCTGACCATGCTGACCAAGCGCCACGGCATCGACTACGGCATCCTGCACACCTGCACGCTGGACTCGATGGGCCACCGCTTCGGCCATGATTGCCACGAGATGGACCATGCCGTTTACGCCATGGACGGGATGCTCGCCGCCTTCCTGCCGCGCTGGCGCGAAGCCGGCTATGAAGTGATGGTCACCGCCGACCACGGCCAGACCGACCGCGGCCACCATGGCGGCCATGACGACGAGATGCAGGATTTCGCGTTGTATTACTTCGGCCCGGGCAAGGGGCCGGAGGCCGATGTGCTGCTCGGCCAGTTGCAGCTTGCGCCGACCGTGCTGAGCCGCCTTGGTGTGCCGGTGCCGGCGACGATGAGGGCGAAGCCGTTTTTGGTGTAAGTGGGTAGCCGTGACGCTGGTGCCCCCTCTCCCCGTCACTATACGGGGAGAGGGTAAGGGTGAGGGGCAGCGCGAACGTTGAATACAATTGTGAACGCCGGCGCCGCCCCTCAACCGCCTGCCGGCACCTTCTCCCCGTATAATGACGGGGAGAAGGGATGCTCTGGCAACATCCCCGCTCTTCGGCTAGCCTCCGCGAATTCCTTGGCGGAGGATGAACCTTTTTGGACCGATCAACGACAGAGCAGGCAGGAGCCAGGCGGCTCGACCGGCAATGACCGCCGCGACGGAGACCGATCGCGCGCTTGTTGACCGGGTCGCGAAGGGCGACCGGGCCGCCGTGCGGCTCCTGTTCATGCGTCACCACGCGCGGGTCTACCGCTTCGTGGCGCGCCAGACGGGATCGGAAATGATGGCTGACGATATCGCGAACGAGGTGTTCCTGGAACTGTGGCGGCAGGCGCCAGGTTTCGAGGGGCGCTCTGAAGTCTCGACATGGCTGCTCGGCATCGCCCGGTTCAAGGCGCTCTCCCTGCTGCGTAAAAGGAAGGAAGACTGGATCGACGACGAGGCCGCCGCCGCGGTGCCCGACAGCGCCGATACGCCGGAAGTCGTCACCATGAAGGAGGACAAGGCGGCCGCCTTGCGCCGTTTCGTCGATGCCTTGCCCGAAGAACACCGCGTGGTGATCGACCTCGCCTATTACCATGGACAATCGGTGAGCGAGATCGGCGAGGTGCTGGGCATTCCGGTCGCCACGGTCAAGACCCGGATGTTCTACGCCCGCAAGAAACTCGGCGAAGCCTTGAAGGCCGCCGGCTACGACAGGGGGTGGCCATGAGCGCCGCTGAAAAAATGTCGCGCCGCGACGAAATGGAAACGCTGCTGCCGTTCTACCTGAACGGCTCGCTGGAAGGCTCGGATCTGGAAGCCGTCGAGGAATGGCTGGCCAGTGATCCCACGGCGATGGCGGCACTTGGCGAGGCCGAGGCCGAATTCTCCGGCACCGCCGCCGCCAATGAAGCGATCCGGCCGCCGGCCGATGCACTCAGCCGCTTTGCCAGGGCGCTTGACGCCGAGGCCGGTCCGGCCCGTGTGCCGGCAAGTCCGTCCTGGCTGGCGCAGGCGTGGAGCCGCTTCATGTCGGTTCCCGTTGGCGTCGCCTGGGCCGCTGCCGCGGTGCTGCTTGCTGTGATCACGGTGCAATCGCTTGTGCATCCCGGCGGCAAGGGCGGCGATTTCGAGGTCGCCGGCACGGAAACCGACCTGGCTAAGATGCCGTTCGCGCTGGCCAGGTTCAAGCCGGATGCAAGGATGTCCGATATCACCGGCTTTCTCGGCCAGAATGGCATGAAAGTCCTGGATGGCCCGACCGCCGACGGCGTTTTCCGACTGGGTATCCCTGCCACGAGCGCGGCCGACTATGAAAAAGCGCTCGGCCTTATTGCTGCCCAGCCTTTCGCGGAAGCTGTGATGGAGGGAAGGAAACCGGCCAGTGGCGGCTAAGGCGGTCATTCGATTTTCGGTGGCAGTGGCGATGACAATCACCGCCGGCTCGGCCTTCGCGCAAACCAACGATCCGACCCTCACCCAGACGCAGATCGACTGCCTCAGCCGGACGAACGCGGCGGCCGCCGACTGCAACAAGGGCGGCGGCGACACGAAGGCCGGCGGAAAAGACAATGCAGGGGCGACGCCCGGCACCGGTGCGGCACGCCCCGGCGCTGTATTTCTCCCAAGCCTGATCGTCGACCTGTTCCCCAATCCTGCCGGCGCGAGCCCAGCGCCAACCACCAATGTGCCCAGCGAGCCGGCAAACGGCGCAGCAGCGCCGTCTCAGCCCGTTGCCGGGCAGGCCGCTGCGCCGAGTGGACCTGTCAGCCCGCTCACGAATGCCGTCCTGACCGAGCCGCCACGCGCCGTCACCGGCGCGTTCGTGCCCGACGAGGTGTTGGTGACGGTTGCCGGCGATGCGGCCGCCGTGCAGCAGATCGCCACCTCATTCGGCCTCCAGGTGCGTTCGCAGCGCCAGTCGAGGCTGCTCGGCTCGACGCTGGTGCGCTTCGGCATCCCCGACGGGCGCCCGGTCGGCGTGGTGCTGGCGCAGCTTGCCGCAGACGGCCGCACCCAGAGGCGCGAGCCCAACCACATCTATTCGCTGCAGCAGGCGGCCACCATCGTCAACTATGCCTTCGACCACATCGTGCTCGATCCAAAGCAGGCCAGCGGCGAGAATGTGCGCATTGCCGTGATCGATACCGGCATCGACGACACCAATCCGGCGCTGTCCGGCGTCATCGCCCAGCAGTTCGACGCCATGCCCGACGTGCCGATCAAGGCGCGCGACCATGGCACATCCGTTGACGGCCTGATTGCCGGTGTCGGCGCGCTCGAAGGCATGGCGCCAGGAGCGAAGATCTACCACGCTCGCGCCTTCGAAGGCGGCAAGTCGACCATGGACGTCATCCTGGCGGCGCTGGATTGGGCGGCGGACCAGAATGTCCGCATCATCAATATGAGCTTCGTTGGCCCGAAGAACGACTTGCTGGGCACGGCCTGCCAGAACGCGCGGGCGCTGGGCATCGTGCTGGTCGCCGCCGCCGGCAACAACGGGCCGAAGGCGCCCTATGGCTACCCGGCCGCCTTCGACGGCGTCATCGCGGTGACCGCCACCGACGCCAAGGACCAGTTGATGCCGCAGGCCAATCGCGGACCCTATGTGTTTATCTCCGCGCCCGGCGTCGAGATGGTGGCGCCGAGCGGTGCGGGTTCGGATGTGGTCACCGGCACCTCGTTTGCCGCGGCAATCGTGACCGGCGCCATCGCCAACCTCCTTCATGCCGCACCCGACCGCACCGCCGACTGGGTCGAGAAGGCGCTGGCCACCACCGCCAGGGATCTCGGTGGTCACGGCCGCGACAGTGATTTCGGCTATGGCCTGCTGGATATCAAGGCGGCCGAGGCGGCGAAGGAGTAGGTCTAACGCTTAAACGCTTCTGGTTATGGCCGAAACTCGATCATCAATGGCCGAAATGGGTGGGAAGTTGCCCTTCAGGTCATCTGCCATAACGAGCACGTTGCCAGAAGCCGCTCATTCCCACTCGCTCTATTGTTTGAAAAACGGCCTAAGGTCTGCAGGTGGGGTCAACTTGTGCGTAAGTTCTCGTATGACGCCGCTCGACAATTTGCGGGCTGACATCACTAGCGCCTCCCGAAGGCCTTCGCCGTCGGCAGTGGAGCCATCGAACTCTAGGCCTGACCCGGCCCCATCGATGGACCAACTCGCGCGCAGGCGACCATCAAGCAGCTCGATTATGTGTCGAAAAACTACCGCGGGATCGGCCTGCCCTTGTCTGGAAACCACGCAGTAGAATTCATTAGTGGCGCCACCATTTTTGAACGTAGGATTCTGTCCGCCCTGCTGGAGACCAACACCGGTCCATATGCGATTCAATTCGACGTAGAGAGCTTGGCTCGCCTGCTCCATGGCCGGGGCCGCCTCGGACCGTTCCCTTGCAACAGCGGAGCTGGTTGTCTCAATGTATCGAGCTATCTCCGCGTCTAGGTCATCGATCGGCACGCTTTTGTCTCCATCCAGCTGATTCAAATGAGCCGAAAACTCCTGAGCACTTTGGAAACGAGCCTCAATTCTTTGTTGAAACGCGACTCGCAACAGTCGGTTTAGTTTAGGCCATCGCAAGTCTTCCAATACCGCAGGTCGTATAGGAGAAGGTGTGACCTCATGAGGATGACGGCCATCTGCGTTGACAGGGGTGCGAGGTGCCCGGCCGGACAGCATGAAGAACAGCAGACCGGCGGCCATTGCTACATCGGAACGAAGGTCATGGTGCTCCCCGCCAGGAGCAAACTCTGGAAGTCTTAGGAATCGATTTCCAAGTTCGCTGCCATCGGGTGTTCGGAAATCGACATCAGGGTGGTCGCGATACCAAGCGATGCCGAAATCTACCAAAACAGGGTCTTCCCATTTTCCGTGGCGCAATATCACGTTGTCGGGCTTGAGGTCGCGGTGAAGAAGGGGAAGTTGATGACCAGCGTCCAGTATCGCGAGGATCCGTCGAGTGGCGGCAAGCGCCTGATCCAGCGTTGGCGGCGACTTTTGAACCAACTCTTGCACTGTCGGACCGTCAATGAGGTCCATCACTAGGTAGAGTTCGATATCAGGGTTTTCCCACCCTCGCTCATTCGCTTCCAACACGGCAGGAACTCCATTCGCCGCCATAGCGCGAAGGCCGCTGACTTCTGCGAGAAACCGATAGCGCCTTTCAGTTTGTCTGGTTTCGTGCATGAGCTTGAGCGCACCAGCGTGCCCATCTACCCGGTGACGCACCTTTGCGACGGTCCCCTGTCCCCCAATGCGCCTCCCCTCATCCGTGACGATCCAGTCTTCCAGACTCACATAACTCTCCTAACAATCCCCAATAGCGCCTTGAACTGTGCTTGATGACCAGTGCCCGCTCGGGAAAGCTCATACCTATACCAATATGGAGGTCGTGCGCCTACTTCACTACACAGGCGCGCCGGCAACCGATCCCCTCACCACCAGATCGACAGGCCAGACTTCGCCGCGCGCGCCTTCTTCCAGCCCGGAAATGCGCGCCGCCAGCCGCTCGGCGATGCGGGCGCCGGCCAGCCGGATCGACGAGCGCGTGGTCGACAGCGGAACCGAGAAATTCTCCGGTTTCAGCCAGGGGAAGACGTCGTCATGGGCAATGAGCGACACGTCTCCCGGGATGGTGAGGCCAAGGTCGCGCACCGCGCGCACGACGCCCAGCGCCATGATCAGGCTGGAGCAGGCGATCGCCGTCGGCGCATCCGGCTGTTCGAGCAGCCGCCTGGTGGCACGATAGCCGTTCTCCTCGGTCATCGAGACAGAGCAGACTCGGCGCTCGCCCAGCATTAGCCCACTCGCCGCCAGGGCGCGGCGCACGCCGCGCTCGCGATGGATGGCGAAGGTCTCGCGATCGTCGCCATTGATCAGCGCCAGCCGGCGGTGGCCAAGCTGGATAAGCAGCCTGGCTGCCTCGTGGAAGGCGCCCTCATTGTCGATATCGGTGAAGGGGTATTCGAAATCGAGGCCTTCGCTGCGGCCATGGACGATGAAGGGAATGCCGAGCGCGTTGACCAGCGCGACGCGGCGGTCGGCGGGCCTCGGCGACGAGATGTAGACGGCGTCGACCTGCTTGTTGGCGACAATGCGCCGATAGGTCGTTTCCTGGTCGTCGGCATCGGCCGGGGACAGCACGAGGTCGAGTTCATGCGAGCGGGCATAGTCGCCGAGCCCGGACAGGAACTCGACGAAGTGCGGATCGATGTCGACGGAGGCACCGGTCGGCAGCACATAGCCGATCATGCCGGTCTTGCCGGTGGCCAGTCGCCGTGCACTCGGGTTGGGGCGATAGCCATGGCGCTTGGCGGCATCCATAACCCGCCGGCGGGTTTCCTCATTGACCTCGGGATAACCGTTCAGCGCACGGCTGACCGTGGTCTGCGAAAGCGCCAGCATGTGCGAGAGTTGCTTGAGATTCACAGGAGGCCTCCAAGCCTCAAAGCGCTTTCAATTTTGAATCCGGGCCGCAGCCGTGATGGCGCTAGCAACCGCAGGGACCATAGCCGGGCTTTGGGGCGCTTTGAAAGGAAAATTGCTATTGCACTGCCATAAATGCATGCTGCAGCGCACTTTTATGGCTTCTGAACTCGGAGACTAAATCGATTAGCTCGCATCCCTCTTGACTTCCGATCGATTCAATGGCGAGATCAGCAAAGCCAAAGCGCTTTGGAATGCTCTTCGAAAGGTTGCGGTTCCTTTCTGACTGAGTCACATTCCTGCGACGTCGGCGGGCGGAATGGAGGTTCCGTCCGGTGTTGATGACCACTGGGAGGAATACCGATGAAGAAAGTGCTTCTGCTTGGCGTCGCGCTGGCCGCGCTCGCCTTGAACGCGCCAGCGCAGGCCGAACTGAAATTCAAGCCAGGCGAGGATCCCCGCTTTCACTGGGCGAATTATGAAGACCTCAAGAAGGTCGACCTCAAGGGCGAAACCCTATCGATCTTCGGGCCATGGCGCGGCGAGGACGAGGCCCTGGTCCGCAACGTTCTTGAATACTTCCAGGAAGCCACCGGCGTTGAGATCAAATACTCCTCGTCGGAAAATTACGAGCAGCAGATCGTCATCGATACGCAGGCCGGCAGCCCGCCCAACATCGCCGTCCTGCCACAGCCCGGCCTGATCCAGGACCTGGCCTCCAAGGGCTTGCTGACGCCGCTCGGCGATGCGACAGGAAAATGGGTCGCCGAGAACTATGGCGCCGGCCAGTCCTGGGCCGCGCTCGGCACGTACAAGGGCAAGGACGGAAAGTCCGACTTCTATGCGTTGCCCTACAAGGCCGACGTCAAGGGCCTGATCTGGTATTCGCCGGACAATTTCAAGGAAGCCGGCTACACGGTGCCGAAGTCCCAGGAAGAGTTGGCCACGCTAGAGCAGAAGATCATCGCTGACGGCGGCAAGCCATGGTGCATCGGCCTCGGTTCGGGCGGCGCCACCGGCTGGCCGGCGACCGACTGGGTCGAAGACATCATGCTGCGCACGCAGGCGCCGGAGGTCTATGACAAGTGGGTGACGAACCAGATCCCGTTCACCGATCCCGCCGTCGTCAACGCCATCGACATCTTCGCCAAGATCGCGACCGACGACAAGATGGTCGACGGCGGTGCCAAGGCGGTTGCGGCCACTGATTTCCGCGACAGCCCGAAGGGGCTCTTCACGGTGCCGCCGAAGTGCTACATGCATCACCAGGCATCGTTCATCCCAAGCTTCTTCCCCGAAGGCACCAAGCTTGGTCAGGACGCCGATTTCTTCCTGTACCCGCCCTATGCCTCCAAGCCTGAACTCGGCACGCCAGTGGAAGGCGCCGGCACCTTGGTCATGATCACCAAGGATTCAAAGGCGGCGCGCGCCTTCATCGAATTCCTCAAGATGCCGCTGGCGCATGAACTCTGGATGGCCCAGGGCAGCTTCGTGACGCCCTTCAAGGCGGTCAACAAGGATGCCTATGCCAGCGACGCGCTCAAGCGGCAGGGTGAAATCCTGGCGAATGCGACAACCTTCCGCTTCGACGGCTCGGACCTGATGCCCGGCAAGATCGGCGCTGGCGCCTTCTGGACGGGCATGGTCGACCTGGTCGGCGGCAAGTCCGCCCAGGATGTCGCGACCGATATCCAGAAGGCCTGGGACGCGATCAAGTAAGCGGTCCAGCCCATTGCCCTGGATCCGGACCTGTCGGCCCGGATCCGGCGAGCATCACCGCTCGCGATCCTCATGAGCGCATAGACCATTTCCGGCATGAAGCGCTGTCCGCAAGAAGGGGAACCTGATTGCCTCCGCAGTGCTCTCGAAAAAACTGAATCTGCGCCTGATTCCGTCGCCAAGGTCACTCACCTTCGCCGATCACGCGCATGGGGAGGGATACCATGGCGGGTCAGATTTTCTCGGCCATATTCGTCATCATCATCGGCGTCGGCGGCTGCGTCGCCTATTTCTGGGGCGCCAACAAGCTGGTCGACCTGATATTCCCGTCGCGTGGCGTGGCAGGCGCCGCCGCGATCGACAATCTGCGCCGGCAAGGGCTGATCCGCCCCTGGCTGTTCGTCGGCCCGGCAATGATCATCCTGACCATCTACCTGATCTACCCGGTGGTGGAGACGCTGAGGCTGTCGTTCCTCGACCGTGGCGGCACCAGTTTCGTCGGGTTTGCCAACTATCAATGGGCGTTTGGCGACCGCGACTTCCGCAACTCGATCCTCAACAACATCATCTGGCTGGCCGTCGTGCCTGCCGCCTGCACCTTCCTTGGCCTGATCATCGCCGTGCTCACCGACAAGATCTGGTGGGGCACGATCGCCAAGAGCCTCATCTTCCTGCCGCTGGCCATCTCCTTTGTCGGCGCCAGCGTGATCTGGAAATTCATCTACGAGTATCGCGGCGAGGGCCAGGTGCAGATCGGCATCCTCAACGCCATCATCCAGCATTTCGGCGGCCAGCCACAGGTCTGGATATCGCTGCCGTTCTGGAACAGTTTCTTCCTGATGATCATCCTGATCTGGATCCAGACCGGATTTGCCATGGTCATCCTATCGTCTGCCCTGCGCGGCATTCCCGAGGAAACGCTGGAGGCCGCGGTCATCGACGGCGCCAACCCGTTCCAGATCTTCTGGAAGATCATGGTGCCGCAGATCTGGGGCACCATCGCCGTGGTCTGGACCACCATCACCATCCTTGTGCTCAAGGTCTTCGACATCGTGCTGACCATGACCAATGGGCAATGGAACAGCCAGGTTCTGGCCAATCTGATGTTCGACTGGATGTTCCGCGGCGGTGGCGATTTCGGCCGCGGAGCGACCATCGCCATCATCATCATGATCGCGGTCATTCCCATCATGATCTGGAACATCCGCCAGGCGAACAAAGAGACGGGAGGGCATTGAGATGGCCGTCGCAACCGGAAACTCCTTTGCCAGCCGCTTCGGTGTCCACTTTGCCGTGCTGATCTTCGTGGTGATCTGGACCATCCCGACACTCGGCATTCTCGTCTCGTCGCTGCGCGACAAGGACCAGATCATCGCCTCGGGCTGGTGGAACTCGTTCTCCAGTTCGAGCCAGACGGAAGCGGGCCGCCTGCCCGCCGCCTCGACGCAAGTCCAGAAGGACGGCAAGTTCGTCCTCCAGGGCAACATCTTCGGCGACGGCGCCAAGCGCAACATCAGCGCCTTCGGCACCAAGGCGGCCGCACCGACGCAGTACCCCGCCGGCAGTACCGCCGACCTTGGCGATGGCGTGACCTTGCAGCTCAATGCCGACGGTAGTTTCGTCATGCAATCGCCCAAGGCCTTCGAAGGCGACCGTGGCCAGCGCGTCTATTATGCCTCGTCGGCGCCGCCGAAATTCACCACCGACAATTACAAGACGGTGCTGTTTTCGGAAGGCATCGGCCGCTCCTTCATGAACTCGCTGACCGTCACCATTCCGGCGACCGTCATCCCGATCCTGATCGCCGCGTTCGCCGCCTATGCGCTGGCCTGGATGCGGTTTCCCGGCCGTGCCCTGCTCATCGCGGTCATCATCGGACTGCTGGTCGTCCCGCTGCAGATGTCGCTGATCCCGCTGCTAAAGCTCTACAACGGCGTCGGTACCTTCTTCGGAGTTCCCTCGAAAACCTATCTCGGCATATGGCTGGCGCATACGGGCTTTGGCCTGCCCTTCGCCATCTACCTGCTGCGCAGCTACATTGCCGGCCTGCCGCGCGAAATCATGGAATCGGCGCGCATCGACGGCGCCAGTGATTTCGAGATCTTCGTCAAGATCGTGCTGCCGCTGTCGTTCCCGGTGCTGGCGTCCTTCGCCATCTTCCAATTCCTGTGGGTATGGAACGATCTGCTGGTCGCAATGGTTTTCCTCGGAACCGCCCCGGACCAGATCGTGCTGACCGCCAAGCTCAACGCTCTGCTCGGTTCGCGTGGCGGCAATTGGGAGATCCTGACGACATCGGCGTTCATCACCATCATCGTGCCGCTGATCGTGTTCTTCTCGCTACAGCGCTATTTTGTTCGCGGGCTGCTTGCCGGCTCGGTGAAAGGAGGTTGAGATAATGCAATCCGCTTTGAAGGTTACCGCAAAGCCCGATGCCGCCGTCGATCGCGACTGGTGGCGTGGCGCGGTGATCTACCAGATCTATCCGCGCAGCTATCAGGACTCCAACGGCGACGGCATCGGCGACCTCAAGGGCATCATCACCAGGCTGCCCTACATCGCGGCGCTGGGCGCGGACGCGATCTGGATCTCGCCTTTCTTCAAGTCGCCGATGAAGGATTTCGGCTACGACGTCACCGATTATTGCGACGTCGACCCGATGTTCGGCACGCTGGCCGACTTCGATGCGCTGACAGCGGAAGCGCACCGGCTGGGGCTGAAGGTGATGATCGACGAGGTGCTCTCGCACACCGCCGACAACCATCCATGGTTCAAGGAAAGCCGAGCCAGCCGCAACAATCCGAAGGCCGACTGGTATGTCTGGGCGGACGCGAAGCCGGACGGCACGCCGCCCAACAACTGGCTGTCGATCTTCGGCGGCTCGGCCTGGCAGTGGGACACCAGCCGCCAGCAATATTACCTGCACAATTTCCTGGCCGAGCAGCCAGACCTCAACTTCCACAACCGCCAAGTCCAGGACGCGCTGCTCGACGTCACCCGCTTCTGGCTGGAGCGCGGCGTTGACGGTTTCCGCCTCGACACGATCAATTTCTACTTCCACAGCCAGGGCCTGGAAAACAATCCGCCGTTGCCGCCGGAAGAGCGCAACGACCAGACCGCGCCGTCGGTCAATCCCTACAACTATCAGGACCATCTCTACGACAAGAGCCGTCCGGAGAACCTCGGTTTCCTCGAACGCTTCCGCGCCCTGCTCGATGAATATCCGGCAACCGCCGCTGTCGGCGAGGTCGGCGATTCGCAGCGCGGGCTGGAAGTGGTGGCCGCCTACACCGCCGGCGGTAAGCGCGTGCATATGTGCTATTCGTTCGACTTCCTGGCGCCTGAGAAAATCAGTGCCACCAAGGTGCGCTCGGTGCTGGAAGCCTTCGGCAGGGTCGCCAGCGACGGCTGGTCGTGCTGGGCGTTCTCCAACCATGACGTGATGCGCCCAGCGACGCGCTGGGCGGTCGGCGAAGCCGATCCGACCGCCTATCTCAAGGTGATATCGGCGCTGCTGATGTCCCTGCGCGGCTCGGTCTGCATCTACCAGGGCGAGGAACTCGGGCTCGGCGAAGCCGACTTGCAGTTCGAAGATCTGCAGGATCCCTACGGCATCCGCTTCTGGCCGGAGTTCAAGGGCCGCGACGGCTGCCGCACGCCGATGGTGTGGGACGCCGCCGCCGCCAATGGCGGCTTCTCGACGGCAAAACCCTGGCTGCCCGTGCCCGGCAAGCACCTTTCGCAGGCGGTCGACGTGCAGCAGGATGACGACAGCTCGCTGCTCGAACATTACCGGCGCTTCCTCGCCTTCCGCCGCGCTCACCCGGCGCTCGCCAAGGGCGATATTGATTTCATCGAAAGCGAGGGCGATACAGTTGCGTTCACGCGCCGCGAAGGCAATGAGCGGATCGCCTGCGTCTTCAATCTCGGAGCCAAACCGGCAGAAGTCGATCTCGGCGGCGGTTCGCTGCAACCCTTGCCGGGACACGGATTTTCAGGGCAGTCGGGGACCGGCTCCATCCGGCTCGGCGGCTACGGAGCCTGGTTTGGGCGTATCGACTGAATCGCTAGAAGAATTCACTGGGAGGAAATCATGGCCGATGTCACGCTAAGGCAAGTGAAGAAATCATACGGCAATTTGCACATTCTCCACGGCATCGACCTCGACATAAAGTCGGGCGAGTTCATCGTCTTCGTCGGCCCGTCGGGCTGCGGCAAGTCGACCTTGCTACGGTCGATCGCCGGGCTGGAGGAAATCACCTCCGGTGAGCTCAAGATAGCCGGCGAAGTGGTGAACGATGTGCCGCCGTCGAAGCGGGGCATCGCCATGGTGTTCCAGTCCTACGCCCTCTATCCGCACATGACCGTCTACGACAACATGGCGTTCTCGATGAAGATCGGCAAAGAGAACAAGGCGGAGATCGACCGGCGGGTGAAGCAGGCAGCCGAAATCCTGCAGCTGACCAAATATCTCGACCGTCTGCCCAAGGCGATGTCGGGCGGCCAGCGCCAGCGCGTCGCCATCGGCCGCGCCATCGTGCGCAATCCAAAGGTGTTCCTGTTCGACGAACCGCTGTCCAACCTCGACGCGGCGCTTCGCGTCGCCACCCGCATCGAGATCGCCAAGCTCAAGGAATCGATGCCGAACACGACGATGATCTATGTCACCCACGACCAGGTCGAGGCGATGACGCTGGCTGACCGCATCGTGGTGCTGAAGGACGGCCATATCGAACAGGTCGGCACGCCGATGGATCTCTACAAGAAACCCGGCAATCTGTTCGTTGCACAGTTCATTGGTTCGCCGGCTATGAACATCCTGCCGGCGACCGTCGACAAGACTGGAAGCCCCACCGTCGTCAGCCATGTCGGCGGGCGCAAGGCGACCGTGCCGATCACGACACCGGCATCCGCCAAGGGAGCTTCGGTGAGCTTCGGTGTACGACCCGAGAATCTGATGATCGCCACCGGCACGGATTATCTGTTCGAGGGGAAGGTCGACTATGTCGAGCAACTCGGCGAGGTGCAGCTGGTCTATGTCGATATCGGCCGTGCCGACCTGCCGCTGGTGACCAAATTGCCGGGCAATGTCGAGGTCAAGCGCGGGGCGACGCTGCGGCTGACCGCGAACGCCGAGGACCTCCATATCTTCGACACGGACGGGCGTTCATTCGCGCTGCACGCGGCAGAGGCGAAGGCGGCCTGAGACAGGCCAGCGCCAAAACCAGCGACGCAAAAAAGAGCGGCGGGCCAGGCCCGCCGCTCTTTTTTGTATATCAATTTCAGCTGTTAGTTGTTGCCGAAGAGGTTACGGTCGGCACCCTGAGGCGCGGACTTCGGCGCATCATTCGACGAATTGAGCAGCTTGTAGACCGGCGAGCCACTGTTGGCGATCGACGCCGTCGGGGCCTTGTCGACATTGGTCACAGCCGGCTGGTTGACGCCGTTCGAACCATAGTTGTCGCTACCGGCGAAGGCGCTGCCGGAAATCGCCAGAAGGGCGGCGGCAGCAAGAATGATCTTTTTCATTTTTAGTACTCCTGAATTTCAAGTTCGGCCGGAGGGATCGGCGTGCCCATCCCTCTGGCCGGCAATGTTAGTTGTTGCCAAAGAGGTTACGGTCGGCACCCTGATGGGCAGGCGTCTGAGTAGCCGGTGCCGGCTTCTTGATCGAAGCCGTGTACGAGCTGTCGACAGCGGTAGCGTGCTGGTTGGCGCCGTTCGAACCGTAGTTGTCGCTACCGGCGAAAGCGCTGCCGGAAATCGCGAGAAGCGCGGCGGCGGTGAGGATGATCTTCTTCATTTCAAGTACTCCTGAATTTCTGAATTCCGCGAGGGCGGCGGGCGGTGCCCGCCGTCTGCGAGGGATCGGCTGTTAGTTGTTGCCGAAAAGGTTATGGTCAGCACCCTGAGGGGCAGGCGTCTGGGCAGCCGGAGCCGGCTTCTTGATGGAAGCCGTGTACGAGCTGTCGACAGCAGTGGCAGCCTGATTGGCGCCATTGGAACCGTAGTTGTCGCTGCCAGCGAAGGCGCTGCCGGAAATCGCCAGAAGGGCGGCGGCAGTGATGATGATCTTTTTCATTTTTGGTACTCCAGTATTTTTCCGTCCGTCTAGCGGCGTGTCTTGGAAGGAATTCGCGTCGTTCGGACAGCCCCGATGTGGGTGAGCCACCCGGCCATTTCCAATCACGAAGTTGTTCCGCGTGGACCATGAATCCACATCTTGAAATTGTGCCAGACGTCTCTACACCTCTAATTTTATCGTTTATGATCAAACGGTTACTTGAATTCCACGGTCTCCCATCAGACCCTGTTCGTGAGCCGGCGTTCACACCCTGCTGCACGCACCGTCAACAGAAACGAACCGTTCGGTTCGATTTTAGAAAGTGCTAATAGTCACTTTTTGATACTGTTAACGGTTTTTAACCACGTTGGGGGTCGAGTCCGGTGCGCCGAATCCGCCGCTTATGGCCCGCAACGGGTGACCTTCCCGACCGCGATCCGCCCTGCGATCCAGGGCCAGCACGTTTTGGATACGTGTCGCGCTACATGGATGCGATGTCGCTTTCATGCCGATGTCGCAAACGCCATCGTGATTAGATCATGGCATCTCAGGTGCCGCTTCGAGACAAACGAAGCGGAGAATTGGGAAGCCGGTCGAAATCCGGCGCTGCCCCCGCAACGGTGGTGGAGTTCAAGTCGCAACGGGAGACCACTGGGCCAAGGCCTGGGAAGGTGTTGCGACCGTCCAAATGGACACTCCAGAGCCCGGAAACCAGCCCGAGATTTTTGAACTCGACTGATCGCGGTGGGCGGTCAAGAGGTGGATCGTGCATGTCCGGCGCATTGCCGGCCTGCGTCCAATCCTTCCTCTCTTCCCCTCCTGTTCAGTTTTTGGAGCGTCGTGCGCTGTTGGCCGCGCAAATACGCTTCGGGATTTGGATTGCGCATCGTCCGATTTCGGGCCGATGCGAAAGCATGAGGACAGGACATGGACGCGCGCAACGACATGCTTAAGCGGCTGCACAGCCGAAGGGACGGCTTCTCGCTCGAGCAGCCCTTCTATACCGATCCGGAATACTTCCAGCTCGACATGGAGCTGATCTGGTATCGCGACTGGCTGTTCATCGGCCATGATTGCGAACTGCCGAAGCCCGGCAGCTTCATCACCGTCCAGATCGGCGACTATCCGGTTGTCCTGGTGCGCGACCAGAAGGGCAACATCAACGCCTTCCACAATTCCTGCCGCCATCGCGGCAGCCGCGTCTGCAACACCGACAAGGGCACGGCGGCAAAACTGGTCTGTCCCTATCACCAATGGACCTATGAGCTGGATGGCCGGCTTCTGTTCGCAAGACAGATGGCTGACAGCTTCGACAAGAGCCAGTTCGGCCTGAAGCCGGTCGCCTGCGAAAGCGTCGGCGGTTACATCTTCATCTGCCTGGCCAAGGAACCCGCCGATTTCGCGCCCATGCGCGCCATGATCGAACCCTATCTTCTGCCGCACCGGCTGCGCGAGGCAAAGGTCGCCTTCGAGAGCACGATCATCGAGAAGGGCAACTGGAAGCTCGTCTGGGAGAACAACCGCGAGTGCTATCATTGCGCCGGCAACCATCCGGAACTGTGCAAGACGTTCCCGGAGGCGCCGACCGTGACCGGCGTGCAGGGCGCCGACAGCGATCCGGAAATGCTGGCGCATTGGGCGAAGTGCGAGGCGGCGGGCTTGCCCAGCAGGTTCCGCATCGATCCGGCCGGGCAGTACCGCGCCACCCGCGCGCCGCTGCTGCGCGATGCCGTCAGCTACACGATGACGGGAAAGCGCGCCGTGGAGAAGAACCTTTCCGACAGTGTTTCCACCGACCGGATCGGTTCGCTGCTGCTCTACCACTACCCGACGACGTGGAACCATATCCTCGGCGACCACGCGGTGACCTTCCGCGTGTTGCCGATCAGCGCCACGGAAACGGCGGTGACGACGAAGTGGCTGGTGCACAAGGATGCGGTCGAGGGCGTCGACTACAAGCTCGACGAACTCACCCATGTCTGGACCGAGACCAACGACCAGGACCGCCGTATCGTCGAGGAGAATGCTTTCGGCATCCTGTCGCCGGCCTATGAACCCGGCCCTTATTCAGAGCTGCATGAAGGCGGCGTGATCCAGTTCGTCGAGTGGTATGCGAACTTCATCGGGCCGCGCCTTGCCGAAGGCGGCCGGCCGGCGCTGCGCAGTGTCGCCTAGCTCATGTCGCCCAAAAGTGCTCCGCGGTTTTGGGATCACGACATGAGCAGTGCAAGAAGGACTTGAGGGATGAACGCGATGACTGACCTTGGCCTCTATCGTCATCTCGACCAGATGACGCCCTGGAACGACAGGCTTCAGGTGCTGGAAGTGATCGGCGTCAGCGACGAGGCGCCGGACGTTAAGACCTTCACCTTCCGCTCCGACAACCAGACCTGGTTCCGCTACAAGCCAGGACAGTTCGTGACACTGGAATTGCCGACAGCCGACGGCCCGCTGATGCGCACCTATACGCTGTCGTCCTCGCCGTCGCGGCCATTCTCGATCGCGGTGACGGTGAAGGCGCAGGCGGGCAGCATCGGCACGCGCTGGATGTTCGACCATCTGAAGCCCGGCACGCACGTCAAGGCCTATGGCCCGACAGGCGACTTTTCGCTGCATAGCCACCCGGCCGCGAAGTATCTGTTCATTTCGGCCGGCTCCGGCGTGACGCCGATGATGTCGATGCTGCGCTGGCTGAACGACTGCGCGCCATGGACCGACGTCGGCTTCGTCAACTGCGCGCGGCGCCCGGAGGAGATCATCTTCCGCAAGGAGCTGGAGCTGCTTGGCGGCCATATGCCGGGCCTGTCGCTCGGCTTCATGATCGAGGAACGGTCGAGCCGCGAAGGCTGGTACGGGCATATGGGCAGGATCGACGCGATACGTCTGCCGCTGCTGGCGCCCGACTTTCGCGAGCGCGAGATCTTCTGCTGCGGTCCAGATCCTTTCATGCGCGCCGTGCGCGGCATGCTGGAAGCCACGGGTTTCGACATGGACCACTACCATCAGGAGAGCTTCGCCGCTTCTGTCGTGGAGGAAATACCGGCTCCCTTCGCTTCGCCCACGGAAGGCATCGAAGCCGCCGTGGAAGTCATGGTGCCGATCCGCTTCTCGCTTTCGGATGTCGATGCCGAATGTGTCGCCGGCCAGACAGTGTTGCAGACGGCACGCGCTTCAGGGGTCCGGATTCCCGCCGCTTGCGAATTCGGCCTGTGCGGAACCTGCAAGGTGAAGAAGGTCGCAGGCGACGTCGAGATGAGCCACAATGGCGGCATTCTCGACCACGAGGTCGATGACGGCTTCATTCTCGCCTGCTGCTCCAGGCCGCTGTCGGCGCTTGAAATCGAGGCATGATCCGGCAGCGGCCAAACTGACCCCAAAATGGTCGGCGCCGCGCCGGCGCCTTTGTTTCGCCAAGGCGGAACCGACTGTTTACAGGCCTTGTCGAGGGGTGGAGTGATCGCGTCCGTCGGCAGCGACTGACGGGCGTCGCGGAGCGGGGCCAGGACGAATGCGTCATTGCGATGTTTACGCTGTTGCAAGCAAGGATATCGTCTTTGAGTCTTTCGACGGCGAGGCCGTGGTCCTCGATCTGTCGACCGGCAAGTATTTTGGCTTCTCCGATTCCGGCAGCAGGATCTGGCACGCTCTGTCGTCAGGTGTTTCCGCCCAAGCCCTGGCTGGCCAATCGGCCGGTGGCGCAACGATAAGCATGGCCGAGCTCGAAGGCTTCATTTCCCGGTTGCTCGAATACGGGCTGCTCGCACCTCTGGCCGACACGCCGGCGCAGCCCGTTTCCGCCGACCGTCTTGCCGATCTCGCCCAGACCCGCGAACCGATCAGGGTCGAGGTTCATGACGATCTCGCCGACCCGATCCATGAGGTCGAAGAGCCTCAGGGCTGGCCGGCGGTCAAGCATACATCGTGAGCACCCATGCCTTGCGCACCGTCACGCTGCATGGCCGGCACGGGGATAGGCCGGCCATGCAGCGTGTCACCCTCGAAAACCTGACGGACTATGCCCGCCATGTGCTCGATATGGCTGTGAGCAACGCCGACAGTTATCCCGTCACCAGCACGGTGCGGCTGCCGGGCCTGAACCTTACCGTGCATGCGGGCCATGGCCCATTGGCGGACGCCGTCGAGCACGCCTTTGTCCGGGCTCCCGATAGCCAAATCCCATCAGAAGAATGCCGCATTTTCGTCGGCCACCCGGGTATCGGCGCCGTTCCTGAACCCGCGGCGTGGGGCCATGAGCATTTCACGCCGCAGTCCTTTGCCAGCAAACTGGCCGATGCCGGGCTGCGCGGCAGCTATTTCTACGATCTGGATTTCTGGCAGTTCTACGATCCGCGCCGGCGCGTCGGCGCCCAGTTGATGAGATCAGCCGACAGTTTTCCGCCTTGGGAGCCAGGGGCGCCACTGCGAGCCTTCCTGCATTGGGAGTATGCGGCGCGCGGCATGCGGCTGGCTCACGCCGGAACCCTGGGCATCGATGGCAGGGGCATTCTGCTCGCCGGCGCGGGCGGGTCCGGGAAATCTGGAACGGTCGTCGCCGGATTACTCAATGGACTGGACAGTGTCGGTGACGACTATGTGTTGGCGGACATAGCCGGCGGCGTGGCCGCCTATCCATTGTTTGCTACGCTCAAGCAGGATCCCAAAGGCTTCAGGCGACTGGGGTTGCAGCACAGGTTGAAGTCACAAGGCCCGCTAAACTGGCAGGGGAAGCATCAGTTTCTTCTGGAAAATATCGCGGTGCAAACAACGCCTGCACGTCTGGACATTGTTGCATTGTTGGTGCCAAGTATCGGCGGGGGTGGGGCAAGCTCGATAATGCCGGTATCGCGAAAGGATGCCATGATTGCCTTGGCGCCATCTGGCATTGCCCAGATGCCGGGCGAACGGGAAAGCGGCTTCCGCTTTTTCAGCGAGTTGACGCGCCTTCTGCCGTGCTACCGGTTGTCTCTTGGGACACAGCCCGAGGAGATCGCAAGCACGATTTCGGAATTCCTGGCGCGAGGCAATTCATGAAGCTCAGCGTGATCATGCCGGTCTACAATCGCGAGCGTTATGTCGTCCCTGCCCTGCGATCCCTGCTGAGGCAACGCGACGCCGCCGACCTCGACATCATCGTCATCGACGACGGCTCGACCGACGGATCGGCCAAGGCGGTGCGCGCGATGATGGACGAGGCACCATGCATCCGCCTCTTCCAGCAAACCAACAAGGGTGTCGCCAGGGCGCGCAACCATGGGCTGAGGCAATTACTTCCGCAAACCGAGTTCATATCGTTTCTAGACTCCGACGACATTTCGCCAGCCGGACGCTTCAAGGCCGACCTTGGCCGCTTCGAGGCCGATCCCAGTCTTGAACTGACTTATTCGCTGATCAAGCTGGTCGACAGCATGGATGATGAGGCGCTGGAGCCGGCGGCCAACACCCGGTCGTTGACCGTCCGGGGGCTCTCCTTGAGCGCTGGGATATTCACCCGGAAGCTGGTCGATCGAACCGGTGGCTTCGACGAGGCGTTCAGCCAGGCCGAAGACACCGACTACTTGCTGCGAATCTTTGAAAGCGGCGCGAGGTTCGTCATGCCCGATACCGTGGCGACCTACTACAGGCGCCACCCCGGCAACATGACCAAGGCGCGGGACGTTCCGCTTCGCGAGTATTTGCGCGCCATCCACAAATCGATGAGCCGGCGCAAGGCGAATCCATCGCTGCGCATGGTCGAGGGTATCTTCGACCTCAGGGATTCCGCCGGTTGGCGTTTCATGTGACATGGTCGATGATGGGATGATTGATGCCGGGACCGTGGCTTGGGCGGACGGGGCAATCACGGCAAATCCCCTGATGCGAGACGGCTGATGAAGCTCAGCGTGATCATGCCGGTCTACAATCGCGAAAAATATGTCGGCTCGGCGCTACGCTCATTGCTGAGGCAGCGCGATGCCGCCGATCGCGCTGGCAAGCGTGGTCGGAATGGCCGACAGGGCCGGCTGCGGCAATCCACGCCCGAGATCGTCTGGCGCGGCCGATCGATCAGGCATGCAGCGGCGGCAGCGCCGGCGCCGTTCGTATTTTCGCAAGCCGTCCCCCACCCGGAGACGACGGGAGACGTCATGCTGGACCTCGTCGTCAGGATCGGCGTTCCTCCGGTACGGCGGCGCATCGAAATGGAGATCAATGCCGCCAGCCGCCATGTCGCCCGCCTGCGGTCGATGGCCATAAGCCGCTCAGGCAAGGAGAGGGTGCTGCATTTCCGCGGCAAGGTCACGCTGGACGGCGCGCGGCAAGCGTTCGTGCTCGAGGCCAGGCCAGCCCGCCAGTTTCGCGAATGGAACGATGAGGCGACCGTCGCCGCCTACGGCGCACTGCCCTTTCAGTTGCTGTCGGCGAAGTTCTCGCCCGCCTGATTGGCAAAGGCGAGTTTCAGGGTCAGACGCCATAGCGCTCGGTGCGGATGATATCGGCTGGAACATCGGCGTCGATCAGCGCCTGCGCGGCGGTCGACACAAATGAGTTCGAGCCGCAGACGAAGGCCAGTTTCGGCGGCTCGGGAAGCCGCGCCATGGATTGCACCGCCATTGAGGCGTCGATGCGTCGCGAGTAATCCGACGGACGCCGGGCTGCCTCGCGCGTCAGTGTCAGCACCAGTTGAAAGCCATCCATGCGGTCATCAAGACGGATCAACTCGTCGCGAAATATGACCTCGTCCCAGACACGGGCGGAAAACATCAGGGCGACCGGCACCGGCGACTTGCGCGCGGCGCGATGACGGATCATCGCCGCCAACGGCACAACGCCGGACCCGCCGCCGACCAGCAGAAGCGGGCCGCCGTCGCTGTCGGACCAGACGAAATATCCGCCAAGCGGTCCGCGCAATTCGATCTCGTCGCCCACCGCCGCGACATCGTGGAAGAAGGGCGAGACCTCGCCATCGTCCAGTCTTTCAATGGCCAGTTCGATGGCTTTGCCCGCTTCCGGCGCGGATGCAATGGAGTAGGAACGGCGCGCCTGATAGCCGTCCGGCGCCGTCAGCCTGACATCGACATGCTGCCCGGCGCGATAGGTGAAGGGACGCGACGGCTGGATGAAGAAGCTGGTGACGCGTGGCGTGCGCTTGCGGATGCCGGTGATGGTGGCTGTCTGCCAGGGCGATTGCGCGGCCAGTTCGCCGCTCATGGGTCGCTCGTATAGCGCTGCTCGCGCCAGGGATCCCCGTAAATGTGGTACCCGCGCAATTCCCAGAAGCCCGGCTCATCGCGTTGGGTGAACTGCAGCCCGTTCACCCATTTGGCCGATTTCCAGAAATAGAGATGTGGAACGAGCAGCCGTGCGGGTCCGCCATGGTCTGGCGTGATCGGCTTGCCTTCATAGAACAACGCCACCATCGCCTTGCCGGCCACGAGATCCTTTGTCGGCACATTGGTGGAATAGCCGTCGAAGGAAAGTGCCAGCGTGAAGGCGGTTGGCGGCTCGATCCCGGCATCGCCCAGAATGTCGTCGACCAGCACGCCCTGCCACGGCGTGTCGAACTTCGTCCAGGCGGTAACGCAATGGATGTCGCGCGTCATCTTGCTCAGGGGCAAGGCATTGAACTCCGCCCAGTTCCATTTCTTGATCGGCCGGGGGCCGTGTTTCAGCGTGAACGACCAGTCCTGCGTACGCACGCGCGGCGTTGGCCCGGCCGACAGGACCGGAAAGCCCTGTTCGAGATACTGTCCGGGCGGGATGCGCCCATCGTTGCCGGTGGGAGGCCGCCGTCCGGAAAAGCCGCGGGTGATCATCGAGACACTCCGTTTGCTTCGGCCGTCCTACGGCCTTCGGCAGTGTTCTCGAAGATGCGATGGCAGGCAACAAGATTCGTCGGCCCGGACCGGGGCAAGCCTGCCAAGGGATTGGCAGGCTTGCCCCGGTCCGGGTTGCATCAGCGCCTGGCATCAGCCATTGGCGAAAGGCACCGCGACGAATATCTGCGCGCCGCCACGCTCCACCAGCAACAGCACCGACTTCTTGCCGGATTTGCCGGCCTGCGCGATCGCCTGGGTCACTTGCCGGGCGGTCTTCACCGGGGCCTGATTGACGGCGATGATGATGTCGCCGGTCTGGATGCCCGCGGCCGATGCGGTCTTGTCGGGATTGACGGCCGCGACGATGGCGCCGTGTTGATTGACCGGGAGGTTCATCGCCTGGCGGATGTCGGGTGTGATGTCCATTAAGCCAAGGCCGATGGCGGGAGACCGAAGCCCCTGCTCGACCGATGGCGTGCCGGAATCGTCCAGCGAAGCGGTCTTGACGTCATCTCCGTTGCTGCCGACATCGACGGAAATCGCCATGTCCTTGCCGTTGCGCCAGATGTCGAGCGTTTCCTTGGCACCGGGCGAGACGTCAGCCACGGCACGCGACAGGTCCTTGGGGTCCTTTATCTCCTGACCGGCAAAGCTGGTGATGACGTCACCAGTCTCCACGCCGGCCTTGGCGGCAGGCGAGCCGTCATTGACCTGGGAAACCAGGGCGCCGCTGGAATGATCGAGCCCGATCGCACTGGCCACGTCGGGTGTCACAGGCTGAATCTGGACACCCAGGTAGCCATACTGGATCGAGCCGTCCTTCATCAGCTTGGCGACCACCTTCTGCGCCTGGTCGGACGGGATGGCGAAGCCGACACCGACGCTGCCGCCATTCGGCGAATAGATCGCCGTGTTGACGCCGACGACATCGCCGTTCACATCCACCAGCGGACCACCGGAATTGCCGTGATTGATCGGCGCGTCGATCTGGATGAAGTCGTCAAACGGGCCGCTGTGCAGATCGCGGCCACGCGCCGAAACGATGCCGGCGGTGACGGTGGTGCCGATGCCGAAAGGATTGCCGATGGCGAGCACCTGGTCGCCCGTCATCAGCTTGTCGGAATCACCCCATTTGACGGTTGGCAGAGGCTTGTCGGCCTTGATCTTGAGGACCGCGAGGTCATTCTTGGCATCGCGACCGACCAGTGTGGCGGGGAGCTCGGTGCCGTCGTCGAGCGTGACCTTGATCGATACCGCGCCGTCGACGACGTGGTTGTTGGTGACAATGGTGCCGTCAGCGGCAACGATGAAGCCCGAACCGAGGGCCTCGGCGCGCTGCGCCTGCTCCTGCGGCGGCGTTTTGGGCGACCGGCGCCCTTGATCACCAAAGAACTGGTGGAAATATTGGTCAAACGGGTTGCCGTTGGACGGCGTGTCGTCGCTCGTGTCGGAAGGCTGAGCCTTCATGAGGGCGGTGACCGTCACCACCGCCGGCTTATCGGTCGCCACGATGGGCGCGAACGAGCCGTTGGGAGCCGCCACGCCGGCGACAGGTGTCATTGTCGCGGCCTGGGCATGATTGGTGGCCCTGAGAGCCGAGACAGCCAAGGGGCTTACGATCAGCGCGGCGCCCAACAATGCGGCGACGCGATGTCTGCGTAGAATGTTAAGAGATGACATGGTCGTTGTCCGAGCGAGAAACGGGTTGGGCGCCGTGGCATATCCCTTCCGGAATCGCCCATTCGGCTGTCGACGCTCGGGGTTGCCGGTCTCGCTTTTCGCGGCAACCGATGGGGTCGACGAATTTGAATCTAGTGCGCGGGTGGGCGAGAATTAGGCCTTCAAGCCATGTTACAAAGATTTAATTCTTTTCTGGTGGACCGCAACCGGGCTCCTGTTCATCCCGAAAAGCTGAAGTTCACGTTTAACTGATCGACGCTTGAACGCCAGCGCAGGGCAACGGGACAAAATCGCAGTCGATGTTCACGCTGCACCAGACGAATTTGATTGGTCTGAAAATTATATTTTCTTAATCGCCAGCCACAACTTTGCGATACACGAGATCTACAGCAACGCAACCGTCGACATAGCCAGAACACCGGAGCCTTCCAGACGAAAACAAAACCTGCAGCTACGATGCCTGTTCCTGCGCCTCGGCCCTATTGGCGGTGCGCGCAACCGACCAGCCGAGCAGCGCCGCTGAAAGCAGCACCAGCGACGCGATCAGGAAGGACAGGCCGGGATAGGGCAGCGGCGAATCCTCACTGATGGAAAAGGCATAGACCGCGCCGAAGAACAGCGGTGAGGCAACGCCAGCGATGCTTGCCACGCTCATCGTGGCACCCTGCAACTGGCCTTGCTCGGATTCGGAAACATGCTGCGTCATCAGCGACTGCAGGGTTGGCATGGCGAGGCCCCACAGCGCGTTCGGCAGCATGGCAAGCGTGAACATGAGGCCCGTCGGCGCCAGACCCATCAGCGCAATGCCGATGGCGCCGCCGAACAGGCCGAAGACCATGGTGGCGCGATCGCCGAAGCGCTTGACCACCCGGCTCACCAGCAGCCCCTGCACGATCATGTCGAGCACGCCGACCATGGCCAGCAAGACGCCGACTTCCCAGGCATGCCAGTTGTAACGATAGGCGGCGTAGAGAACGAACACCGCCGAAAAGACGTGATGGGCAAAGTGCAGAAGGAAGGTGACAGCGGCGAGGCCCGAAAGCTCCGGATGCGAGCGCAGCAGCACCATGGCGCCGAACGGATTGGCGCGGCGCCAAGAAAACGCCATGCGCTTTTCGGGCGCCAGCGATTCCGGCAGGACGAGTAATCCATAGAGGAAAGCGAGGCCGCTCATGCCGGCGGCGACCCAGAACGGCGCGCGCGGCGAGATTTCGCCGAGAAAGCCACCAAGCAGCGGCCCCGCGACGAAACCGGCGCTGAAGGCCGCGCCGATCATGCCATAGGCCTTGGCACGTCCTTCCGGCGGCGTGATGTCAGCCATGTAGGCGAACACCGTGGTGAAGCTGGAAGAGGTGATGCCGGCAACGATGCGGCCGAGCGCCAGCCACCAAAGGTTCGGCGCCAGCGCCATCAACACATAGTCGGCCGAAAGGCCGATGGTCGACAACAAGATCACCGGCCGCCTGCCATATTTGTCGGACAGCGAGCCGATGACCGGCGAGGCGACGAACTGCATGCCGGCCCACAGCGCCACGAACACCCCGTTGATCCAGCCGGCATTGGCATTCGAGCCGGCGAACTCCTCGATCAGCGACGGCAGCACCGGGATGATGATGCCCATCGCCACGATGTCGAGCACCGCGGTGACGAAGATGAAGGCGATGGCCGCCTGGCGTTTGGAACCGGATACAATGGACATGGCAAGGCTCTTTTCGGGAGCGGCGCTTATACAGATGTCAAACGCCCATGGCCACCATGCGCCGGCCATTCTGCCGACCACTCCTGACATCGCAGTGGCAGCCATGCCGGGGAGCGGTTCTGCCGCTAGGCGTCGTCCTCGCCGGTTTTGCGCAAATAGCTGGCCGCGATCTCGCGCATTCGTTTGCCGTCGAAGCTTGGGCCGTGGCCGCCATGGCCGATGCGGATCGGCAGGTCGAGCAGCCGCTGCATCGTGCGGCGATAGGCGGCCCGGTCGGAATCCGGCAAGCTGTCGATCAGCGTGTCGTCGTAGATGGCGTCACCGCTGAAGAACAGCCCGTCGGCCTCGTCGAACAGAGCGATCGAATCCGGGGAATGACCGGGCAGATGCAGCACGCGGAATTGCCGGTCGCCGAGATCGATCACGTCGCCTTCGTCGAGGATGCGCGTCAGCGGCGCGGGCGGAATCACATAGTCGGCTGCCTTCCAGCCCGGCGCCGGCAGTTTCGAGACGGCACCTTCGAGATCATGGAACATGTAGGCATAGGTCACGGCATCATCCATGCTGTCGAATTGACCAGCGCTTTGCCGTGGTCCGGCGCGCAGCGGGAATTCATGCAGCGAGCCGACATGGTCGAGATGGATGTGGGTGGCGACGACCAGCAGCGGCTTGCCTGCTGGCGTCTCGATCTCGGGTGCCAGCGGGCAGATGCCCATGCCGGTGTCGACCAGCAGGTCGACGTCGCGGCCGCGCAGATGCCAGATATTGGCGCGCACGTATTCATGCACGAATGGCTCGGTCAGCATCGTCGTCCTGTCGTCGACGCTGCTCTTGCTGAACCAGTCCATCAGACGAACGGCTTTCCGACCTTGTATTTTTCAGGCACCAGCCGCTTGAAATAGGCCCTGCCGGTATCGGACAGCTGATGGACGTCCGGCTTCATGAAATCATCGGGCATGTGACGTGTCTTGCCGGCTACATTCTCGAGCGGCACTTTCTTCAACACCGTTTTCGTGCCGTCATATTGCAGCGCCACCGAGCCGCCGCCCTGTTCCGCGACGGTGATGGCAAAGGCGCCGGCATCGAAGGCTTCCTGCGCGTCGACAGCACCGATGGCGCCGACATTGCCGCGCGGCATGTAGCCGAGCGCATCGACGCGTGCGCGCTTGCCCGGCAGGCCCTCGGCCAGCGCACGCTCCAGTGCGGCCGGCAGATCGCTGCCCGACAGTTTCAAATTGCCGTGCTGGTCGCGTTCCAGCTTCTCAGGCGGCACCAGGCTCTCGACAAGTGCCTTGCCATCGGCGGTGCTGACGCCTTCCGAGACGGCGACGATGCAACGCTTGTGACGGTCCATCGTGGCGCGGACATCGTCGATGAAGCCGGAGGGAGAAAACGGACGCTCCGGCACGTAGATCAGATGCGGGCCGCTGTCGCGGTCGAGCTGCCATGCGGCGGCGGCCGCCGTCAGGAAGCCGGCGTGGCGGCCCATGACGATGCCGACATAGATGCCCGGCAGAGCGCGGAAATCGAGATCGACGGACAGGAAGGCGCCGGCGACGAATTCGGCCGCCGACATGAAGCCCGGCGTATGGTCGTTTTCCTCGAGATCGTTGTCGATGGTCTTGGGCGCATGGACGAAGGCGATCTTGCCGCCGGCGGCGTCGGTCAGGATCTGCTGCGTGCCCGACGTGTCGTTGCCGCCGATATAGATGAAGGCGTCGGCGCCGACCTTCTTGAGGCCGGCGAGGACGAGTTCGCAATAGGCGGCGTCCGGCTTGTCGCGCGTCGAGCCGAGGGCTGCGCTCGGCGTCCCGGCGATCAACCGCAGGCGATCCTCGGGGACGGCGGAGAGATCGACATAGTTGCCGTCACGGATGCCGCGCACACCGTGCAGGGATCCCAGAACCTTGGCGCCGGGATGCCGCTTGCGCACCTCCAGTGCCGCCCCCACCACGGTCTGGTTGATGACGGCGGTCGGGCCGCCGCCTTGCGCGATGACAAAAGTTCCGGACATTGTTCAGGCCTCCCGGGCGGTGGGTTTCCCGCCACATTCGCCTGTCTTGCGCCATCGCGCAACGGGAGAAACGAGAGCATGATCGCGAAAACCCGGAACCGGTTTTCGCGAAAAAGTTCATGCTCAAACAAAAAGATAGGGCCGCCGCACGCGGCGGCCAGCAGGTCACATGACGACGACCGGGTTCTTCTTGGACACGCGGCTGTAGAGGTCGATGATGTCCTGGTTGATCAGGCGCACGCAGCCTGACGACATGGCCTGGCCGATGCTCCACCATTCGGGCGAACCGTGGATGCGATAACCCGTGTCCTTGCCGTTCTGGTAGATGTAGAGCGCACGCGCGCCGAGCGGATTGGTCAGGCCCCCGGGCTGGCCGCCCTGCCACTTCACCAGTTCCGGCTTGCGTGCGATCATTTCCGGCGGCGGCGTCCAGGTCGGCCATTCCCTGCCGTACTGGATGTTGGCGCGGCCGGACCAGCGGAAGCCGTCCTTGCCGATGCCGACGCCGTAGCGGATCGCGTCACCGCCGGGCTGCACCAGATAAAGCATGCGCTCCTGAAGATGGACGACGATGGTGCCGGGCTGCTCGCCGGTCGGATCGACGACGATCTGGCGGCGGAACTCCGGCTTGACCTTGAGATAGGGCACCTCGGGCACGTTGAAGCCGCCATCGGTCATGGCGGCATACATGAGGTCGGGGCTGGTGACGTGCTTGTCGACGCTGATGCTCGGGCGCATGGGCCGCACGGAACCGGTGACGGTGTCGTCTAGCTGCAGCGCTGACAGACCACCGCCTCCGCCCGAAGTCGAGCAGCCGGCGACGCCGAGCAGGGCGAATGCACCGGCCCCGGACAGGACGGCGCGGCGGGAAAGGCGATTTTCGGTTTCGATTGCGTCGCCGTTTCGCGGCGGCGTCAGACCTTGCGGCAACTCACGCATATACCAAACCCTACGCTATCGGCGGGAAGCACGGTCCGGCCGGATATCGGGCATTTTCAACAATCATGGTTGATAAAGGGTGAAGGCCTTGCGTTTCCTGCATTCGCGCGGATGAGCATGGGCTCTGACCGAGCAATCCGCCCGTCGAACGACTCATCCCGCACAAAATGACCTCCGTCAGGTCATAATCCCGGCGCGGGCAAGCCCTACCCCTCGGACCGCGATCGAGGGGAAATCATGTGCAAGACGTTAATGACAGACATCAAGCTTTTTGCGGCTGCCATCATCGCCGCCGCCGTGGTTCTCGGTGCCAATGTCAGCCTGGCCGATATGGTGGGCGCGATCAGCGGCGTGAACTGACGCCGACCTCGCCTTGGCGAAATTAATACTTTCGCCTCTTTACATTCTCCCGGGCCCGAGGATTTATCCTTTTCTTTAACCCTAGGGAGACAGACATGTCCTTCGAAAACTGGGCCGCTTTCGCCGCCGCGTCGACGATCCTTCTCATCATTCCAGGCCCGACCATTCTGCTGGTGGTGTCCTATGCGTTGGGCCAGGGCTGGCGCACCGCGCTGCCAATGGCTGTCGGCGTGGCGCTCGGCGACTTCACCGCGATGACATTGTCGATGCTGGGCATCGGTGCGTTGCTGGCCGCCTCGGCCACCGTGTTCACGGTGCTGAAGCTGATCGGCGCCGGCTATCTGATCTATCTCGGCATAAAACTGTTTCGTGCCGGTGGCACGCTCAAGGCCGAACCGCGCACCGATGCGGTATCCTCCGCGAAGATGATGGCGCATGCCTGGCTGGTGACGGCGCTCAACCCCAAGAGCATCACCTTCTTCGTCGCCTTCCTGCCGCAATTCCTCGACCGGCACGCCAATTTCTGGACGCAGATGGCGATCTTCGAGACGACCTTCCTGGCGCTCGCCTTCGCCAATGCCTTCGGCTACGCGCTGGTCGCGGCGCGCGCCCGCAATGTCGTGCGCAACCCCAAGGCGATCCGCATCTTCAACCGCACCGGCGGCTCGCTGCTGGTCGGCGCCGGCATCGCCACGGTGGCGATGCGTTCGGGGAATTGAGGTTAGGTTTATGAAACGTGGGGGCTGCCCCTCACCTGCCTGCCGGCACCCTCTCCCCGTATAGTGACGGGGAGAGGGACGCTGTCGTCTACGATTTCGCCAATCACCAACGTTGCAGAAGTCGTGCCGAGGTTGCGGCCAGTCCCCTTCTCCCTGTCACTATACGGGGAGGAGTGCCCGGCAGGGCGATGAGGGGCGGCACCAACCTTGGGTGTCATCGCGAAAACTGCCATCGCAAACCGGCATTATCCTGGTATCAGGACCCCGCCTCACCATTTGACGCTGAAGCCCAGATTGCCTTCGAGGATGCGTCGCCTGTCGCCGCCGAGATTGGTGGTGTAGTCGCCGGTGGCGAAGACGCTGACCTTGTCGGTTACCTTGGCGATCATGCCGCCGCCGAACTCGAACGAGGTTGACCTGCCCTCGGTCGAGATATCGGTTGTATCGAATGTAACGCGGTCGGTACCGCCGAAATCGTGCCACAGATTGGCTTTCAGGTAGGGCTGCAGGGCGATGCCATTCATGGTCGCTTCGCCTTGCAGCCTGAGGCCCAGCCTGCCGGTCACGCTATCGTCGAGATTGAAGGAAACCGACGAGAACCGATCCCTGGCATCGTCGAGCGACAGATGCTGCCAGACCAGTTGCGCCTGCGGTTCGAGGGTCCAGCCCTGCGCCAGCGCAACGGGATAGCCGCCTTCCAGCGACGCCGTGATGCCCGTTCCACTGACATCGATGCCGATGTCGCGCGATGAGCTCGCGTTGCCGCTGAAGAAGGTACCCATGACGACACCGTCCAGATACCAGCCGGTCGGGCCGATGCGGGTCCAGTAACCGCCGACGCTGGTGCCGCTGAGGTCGATGCTCCCCACCGACAGATTGTTCCATCCCAGCGCCTGGCCATGCACGTCGCCGTTCATGCTGCCATAGGCGATGAACAGGCCGGCACGGTCGACCACACCCGACGCGGTTTCCCTGCCAAATGCGTCGAACCCTGTCTGGAAGCCCAACAGCGTGCCGTCAAAGGACGGCGAGACCGTGCCTGACCAGTTCATCTTGGCGTCCTGCCCGAAAATGCGTCCCCAGACCGGCGACAATTCGGTGTTCGACAGCAGGCTCTGCTCGCCGCGCCGCTCATGGAAGGTGCCGAGCGTCGTCATCGCCAGATGCTCGGCCACCGGCGGCACCGCGGAATAGACGGGCACCTCGATGCGGTAGAGCGGGATCTCGGCTGCTAACACCGCGGTCGCGCCGGGCGTCGGCGGTGCCGGCTGGACGGGCGGCGGGCCTGGCAGCGTCGGGACGGGAAGATCGGGGCCAGCCGTTGGCGGCGTCGGCGGTGGCGGTGGCGGGTCCGCCGGGGGAGCCGGCGGAGGTGGCGGTGGCCCTTGCGGCACCGGATCGCCGGCCTGTACCGGCGCTGTGGGGTCGACCGGCGGATTGTTGATGTCGCCATCGGTCGGAAGCGGTGTCGATGGCAATGTCGACGGTGGCGGCGGCGGCGCGGTTTCCGGCGGCACGGGCGTCAAAGGCGCTGTCGGCTCGAGCGGCGGCGGCGCCGGAGCCGGCGGGGCCGGCGTCGTCAGCGTCGAGCGCAGGTACCAGTTCTCCGCGCTGCCGTCGCTGACGCCGCCCTTGAAAAGGTAATATTCAAAGGCGCCGGCGGCGACCGGCGCATCGAGCGCGAATGTCGTGGCGCCGGACGTGGCGCCGTTGATGGCCTGGACGACCATGATGCCGTCCTGCGTCGTCGACGCGCCGGCACCACCGACATTGACGACGGAGATGCCAGTCGAGCCGGATGCTGTTCCGCCCGACAGCACCAGCCTGTCCGAGGCGGAGGAATCGTTGCCGAGCACTGTCTGGACGAGAAGCAGGCCGCCCATCCCGACATAGTTGCCGGAAATCGTCAGCCGATCCGTGGCGCCGGTGCCGCCATTGGTCAGGTCGATGCGGCCGGCATTGGTGACCGTCGTCAGCTGGCCAGCTGTAAAGGCCTGGATCGACGCGTTGAAGCCGCCGCCGAACAGCGTGCTCGATGCATCGACCTTGAGCGCGCCTGTGCCCGTGCCGCTGTCGCCGAGCACCAGATTGCCGTCCAGCGTCAGTTCGGTGTCATTGGTGGCGTTGATGCTTTCCCAGTTCTGGACCCGGCTGATCCGGTCCAGCTTGACATTGTCGAAGGTCAGCGTGTCGGTGCCAAGGCCGCCGGTTATTGCAACAGTGCCGCCCAGATTGGCGTTGGTAAGGTTGCTGAGCCTGGCGGTGTCGTTGTCGGGGCCGAGGTCAACCGTGCCGTAGATGATGCCGCCGCCGTTCCAGACGAATGTGTCGGTGCCGAAACTCATCAGCACATCGCCACCAACCGTGCCGCCGGTCACCGTGACGCTGTCATTGCCGCCGCTGACGCTGATGTTGCCGCCAATGGTGCCGCCCGAGAGGATGATCGTGTCGTCATCGAAACCGGTGACGAGATTGCGGTCGATCGTGCCGCCCGACATGTTGAAGTAGTTCTTGTCGAGCTTCATGTTGACGCGACCAATGCGGCCGCCGGTCATGACAGCATAGTCGCCATCGTCGAAGAAATCGACGATGCGCCCGCCCGACATGAAGAAGGTATCGAGGCCGTCACCCTGGTTGAGCGAGCCGATCTGGCCGCCGGTCATCCTGAAATCGTCGATGCCAGCGCCCTGCTGGACATTGCCGGCAACCGTGCCCGCGCCGATGACAAAGAAGTCGTTCCCACCGCCCTGGTCGACGGCGCCGGTGATGGTGCCGGATTGCATATCGATGTGGTCGGAGCCGCTGCCGAAGGTGACGTTGCCGCTCAACGTTCCGGTGCCACCAGCAGGAAATGTCAGTGTGTTGTTACCGCTCGTATCGGTGAGACTGCCGCCTGAATCGCCACTGTCGCAGGTGAACGTGTCATTTCCGGCCGTCGGGCTCAGCACGCAGGCCGCCAGGGTCGCGGAATTGGGCAGCAAAACCAGCGCCGTGGAGGCGAGAAGGACAGAGACCCAAGGATTAAACGATCGTATCTTCCCTCGCCTTGAAACAACTACATTAGCAACTTCTTCCAAACCGCCATTTGGAAGCCGATCTTCAGATTGCCGCATCGCGTTCCTCGCAGTCGCGATTACAAGCTCCCCACCCTCTGCCGCAATGAAGTCATAATTCGCCTCGTTTTACAAAGCCTAATCACAAACTTATGGTTGATACACTGCGAAGAAGACTGGATAGACCTGCATGGTGGCTGGTCCAGATCCTGTTTGCCGCTCCGACCGCCCCTGCCCTATAGTCGTGGCCCGGATATGAATGGGCAGTCGAAGGGCATGGCATGACGATCAGGAGTGCATTTCCTCCGGTGTTCTCGGGCGCGACGCAAACCAGCCTGTCCTCGTACGGCCAGGCTCTCCACGAGTTGCAATGTTTCGTCGGCGACCCCGTCGGTTCCGTCGACCACGCCATTGCCGATGCGCCGGGGTTCGTCATGGCGCATGTGCTGAAGGGCTATCTGTTCGGGCTCGCCACGGAGCGCGATGCGATGGTCGTAACCGCCGCGTGCCACGCGGCAGCGCTCCCCCTGGCCGCTTCGACGCATGAGCGGGCGCATGTCGCCGCGCTCGGACATCTCGCCAAAGGGCATTGGCACGAGGCGTCCCGCCTTCTCGAGGATATCACCATCGAGCACCCGCTCGACGCGCTGGCGCTGCAGGTGGGGCACCAGATCGATTTCTTCACCGGCGATGCCCGCATGCTGCGCGACCGCATCGGCCGCGCATTGCCGTCATGGCAAAACGGCATGCCCGGCTACCACGCCATTCTCGGCATGCAGGCCTTCGGGCTGGAGGAAATGGGCGACTATGCCCGCGCCGAAAAGTTCGGCCGGACCGCGATCGAGATCGAGCCGCGCGACGGCTGGGCGCAGCATGCAGTGGCGCACGTCATGGAAATGCAAAGCCGGCAAAGGGACGGCATTGCCTGGATGCGCGCCAATCCCGACGCATGGACGCAGGAAAGCTTCCTGCAAGTGCACAATTGGTGGCACCTGGCGCTTTTCCACTACGATCTCGGCGAGGTCGACGAGGCGCTGGCGCTCTATGACGGCCCGATATACGGCAAGCGTTCGACGCTGGCGCTCAACATGGTCGATGCCTCGGCAATCCTGTGGCGGCTGCAGCTCGGCGGCGTCGATGTCGGCGACCGCTGGGCAACGCTTGCCGCCAATTGGGCGCCGAAGGCCAGCGCCGGCAACTACGCCTTCAATGATGCCCACGCGATGATGGCCTTTGTCGGCGCGGGGCTCGAAGCGCTGGCTCAAACCCTTCTTCAGGCGCAGCACGAAGCCATGCTGGGCGGCGACGACAACGCCGCGTTCACCCGGGATGTCGGCCATCCCCTCACCCTGGCCATCAAGGCATTCGGAAGCGGCGACTACCAGGAGACGGTGCGGCGGATCAGGCCGATCCGGGCAATCGCCCATCGCTTCGGTGGCAGCCACGCGCAGCGCGACGTCATCGACCTGACATTGATGGAAGCGGCATTGCGGTCGGGCGACAGGGCCCTGGCGAGCGCGCTTGCCGCTGAACGCGCATTGGCGCGGCCAGACAGCCCATTGTCGGTTCTGTTTTCGCGACGCGCGGCCGATTTGTCAGAGAATTGACCTGCGACGTATCTTGTCTTAAAAACTGGCCAAGCCAGATTTTTTCGAGATCCGAAAAAATTGGGCAATGGGAGGAAATGCATGTATCTCGGCCTCGATCTGGGCACGTCAGGTGTCAAGGCGCTGCTTATTGATGCCCGCCAGAGCGTCATCGGTTCCGGCCACGGCTCGCTTGACGTTTCACGGCCGCATCCTGGCTGGTCGGAACAAAATCCCGATCACTGGATCCGCGCCTGCGAAGACGCGATTGCCGAGCTCAAATCATCCCATCCAGGACAACTCGCGGCGGTCAAGGGCATTGGCCTGTCCGGCCAGATGCACGGCGCCACGCTGCTTGACGCCGGCGACAAGGTGCTGCGCCCGTGCATCCTGTGGAACGACACGCGCAGCCACGCGGAAGCCGCCGCGCTCGATGCCGACCCACGTTTCCGCAAGCTCACCGGCAACATCGTTTTTCCTGGCTTCACCGCGCCGAAACTGGCCTGGGTGAAGAACAATGAGCCCGCTGTCTTCACCAGGGTGGCAAAGGTCCTGCTGCCGAAGGATTTCCTGCGGCTCTGGCTCTCCGGCGAGCATATTTCGGAAATGTCGGATTCAGCCGGCACGTCCTGGCTCGATGTCGGCAAACGCAGCTGGTCGTCAGACCTGCTTGCCGCGACATCGCTTGATGAAAAGCACATGCCGTCGCTGGTCGAAGGCACGGACAAGGCCGGCGCGCTGCGCGCCGAGTTGGCGTCGAAATGGGGCATGCAGGCAGGCATTCCGATCGCCGGCGGCGCCGGCGACAATGCAGCCTCGGCCTGCGGCATGGGCACGGTGGGCGCCGGCCATGCCTTCGTTTCGCTCGGCACATCAGGCGTGCTGTTTGCCGCCAACGCCTCCTACCTGCCCAACCCGGCAAGTGCTGTCCACACATTCTGCCATGCCTTGCCCGATACCTGGCACCAGATGGGCGTCATCCTGTCGGCGACCGATTCGCTCAACTGGCTTTCGGAAATCACCGGCAAGGGCGCGGGTGAACTGACCGCCGAACTCGGCGACACACTGCGGGCGCCCACCGGCGTATCCTTCCTGCCCTATCTGTCGGGCGAGCGCACGCCCTACAATGATTCTGCCATTCGCGGCGCGTTTACCGGGCTTGGACATGAATCCAGCCGCGCCGTGCTGACACAGGCCGTGCTTGAGGGCGTGGCCTTCGCCTTCCGGGACAGCCTCGAAGCCCTGGCCAAGGCCGGGACCACGTTGACGCGGGTGACGGCGATTGGCGGCGGCTCGCGCTCGCGCTACTGGCTGAAGGCCATCGCCACCGCCCTGCAAATACCTGTCGACATTCCGGCCGATGGTGATTTCGGCGCCGCCTTCGGTGCGGCCAGGCTTGGCCTGATCGCGGCGACGGGTGCTGATCCTCTCGGCGTCTGCACGGCGCCGGCGACGGACGCCACGATCGACCCGGATGCCGCCCTTGGCGGCGCCTATGCGGATGCCTATCAGCGCTACCGGGCGCTATACCCGGCGATCAAGGGCGCCACGGCGTGAGCGTGGGTTTACCCCCCTCTGGCCTGCCGGCCATCTCCCCCTCAAGGGGGGAGATCAGCAGCGTCAACGGCTATGCCGGTCTTGAGAGGTTGGGGTCTGGCGAAGGTAGAAAAGCCAGCCAATCTCCCCCCTTGAGGGGGAGATGGTCGGCAGGCCAGAGGGGGGTGCTTCACACCCACCTTACCCCGAAAACCTCACTGCGCCGGCACCTTGTCGAGGAAGCCGGTGACGCTCTTCAGACGGCCGTTTTCGATGATGCCGATATCGGTGCCCTCGATGATGGAGTCGGTTCCCTCAGGCCCGAGATTCCACGAGAAGCGGATCTTGTCGGCATAGCCGTCCGACGTTCCCTTCAGCGAGAACCGGAAGCCGGCAAACTGCTGCTGCACGCCACCGATGAGCGCCGCGATGCCTTCATGGCCGTCGCCCTGCATGATCGGATCGCGGTAGCTGACGTCTTCGGTGAAAACAGCCTTCAGCAGGGCTGCGCGACGGTCCGCATCGCTTTCGTTCCAGGCGATGATGTAGCCTTCGGCGATCTTGTTGAGGTCGGTCATGGTCTATCTCCTTCAGTTGAGTGGCTTTGACACGAACCTTTTCGACCAGCAGAAGAACGAAACCAATTACGCCTGAGGTAATCAGGTGAACTATTCGAGAGGACAGAAATCATGAGCAGCGGATTTTTCGGAGACATTGGCAAGATCAAGTACGAGGGCCCGGATTCGACCAATCCGCTGGCCTATCGCTTCTACAATCCCGATGAGGTCGTGGCGGGCAAGCGGCTGGAGGATCATCTGCGCTTTGCCGTCGCCTACTGGCACTCCTTCGCCTGGCCGGGCGGCGATCCGTTCGGCGGCCAGACTTTCGACCGGCCGTGGTTCCCCAAGGCCGGTGGCACCGACACGATGGAGCTGGCAAAGCTGAAGGCCGATGTCGCCTTCGAGATGTTCTCGCTGCTCGGCGCGCCCTATTTCTGCTTCCACGACGCCGATGTCCGGCCCGAGGGCAAGGATTTCTCCGAGAGTGCCGATCGGCTCGACGAGATCGCCGACTATTTTGCCGGCAAGATGAAGCAGACCGGCGTCAAATTGCTGTGGGGTACCGCCAACCTGTTCTCCAATCGCCGCTTCATGTCGGGAGCGGCCACCAATCCGGATCCGGATGTGTTCGCCTATGCGGCGGCGACGGTGAAGCACTGCATCGACGTGACCAAACGGCTGAAGGGCGAGAACTACGTATTGTGGGGCGGGCGCGAGGGCTATGAGACGCTGCTCAACACCGACCTTGCCCGCGAGCAGGAACAGGCCGGCCGCTTCCTCAACCTCGTGGTCGACTACAAGCACAAGATCGGCTTCAAGGGCACGATCCTGATCGAGCCGAAGCCGCAGGAGCCGACCAAGCACCAGTACGACTATGATGTCGCGACCGTCTACGGCTTCCTCAAGCGTTTTGGCCTGGAGAAGGAAGTCAAGGTCAACATCGAGCAGGGCCACGCGATCCTGGCCGGCCATTCCTTCGAGCACGAGCTTGCGCTGGCCAATGCGCTGGGCATCTTCGGTTCCATCGACATGAACCGCAACGACTACCAGTCGGGCTGGGACACCGACCAGTTCCCCAACAACGTGCCGGAAATGGCGCTGGCCTACTACCAGGTCCTGCAGGCCGGCGGCTTCAAGACGGGCGGCACCAATTTCGACGCCAAGCTGCGTCGCCAGTCGCTCGATCCGCAGGATCTGTTGATCGGCCATATCGGCGGCATGGATTCCTGCGCACGGGGCCTGAAGGCAGCCGCGCGCATGGTGGAGGACAAGGCGCTGTCGGCGCCGCTGGCCGAGCGCTATGCCGGCTGGAACACGGCCGAGGGCAAGGCGATGCTGTCGGGCAAGCGCACGCTGGAAGAGATCGCTGAACGCGTCGTGAAGAAGAAGATCGAGCCGCAGCCAAGGTCCGGACGCCAGGAGCTGCTCGAAAACATCGTCAACAGATACGTCTGACCCCACGGGCCGTCCGACATCTGGACCCATGCCTGTCGAAGGTGGCTGAAAGCCATCTTCGACGCCCTCTGCTAGTCAGCACCCCAACCAGGTGGAGATGGACATGGCAGAGGGCCAGATCAGCGTGCGCGCGGCACAGGCAAGCGATATCCCGGCCGTGAAGCGGGTCCTTCGGGAAACGTTCGAAGGCACCTGGCTGCCGCACATCACCAAGGCTTCGGCGCAGCGCTATGTCGAGGCCGATCTTGGCGGGCGTTACGTCGATGAGAGCTGGCCGGAATTCACCGTTGCCGAAATTGACGGCGACATCGCCGGCCTGATCCACTGGCGCGGTGATTTCATCGAGGCCGTGCATGTCAGGGCCAACCGCCAGGGCCAGGGCGTCGGCCGCAAATTGCTGTCCCATGCCGAACAGGCCATCGGCGCCGCCGGATTCCCGCAGGCGCGGCTCGAAACCGATACGTTCAACGAACGCGCCCAGGGCCTCTACAAGGCCGTCGGCTATGTCGAGAAGGGTCGCTACCCTGACGATGAATGGGACAGCGGGTTCACCACCGTGCTGTTCGAGAAGCGGTTGGGCGGCCCCACCAGCTAACCGTTTCGACGTTTGGAATCCTTTGCGCGGAGGGTTGATCGCGACGACAGGATTTGCCCCCGGCCGCCCTTCAATGACCTCGCTCTTGCCTTCAAACTGCCGTCACGTATCTCGTATATGTGTTGCGTGGCGGGAGAGGAAGAAGGAGGCGAAACGATATGCAGCACGAACGTGAAATCGACGCCCTGCTCTCACCGGGCGAGACCGGATCCATCATCGATCGGCTCATGGCAATTCCGCACCCGAAGGACGGCGCACGGCATTCAAACGAATGGGATCGCGCGATTGCCGCGCGGCTCGAGACTGTGCTGGCCAAGAGCATGCGTTCCCGCATTGTCAGCGAAAACCGCGATGTCGCCTGATGGTCCCCGTGGTTTGACGAACCCAGGCTGTTTCGTCATCCTTCACCGATGGTACACGCGGTGCTCCTGGACCTACTGGGTGTCGTCTACAATGGCGACACCCCAATAGCGGGCGCTATCCCCGCCATCGAGCGCCTGCGCCGTGCGGGCTTGCCGCTCCGCTTCGTCAGCAACACAACTCGCTCGCCGCGCAAGGCAATCACCGCGCAACTTGCCGCATTCGGCGTCGAGGTTGGAGAAGCGGAATTGCTGACGCCGGCACGTGCCGCAGTCGAATGGCTGCGTAGGCATGGCCGAGCACCGCATCTGCTCGTCCATCCCGACCTGGAACCTGAGTTTTCCGGACTGGACGGCGCGAATAAGCGGGCCGTGATCATAGGAGATGCCGGCGAAGCCTTCGATCATGCCAGGCTCAACCGGGCATTCCGCGAGTTGGTTGCCGGCGCCGATTTTGTGGCGCTCGCCACCAATCGGACCTTCAAGGATGCAGACGGTCTGCTCAGCCTCGATACGGGCGCCTTCGTTGCCGCCCTCGAATTCGCCAGTGGCCGAAGTCCTGTCGTGCTCGGCAAGCCGTCACCGGATTTCTTTCTTGCGGCGCTTGCCGACATGAACTGTCCGGCGGCCGATGCGGTGATGGTTGGCGACGACGCCGAGAGCGATGTCGCCGGCGCACTGCGCGCCGGGCTTGGCGCGGCGCTGCTTGTACGGACAGGCAAGTATCGCCCAGGCGACGAAACACGTTTCAATCCGGCCCCCACGGCGCTGGTGGACGACCTCGCTGCCGCGGCGGACTGGATACTCACCAACCGCGCCGCAACCTGACTGGCGCCTCGCCGAAAGCCCGTGAAAATGCCCGTGAAAATGCCGCGGCGGACGAGAACCCCGTCCTCCCGGCAATATCGGCCATCGCGACCCTTGTATCGACCACCAGCCGGCGCGCCGCACCCAGGCGGAGCCTGAGATAATAGGCGCCCGGCGTCTCGCCGATCGACTTGCGAAAGATGCTTTCCAGTGTTCGCGCCGTCACGCCGGCACGCTTTGCTATGGCCTCTATGGTCAGCGGCTGGTCGACATGCGCTTCCATCAGCCGGATCGCCTGTGCCAATCGCGGGTCATAGCCATCCAGCCGGCCAAGCGAGACCAGCGGCTGCGCGTCGGTCGCCGCGCGCGCCTGGTCGTAGATGAACGCACTTGCCACATCCAGCGCCACGGCCATGCCGAGCCGGGTGCGGATCAGGTGCAGCATCAGGTCCAGGGTTGGCGAGGCGCCGCCCGTGGTGAAGACCGGCCCGTCGATGATGTATCGATCGGGGCGCACGTCGACACCCGGAAAGGCCGACGAAAAATCCTCCATGTCCTCCCAATGGGTGGTCGCGCTGCGCCCTTCCAGCAAGCCGGCACGTGCCACCAGCCATGTGCCCGCCTCGACGCCGCCGCAGGCGCGCGCCGACCGCGCCGCGCGGCGCAGGCCGGCAAGCAAGGCCGATGTGGCATAGTTCTGCGTGCCGAAGCCGGCGACCACGACAAGGACATCGGTTGGTTCCGTCGCGTCGAACCGGCCACTGACCGCCACGGGCAGGCCGCATGTCGTGACCGGCGCGTCGCCCGTCACGGAAACCAGCCTGAAATCGAACAGGGTTTCGCCGGCAATGCGGTTGGCGGCGCGCAACGGATCGACGGCGCACGCCACGCACATGATGGACGCCCCGGAAAACACCAGCAGCGTCACCTTGAGCGGCGCGTGCTCGACACGAAAGATTGTCGGTTTTTCGCTTTTGATCATAACGCCTTCGTAAAACGCAAAACAGTTTCCGGCAAGTCGGGCATTGTTGGCTCGTCTTTGTGCATGTCGTTGTCCCAAAACCGGTTCCCACCCTTTGGGCGACATGCGTGGTTTTCGATTGGGAGGAGAGTTCCATGCCGCTTGCGATGAACCGCGAGGTCTTCATTACCTGTGCCGTGACCGGGTCCGGCGGCTCGCAGGACCGCAGCCCACATGTGCCGCGCTCGCCCAAGCAGATCGCTGATTCGGCCATCGATGCCGCCAAGGCCGGTGCCGCGATCGTTCACTGCCATGTCCGTGACCCCGAAACCGGCAAGCCCAGGCGCGACGTGCATCTCTACCGCGAGGTGACCGAGCGCATCCGCGAGGCCAATGTCGATGTGGTCCTCAACCTGACCGCCGGCATGGGCGGCGACATGGTGTTCGGCTCGCCGGAAGCGCCGCTGCCGCTCAACGAAAAAGGCACCGACATGGGCGGCGCCACCAACCGCATGGAACATGTGCGCCAGTGCCTGCCGGAAATCTGCACGCTCGACTGCGGCACGATGAATTTCGCCGAAGCCGACTATGTCATGACCAACACGCCGGGCATGCTGCGCGCCATGGGCGGCATGATGACGGCGTTTGGCGTCAAGCCGGAGATCGAGGCCTTCGACACTGGCCATCTTTGGTTCGCCAAGCAGTTGGTCGAGGAAAAGGTGCTCAATGCGGACGCGCTGGTGCAGCTCTGTATGGGCGTGCCGTGGGGGGCGCCCGACGACCTCAACACCTTTATGGCGATGGTCAACAATGTGCCGTCGACCTGGAACTGGTCGGCCTTCGCCATCGGTCGCAACCAGATGGCCTATGCCGCCGCCGCGGTGCTGGCCGGCGGCAATGTCCGCGTCGGCCTCGAGGACAATCTCTGGCTCGACAAGGGCGTGCTGGCGACCAATGCGCAGCTGGTCGAGCGCGCCGCCAGCATCGTCACCAATATGGGCGCCAGGGTCATCGGGCCGGAGGAAGTGCGCAAGAAGCTGAACCTGACCAAGCGCGCGCCAATAGCTGCATAGCACGATCGCTGGGAGGAGATCGACATGACGACAGTCAAGTTCACCGCGATGAAGGATGGCGACTGGGACGATTACCAGTTCCTGACCGCGCATGAGATCGACTATGCGGCCAAGACCGGCGATCGTCTGCTTGATGCCCTTGTCCAACTCGATGAGGGCCTGTCCGGCTACAAGATCACCCGGCTCGGACATTCGCTGCAGGCGGCGACGCGCGCCTGGCGCGACGGCGCCGATACCGACTGGATCGCCTGTGCCCTGCTGCACGACATCGGAGACATCTACGCGCCCTACAATCATGACGAATACGCCGCTTCGATCCTGAAACCCTTTGTGCGCGAACAATGCACCTGGGTGGTGGAGAAGCACGGCGATTTCCAGCGGCTCTATTATGCCCATCACCTTGGCGGCAATCGCCATGCGCGCGACCGCTTCGCCGGCCATGCCTATTTCGACGATTGCGACCAGTTCTGCGAGCGCTGGGACCAGTCGAGCTTCGACCCCGACTATGAGACGTTGCCGATCGAGTTCTTCCGGCCCTTCGTGCTCGAAGTCTTTGCCCGCAAGGCCTACGACCCCGCCGTGATCCGCGCCGGCGAGCGTGTATCCCTCATCGATCCCCAAACAGCCAAGACAAGAACCGGAGCCTCAGCATGAGCATCATCAACAAGGCAGCCGCCATCGGTGGCGGTGTCATCGGCGCCGGCTGGGTGGCGCGGCTGCTGCTCAATGGCATCGACGTGTCGATCTTCGATCCCGATCCCGAAGCGTCGCGCAAGGTCTCGGAAGTGATGAAGGGCGCACGCCGCGCATACAAGCAGATGGTGCCCGGCGGCCTGCCCACGGAAGGCAAACTCACCTTCGCCAAGACGATCGCCGAGGCCGTTGCCGACGCCGACTTCATCCAGGAGAGCGTGCCGGAACGGCTCGACCTCAAGCACAAGGTGCTGGCCGAGATCGACGCCCATGCGCCGGCCAACGCCATTGTCGGCTCCTCCACCTCCGGCATCAAGCCGACCGACATGCAGGTGGCGATGAAGAACCACCCGGAGCGGCTGGTCGTCGGCCATCCGTTCAACCCGGTCTATCTCTTGCCGCTGGTCGAGATCGTCGGCGGCGAACAGACCTTTCCCGAGGCGATCGAGGTCGCCAAGGAGATCTATGCCTCGATCGGGATGAAGCCGGTGGTCATCCGCAAGGAGATCGAGGCCTTCGTTGGCGACCGCCTGCTCGAAGCGGCATGGCGCGAGGCGCTGTGGCTGATCAAGGACGGCATCTGCACGGTCGAGGAGCTCGACGACATCATGCGCTACGGCTTTGGCCTGCGCTGGGCGCAGATGGGCATGTTCCAGGTCTATCGCGTCGCCGGCGGCGAGGCCGGCATGCGCCACTTCATGGCGCAGTTCGGGCCGTGCCTGAAATGGCCGTGGACCAAGCTGATGGACGTGCCGGAGTTCAATGACGAGCTGGTCGACCTGATCGCCACGCAGTCGGACGACCAGGCCCATGGCCTGTCGATCCGCGAGCTGGAAAAGATCCGTGACGACAATCTGGTCGCGATCATGGATGCGCTGTCGAAGCAGAACAAGGGCAAGGGCTGGGGCGCCGGCGCCCTGCACAAGGATTATACCAAGCAGCTCGCCAAGCTGGCGGCGAAGAAGCCGACGGCTTCCAAGGCGGCCGAGAAGGCCAAGGCGAGCAAGCCGGTGAAGAAGGCCGAAAAGCCGAAGAAGAGCAGCAAGAAGAAAGGCTGAGACCATGGATTTCGGTCTTTCGGAGGAGCAGAAACTCATCGTCGAGACGACGCGCGCGTTCGTCGAGAACGAGCTTTATCCGCATGAGCGCGAGGTGGAGCGCACCGGCGTGCTGCGCCGTGACCTGATCGAGGAGATCAAGGCCAAGGCGATCGAAGCCGGGCTCTATGCCGCCAACATGCCGGCCGATGTCGGCGGCGCCGGCCTGGATACGGTGACCTGGCTGCTCTACGAAAAGGAACTCGGCCGCGCCAATTATGCGCTGCACTGGACCTGCGTTGCGCGCCCCTCCAACATCCTCTTGGCCGGCACGCCGGAGCAGCGCGAAAAATACCTGTTTCCCTGCATCCGTGGCGAGAAGTGGGACTGCCTGGCAATGACGGAGCCAGGCGCCGGCTCCGACCTGCGCGGCATGAAGGCGACCGCCGTGCAGGATGGCGACGACTGGGTGCTGAACGGCACCAAGCACTTTATCTCCCACGCCGATCTCGCCGACTTCGCCATTGTCTTCATGGCGTCAGGGGAGGAAGAGTCCGCGCGGGGAAAACGCAAGAAGATCACCGCCTTCTTCGTCGACAAGGGCACCAAGGGTTTTACGGTGCGCGACGGCTACCGCAACGTTTCGCATCGCGGCTACACCAACGCCATCCTTGAATTCGACGACTGCCGCCTTCCCGCAAGTCAGGTTCTCGGCGAAGTCCACAAGGGTTTCGAGGTCGCCAATTCCTGGCTCGGCGCAACGCGCCTGCAGGTCGGCGCCACCTGTCTCGGCCGTGCCGAGCGGGCACTCGGCCATGCAATAGAATATGCCGCGCAGCGCCAGCAGTTCGGCCAGCAGATCGGCAAGTTCCAGGGCGTGTCGTTCAAGCTTGCCGACATGGCGACGGAACTCAAGGCCGCCGACCTGATGGTGTTCGAAGCCGGCTGGAAGTACGATCAGGGCACCGTTACCGACCAGGACATGGCCATGGCCAAGCTGAAGGCCACCGAAATGCTCGCCTTCGTCGCCGATGAAGCCATCCAGATCCATGGCGGCATGGGGCTGATGGACGACCTGCCGCTGGAGCGCATCTGGCGCGACGCCCGCGTCGAGCGTATCTGGGAAGGCACGTCCGAGATCCAGCGCCACATCATTTCGCGGTCGCTGCTGCGTCCGTTTGGAGCCTAGAGCATGATCCCGAAAAGTGGATCCGGTTTTCGGACAAGATCATGCTCAAACGAGAAGAATGACAATGCATAAATTAGAACGTCTTCTGCGGCCGAAATCGATCGCCGTCTTCGGCGGCGTGCAGGCCGCCGCGGTCGTTGCGCAATCGATCAAGATGGGCTTTGCCGGCGAGATCTGGCCGGTGCATCCGACCAAGGACGAGGTTGCCGGCCGCAAGGCCTACCGTTCGGTCGCCGATTTGCCAGGAGCGCCGGATGCCGCCTTCGTCGGTGTCAACCGGCATCTGACCATCGAAGTGATCAAGGCGCTGGCCGAGCGGGGTGCTGGCGGTGCCGTCTGCTTTGCCGCCGGCTTCCTCGAAACCGAGGCCTATGACGATGACGGCGAGCGGCTGCAGGCCGAACTGGTCGCCGCTGCCGGCCAGATGCCGATCATCGGGCCGAACTGCTACGGCCTGATCAACTATGCCGACGGTGCGCTCCTGTGGCCCGACCAGCATGGCGGGATCCGGCTGGACGAGGGCGGCAAGGGCGTCGCCATCATCACCCAGTCCTCCAACATCGCCATCAACATGACGATGCAGAAGCGCGGCCTGCCGATCGCCTTCCTGATGACCGCCGGCAACCAGGCGCAGACCGGCCTCTCCGAAATGGCGCTCGGCCTGATCGAGGACGAACGGGTCACGTCGCTCGGCCTGCACATCGAGGCCTTCGATTCGGTAGCCGGCTTCGAAAGGCTGGCTGCACGGGCGCGGGAACTGAAGAAGCCGATCATCGCCATGAAGGTCGGCCGTTCCGAACAGGCCAGGCAGGCGACCGTCTCGCACACCGCCTCGCTCGCCGGTTCCGATGCCGCATCCGGCGCCTTCCTGAAGCGGCTCGGTATTGCGCGCGTCGATTCCATCCCGGCCTTCATCGAGGCGCTGAAGCTTCTGCACATCACCGGACCGCTGCCCGGCTACAAGCTGTCGTCGATGAGCTGTTCGGGCGGCGAAGCGTCCGTCATGGCCGACAGCGCCGAAGGTCGCTGGGTCAATTTCCCGGTTCTGACCGAAACGCACCGCGCCCATGTCAAATCGACGCTCGGACCGCTGGTTGCGGTGGCCAATCCGCTCGACTACCACACCTTCATCTGGAACAACGAGCCGGCGATGACCGCCACCTTCACCGCCATGGTGTCGGGCGGTTTCGACCTCAACATGCTGGTGCTCGACTTTCCGCGCCCCGACCGCTGCTCGGTCACCGACTGGTGGGCAACGCTGCGCGCCTTCGAATCGGCACTGAAGACCAACAAGGCGCATGGCGCGATCGTCTCCTCCCTGCCGGAGAACCTGCCGGAGGAATACACAGCCGAGCTGATGGCGCGGGGCATGGTGCCGCTGTTCGGCATTTCCGAGGCGATGGATGCCGCCCAGGCGGCGGCCTTCATCGGCTGGGCCTGGCACGAGCCGCAGGCACAGCCGGTCGATACGTCGGCCTCCGGTGCTGCCAGCGGCGACCACGTCACGCCTGACGAGGCCGAAGCCAAGTCCCGACTGATCAAGGCCGGGCTTCCCGTGCCGAAGGGCGAGCGCGCCGGCAATGCGGTCGAGGCAGTGATCTCGTCGATGGCGCTCGGTTTCCCCGTGGCGCTGAAGGCGCTGGGCGTCACGCACAAATCCGAGGTTGGTGCCGTCAGGCTCGGCCTCAAGGATGCTGAATCCGTCAGCGCCGCCGCCCATGATCTCCTGCCGCTCGGCACCGGGCTCTATGTCGAGCACATGGTGCGTGACGGCGTCGCCGAACTGATCGTCGGCTTCACCCGCGACCCGATGTTCGGCGCTGTCATGACGCTGGGCACCGGCGGCGTGCTGGTCGAATTGTTGCGCGACAGCGTCACGCTGATGTTGCCGGCCACGCGCGACGACATCGATGCGGCGCTGCGCGGCCTGAAACTGTTCCCGCTGCTCGAGGGCTATCGCGGCCGGCCGAAGGCCGATGTCGCGGCCGCCATCGACGCCATCGCCGGTATTGCCGCCTTCGTGCAGAAGAATGCCGGCGAGATCGAGGAGCTCGACATCAACCCGCTGATCGTCTGCAGGGAGGGCAAGGGCGCCTGGATCGCCGATGCCCTGCTCGTGCTTGGAGAGAACAAGAATGTCTGACGTCATTTCGACCCGCCGCGAGGGCACGATCCTCGAGGTCACGCTCGACCGCCCCAAGGCCAATACCATCGACCTCAAGACCTCGCGACTGCTGGGCGAAACCTTCAAGGCATTTCGCGACGATCCGAGCCTACGCGTCGCCATCGTCAAGACCGCCGGCGACAAGTTCTTCTGCGCCGGCTGGGACCTGAAGGCGGCCGCTGGCGGCGACGCGGTCGACGGCGACTACGGTGTCGGCGGCTTTGCCGGACTGCAGGAACTGCGCGACCTCAACAAGCCGGTCATCGCTTGCGTCAACGGCATGGCTGTCGGCGGCGGCTTCGAGCTGGCGCTGTCCTGCGACCTCATCTACGCCTCCGATCATTCCTCCTTCGCCCTGCCCGAGATCCGCGCCGGCACACTGGCCGATGCGGCGACGATCAAGCTGCCGAAGCGCATTCCCTATCATGTCGCCATGGACCTGCTGCTCACCGGCCGCTGGATGGATGTCGCCGAGGCGCATCGCTGGGGCCTGGTCAACGAAATTCTGCCCAAGGAAAAGCTCGAGGACCGCGTCTGGGAGATCGCCCGGCTGCTGGCCGGCGGCCCGCCGCTGGTGTTTGCCGCCATCAAGGAGACGGCACGGGTGGCTGAATCCCTGACCTTCCAGGACGCCATGAACAAGGTGACGCGCCGCCAGTTGCCGACGGTCGACGCGCTCTATGGCTCCGAGGACAATATGGAAGGTTTCCGGGCCTTTGCCGAAAAGCGCGAGCCGGTGTGGAAGGGGAAGTGAGCGGCGGGCCGGCTCCCATGACCGACTACACAACCCTCATCGATGGCGAGACGTGGGCCTTCATCGAGAGGACCAATTCCCACTATCCGCCCGATACGATCGACTACACCATAGCGCAGCAGCGGGGCATCTACGACCGCATGTGCCGGGAGTTCTTTGCCGGCTATCCAGATGGCGTGACGGTCGAAACCTCGGCCATTGCCACGTCCACGCACGACATCCCGATCCGCATCTACCGCACGCCGACATCGGACAAGGCGGCGGCGATGGTGCTGTATTTCCATGGTGGCGGCTTCATCCTTGGCGGGCTGGACAGCCATGATGATGTCTGTGCCGAACTCTGCGCCCGCACCGGCTATGAGGTGGTCTCGGTCGACTACCGGCTGGCGCCGGAGCATCTTCACCCAGCCGCCTTCGATGATGTGATGAACGCATTCGAATGGGCCGCCGGAACCCGCTCGCATCCTATTTTGCTGTGCGGCGACAGCGCCGGCGGCAACCTCGCCGCTGCAGTCAGCCATGCGACACGCGGCCATCCGCGCAAGCCGATCGGCCAGGTGCTGATCTATCCCGGCCTCGGCGGCGACCGCTCAAAGGGATCTTACGTGACTCATGCCGAAGCGCCGATGCTGACCGTGCGTGATCTCGAATTCTACAAGCACATCCGGTCCGGTGGGCAGGAGCGCAGCGGCGACGCGACGCTGGCGCCGCTTGCCGATACCGATTTCTCCAACCTGCCGCCGACGGTGCTGATCACCGCGCAATGCGACCCACTGTCGTCCGATGGCGAAGCCTATCGCGACCGTATCGTCGCGGCAGGCGGTCAAGCCACCTGGTTCGAGGAACCGGGGCTGGTGCATGGCTATCTGAGGGCCCGGCACACGGTCGGCCGCGCCCGCGCGAGCTTTACCCGGATCGTCGATGCGACAGCCGCCCTTGGAAAGGGCTCCTGACTCTGGTGAGCGGTTTTCCCGCTTCGTAACGATATGGCTGCGAAGGCGTGATCTGGTAAAGATACGCTGGCAGCGTCGCCGGGCGTGTCTTGACAGTTGCTTCAGTAATATGCATACTGCATACATATTTAAAACGGAACTGGATATTGCTATGCAACGCCTTCCGCTGATCACTGCCTTCGTCGAGCCATTCGACCTGCTGCGCTGCATCTCGCCGCTGCCGCGTCATCAACGGATACCACGCGCCGAGGAACCGGTTCCGGATCGCCGCGAGGTTCATCTGCCTCGGATACGAGTGCCAAAGTAGCAAGGCCACGCCTCTCCCGAGGGCATGCCGGAATCTGCCAAAGAACGCAGCGCCGTGGTTACAATGCCGCTTTTGCCTGATGCTTCCGCAGAGAGACCAAATCGCTGGGCTTGCGCGAGGCATCCTTAGGGAGAGCAATGCTGAAACAGGCGCCGCCGCCGGGCGCATCGGCCACCGAGACATGGCCGCCGTGCCTGCTGACGATATCCCGCACCAGATTGAGCCCCAGCCCCGCGCCGCGATCGCGCGGCCGCAAGCGGTGGAAGGGTTCGAAAATCCGCTCGCGCTCATCGAACGGAATTCCCGTTCCTTCGTCCGAGATTTCGATGATCCCGTCGCCAGTGACCCGGACCAGGATAAGGCCCTTCTGACCGCCATGCTCGATGGCGTTCTGGACCAGGTTGACGACAGCGCGTTCCAGCGCGCCAGCATCGCCCTTGACGATCACGCGATCCTCGCCCGCCTCGAACGACAGTTCGTAACCGTCGGCGATGGCGAGAGGAGCGAGGTCGGCAGCAACCTGCCGGCACAGGGAAACAAGGTCGACGGCGGTGAACGCCGCTTTGCCATGGTCCAGGCGCTGCAGGTCCAGCATCTGTTCCGCCAGGGCGGCAATACGCCCGGCGTCCACCAGCAGGCGATTGCGGAAGGCGCCTTCCGGCATGGTTTCCAGTCGCGTCTGCAGGATGGCGATGGGCGTGCGCAATTCGTGTGCGGCATCGAGCATGAAACGCTGTTGGCGTTCATAGCCTTCATCCAGCCGATGCAAGGCGCCATTCACCGCTTGCACCAGCGGCTGCACCTCGCCCGGAACCCCTGCCTCCGGCAACCTGTCGCCGCGACGATCTATATCGATGGCGCCGGCGCGTTGCGCAACCAAGGACAGGCTGGAGAGCGAGCGGCCAACGATCCAGGGAACCGAGATAACGGTGATCAGCACGAGCACAATGACCACGGGGATCAACACAAGGTTCGACAGAACCATGACGATGTAGGTGGTACTGAACATGCGCGTGCCTGCCAGTACGTTGAGTTCTCCAGCCGGGCCGGAAGCTTTGCGCACCACCGCGGCCAAGGCATAGGGCGCGACGGCGTCACGGATATCCGCGAAAGCCAACTTGTCGAGATGTGTTCCAAACATCTGGTAGGGTTCCGGCACCGAGCCGTGGCTCAGCATGTTGCCCTGAGCATCCCGTGCGACCAGCCACAGGTCCGGAACAGATCGCCGAAGTTCCTGCAATTCCTCGGTTTCAACCAGTTTGAGGCGGCCGTCCGCATCGCGCGAAATTGCCCTTGCCACGATCTCGGTGACTTCCGGATCGACGACCACACCACCAAGGCCGGCATTGATGAGAAAAGCTGCCAGGAGCACGACGGCAAGCAGGAGAACGCCGATCTGACAGGCGAGCAGCTGGACGATGAGTGTTCGCCTCAGCGAACTTTTCCGCAGCCACCTCAACGCGCCGGCCTCAGGAGATAGCCAACGCCACGCATGCTGTGGATCTCCACCCCGGCCTCGGTTTCCGACAATTTCCTGCGAAGCCTCGAAACATGGGAATCGAGTGCATTCGACTGGATCTCGTCATCGAAATTGTAGACGGCTTCCTCGAGTGCCGAGCGCAGGACCGTGCGGCCCTGGCGCCGGATCAGAGCTTCAAGGACGAGCAGTTCACGTCGCGGCAACTCCAGCGGCTCGCCGTTGACACGCACCTCGCGGTTGTCGAGGCTGAATTCGAGCGCGCCGATGCGCGCTACGATCGAGTCCATCGCGGGCGGGCGGCGAAGCAGCGCGCGGACGCGGGCCAAGAGCTCCTCGACCGCAAAGGGCTTGGCTAGATAGTCGTCGGCGCCCATGTCGAGCCCGTGCACGCGATCCGCCACAGCCCCTCTTGCGGTCAGTACGATGACCGGAATGTTCAGGCCGACGGAGCGCAGATGCGAGATCAGCGCGATGCCGTCGCCGTCGGGAAGCTGCCGGTCAAGCACGATCATATCGTGGACGTTTTCGCGCACGGCATCCTCGGCCACGCAAAGCGTCGGTGCATGGTCGACGATGATGTCGTAACGCGACAGGGCCGTGGTGAGGACATCGGCCATCTGCGGTTCGTCTTCGACAAGGAGGAGGCGCATCTTGGATCCATTGCTGCTTCTGCCGGACATCTCCGCTCTCATGATTGCGGGAACATTACGAAGGCGACGCCGCCCTCTTGTCCGCGGATTTCGCGGTTCATTCGCACGAGGCGCAATGCAGGCGCAATGCTTGCCGGGCAGACGGACCCGCAGGGACTGACAGCAAGGAAATTACAGACATGACCAGGCTCGGAAGCGCGTTGGCGCTCATCCTTTGCGCGGCAACGCTCAGCGCATGTGTCGATACGAACGATTATCGCGACCGGCCCTGGCGCGACCACCATTGGCGGGACCGTGACCATAGGCCCGATCGCCCCTGGCGGCCGGACGGGCCATGGCGCCCTGACAGGCCGGGTCGGCCGGATAGGCCCGATCGACCCGACTGGCCAGATCGCCCGGATCGTCCCGGCAGGCCAGACTGGCCCGGCCGGCCAGATAGGCCGGATAGGCCGGACCGCCCAGGGCGTCCCGATTGCGTCGGTGGACCCGCAATTGATTGCGCGCCCCGGCCGGACATTCAGCCAGGTGGACCGGATTGTCGTGGAGGCCCGGCGACGACGCCGTCGCCGGACTGTATCGAGCCGCGCCGCCCACGCCGGCAGGATCCCTGATGGAAAGCTCGACCAGACATATGCGGCCTTTATAAATCAGGCCAAAAGCTCCTCTCGAATTCCTATGCGGCCCGCGACTATGTAGTCGCGGGCCGCCGCTTGATTGGCGGCCAGAAGGACAACTGGCTTCAAACGAGCATGAAATCACATTCAGTCTGGCTGACTTCAGGGGTCAGCCATCGGGTGCCGACGGAGTATTTCGTCCTGGCAAATCTCCGGGAACGGGGAGCGGTCATCGGCCGGCTCGCCGACCATCCAATTACTGATACAGTGGTCGACGCAAGCGGACTGCGATACCATTTCGTCGGCGTCGCGCCGCGCGACCGCAGCGGACGCTTCGATGTCGAAGCGCTCCGCACCGGCGAATGGATCGTCCAGCCCGGATTGGTCTATGCCGCTGACGGCAAGGCGCCTCCGTCAAAACCGCCCCGGCGCGGGCGTGGCCAGAACCGGCCCTGATCGCGCGACACCGGCTACGCTGTCGCTGAGGGCCAGCATGGCCTCCCGTATGGCGGTTTCGGTTTCGGGGCGCACAGGCGTCAGTGGCAGGCGAACGTCCGGGCTCAGCCCCAACGCCAGGTGCAAGGCGTATTTGACCGGAACCGGATTGCTCTCGAGTTCAAGCGCCGCAATCAACGGCCGCAAGCGATGATGGATGGCCCGGGCGGTGTGGTGATCGCCCTGCCTGCAGGCATCATGCATCTCGACGCACAATCGCGGCGCGACGTTGGAGACCACGGAGATGGTCCCGCGCCCGCCCATCGTGTTGAAGCCGAACGACGTCGCGTCGTGACCGGAAAGACAGATGAGGCGGCGCCTCAGCACTGCGGGAAGAGAGGATAGCCGGCTCACATCACCTGTGGCATCCTTGATGCCGATGATGGTCGGAATCTGCGCCAGGCGCTCGATGGTCTCCGGCAACAGATCGACACCGGTTCGTGCCGGCACATTGTAGACGATGATCGGTATCCTGACCTTGCTGGCCACGGCTTCGAAGTGGCGGAAAATACCCTCCTGGCTTGGCCGGTTGTAGTAGGGCGTGACAATGAGGGCCGCGTCGGCGCCAAAGGCTTCGGCGGCCGTCGAAAAGGCGATCGTCGTTTCGGTGTTGTTCGTGCCGGTGCCGACGATGATCGGAACCCTGCCGCCGGCGACCTTCACGCAGAGCGCGATGATGTCGAGGCGTTCTTCCCACGACAGTGTGGGCGCCTCGCCCGTGGTGCCGCAGGGGACCAGCCCGTTGATCCCCTGTTCGATCTGCCAGCGCAAGAGCGTGGCCAGTTGCTTCAGATCGACTTCGCCATCCGTGAACGGCGTCACCAGCGCGGTCATCGCTCCGTTCAGGCGCGAACGTAATTGGTCAGGTGTCATGGGATTCAAAGTCTCCTTGGTATTTCTTGTGAAATGTATTTTTCAGCTGCGCTTCGAAGGGCCTGTCCAGGTGCGAAGACAGCAGGGCCGCCAGCACCGCCGCAGGCAGATCCGCATGTTCCGCCTTGAATTTCCTGGCCCTGGCCGGTGGGCATGCCCCGGTGACCTGGATGCTGCATGCCCAGGTATCGCCGGCCTTCCTGATGTCCGTCACCGATCGCCGCGGTTCTGACAGCATGACCAGCAAGAGCGTGGCATCGAGCATGGCGCCGGCCTCGACCAGACCGGCAAATCGCCGGCCCGGTCGAGACGACTTGTCGAGCGACAAATCGAGCGCTGCCTGCCAAAGCTGGTGCTCGAGCAGCTTGCCGACATGCTTCACGCGGTCGAGCAGCAGGGCTAGGTCGGGAGCGTTGGGATTGTCCATGGTCAGACCGTTCCGAAGAACGCGGAAACGGACGCAATCGGGTCAGTTGAACAATGAAAGGCGCACGGTTGCCGGCGCGAAGCGGATCGCGCCCGCCCGATGGCCGCTTTCCATCGCGGCGAAACGCACGGCGGAACTCCTGTCGGCAAAAACGCCGCCAGTCACACCTTCTTCATCCCGGGCGATCCAGTGGCCCTCGCCGTCGCGTCCAACCACGAACCGGTGAAGGGCGTTTGCAATCGCTGAAATGTGGGAACTTGGCATCGTCATCTCCTGCCTTGCGATCAGGAAACAAGTGCAGCGAGTGTCGCGGCCGCCAGCAAAGCGCCGGCTACCAGCAACCACCATGTCGGTGTGAATGGCGCCACGAGGCTGGCCGGCCGGCGATTGTTGTTGGCCGCAAGCCGGGCCTGTTCGACCTGCGACGCCGGCAGCGGACGATGGGTGGGCAGATAAAGCCCGTCGGAGAGAAACATCGGAGACTTCCTTCTTTCCTGGTTGTCGCCGCGAGGTGGCGACTTCCTGCAGCGGCCCAGGGCCGGCTACGTCCTGAAAGATAAAAGCATCCGCATTTGTATTCGAGGCGGCTCGAAACTGAAAAATATAAAAAAGTCATATGTTTATCGCCGGGGCGTATATGCGTCCCAGGCTGGAATGCGGGCTTAGGACGCGTCGTCTCAGGCCACCGAACAAGCCGCCGCGCGGCCAGCGCTGCGGCCGGAAAAGATGCAGCCGCCCAGGAACGTGCCTTCGAGCGCCGCATAGCCATGCATGCCGCCACCGCCGAAACCGGCGACCTCGCCCACCGCATAGAGCCCTTCGACGGGCTGGCCATCGGCACCCAGCACGCGGCTGTCGAGATCGGTCTGCAGGCCGCCCAGCGTCTTGCGGGTCAGGATGTTGAGGCGGACCGCGATCAGCGGCCCGTTTGCCGGATCGAGCATCTTGTGCGGCTTGGCCGTGCGGATCAGCCGGTCGCCTAGGTAGGCGCGGGCGCCGCGCAGCGCGGTGATCTGCATGTCCTTCGAGAACGGATTGTCGAGCTGCCGGTCGCGGGCGCGGATTTCGCGCTCAACTTGCCCGAGATCGAGCAATGGCTCGCCGCCGGCGAGCGCGTTCATGCGAGCGACCAACGCCGGCAGCTCGGCCTCGATGATGAAATCCTCGCCCTTCTCCATGAACGCCTTCACCGGGCCTGGAATGCCCGATGTGGCGCGGCCGATCACTTGGCGCCAGCTCTTGCCGGTCAGGTCCGGGTTCTGCTCGGAGCCTGACAGCGCGAACTCCTTCTGGATGATTTTCTTGGTCAGGATGAACCAGGAATAATCGAAGCCGGTGCCCATGATGTGGTTGAGCGTGCCCAGCGTGTCGAAGCCGGGATAGAGCGGCACCGGCAGCCGCTTGCCGCGCGCGTCGAGCCACAGCGACGACGGTCCGGGCAGGATGCGGATGCCGTGGCCGGTCCAGATCGGTGCCCAGTTTTTTATGCCCTCGACGTAATGCCACATGCGGTCGCGGTTGATGATCGAGCCACCCGCCTGTTCGGTGATCGCCAGCATGCGGCCATCGACATGGTCGGGAACGCCGGCGATCATCCGCCTTGGCGCGGTTCCCAGCCGCCGCGGCCAATTCTGCCGGACAAGCCCGTGGTTGGCACCGATGCCGCCGGAAGCGACGATGACCGCTTGCGCCTTGAGCTCGAAATCACCGGCAATCTCGCGCGAACTCTTGCGGCCACGGTCGACGGTGCTCGGCTGCAGGATGTCGCCGCGCACGCCGGTTACAACAGCGCCCGTCCGCGTCAGTTCATTGACCCGGTGACGGAACCTGAAGTCTATCAATCCACGCTTTTGCGCCTCGCGTACGCGCAGGACAAAAGGTTCGAGCACACCGGGGCCGGTGCCCCAGGTGATGTGGAAGCGCGGCACCGAATTGCCGTGGCCGACGGCATTGCCGCCGCCGCGCTCGGCCCAGCCAACCACGGGAAAGAATTTTGTTCCGCGTTGCATCAGCCAGGAGCGTTTTTCGCCGGCAGCGAAACCGACATAGGCCTCGGCCCATTTGCGTGGCCAGAAATCCTCCGGGCGGTCGAAGGCGGCGGTGCCCATCCAGTCCTCGAGCGCCAGATCATGTGAATCGCGGATGCGCATGCGCCGCTGCTCGGGCGAATCAACGAGGAAAAGGCCGCCGAACGACCAGAATGCCTGGCCGCCCAGCGACTGCTCCGGCTCCTGATCGACGATGACAACCTTCTTGCCCGCCTCGGCCAGTTCGGCGGCGGCAACGAGGCCGGCGAGGCCGGCGCCGACAATGACCACATCCGCATCGTCGGCCATTTTCCCCACCCCATTAGCCGGCTAAAGAAATTCCGGGAAAAGCGTGAAACGGCTTTCAGTCAGGAATTGCATCACAAAGTGTCAGACGGCCTCCCAGCCGTCCTTGCCACCGGCGCGGAAGATGGCGTCGATGACCTTCTGGTTCAGCACGGATTCTTCGAGCGTGAAGACACGCTCCTTGCCGCCCTGTGCCGCCCTGGCAAAGGTCTCGACCTCTAGCCGGTACTGCTGCGTGCCGGGGAAGCGGAACACCTGCGCTTCGGTGTGGTTCTGGTTGTGCAGTTCGACGCGGTGATGATCGTAGAGGCCGGCGTTGAAAGGCGAGAACACTTCGATGAAGCCCTTCTCGCCGTGGAACACCATCACCTGCCGCGCCGCCATCTGCGTCGACAGGTAGAAAGAAAGTTCGAAGTCGCCGAAATCGGCGCGGATCGAGGAGTAGATATCGGTGCCGAAGGTCTTGTCGCGCTCGATCGTCGCCTGGACGCGCAACGGCTCCTTGCCGGTCGAAAACCGCGTCGATACCGTCGGATAGACACCGATATCGGGCAGCGCACCACCACCGAGGTCGAGCTGGTTGCGCATGTTGTTGGGATCGACATTGTAATAGGAGAACGCGCCCTGCACATGGCGCAGCCGGCCGATGGCGCCGCTGGCGATGAGGTCGCGCACCTTGATCCATTGCGGATGGTAGATGACCATGAAGGCCTCGCATACCAGCACCTTCTTCTGGTCGCGCAGCTTGATCAGCGGCAGGATGTCCTTGGCGTCGAGCGCCAGCGGCTTTTCGACCAGCACATGTTTTCCCGCTTCGATGGCCTTCGCCGCCCATTCGACATGCTGCGATGTCGGCAAGGGGATGTAGACGCCGTCGACCTCTTTTGAAGCGAGCAGTTCCTCATAGGAGCCGAAGGCATGGCGCGCGCCGAAGCGTTCGGCCAGCGCACGGGCTTTCGACAGGTCACGGCTGGCGATCGCCGACAACATGCCATTGTCGGCCTCGACCATTGCCGGCAACAGATGCTCGCGGCCGATCTTGGCCGTCGACAACACACCCCATCGGAACATCACGCTTCTCCATGTCGGTTACAGGCAACGAGGTTTGCCCGAAATCAGGAGAAAAGCCAATGCGGTTGCCAGGTTCCCCGCCCCACGAAGTGGGGAGAGGTGGCCCGGCGAAGCCGGGGCGGAGAGGGGTCTTCACAGCGGTTGGGGGAGTGCTGTTTAACGCATCGTCTCGCGCTTAATCCTTTGCAGGATACTGGTGGCGCGGTCGTCGCCCCCCTCTCCGTCCCGGCTTCGCCGGGCCACCGCTCCCCCACGTTGCGGGGGCGAGGAACCCAAGTCCTGCGATGGCTATCCCCTCTTCCCCGTCAGCGTCATGTCGAAATCGACAATGTTGGAATAGAGCGGCGTGCCGACATCCATGCCATAGCGCGACCTGAGCGCCTTGCCGGTGACATGGAATTTGATCGTGCCGCCCTTGAGGCCATCGAGCTCCGCCGTGAATTTTTCCGGAAACGTCTTGCCGCGTGCCGTCAATCGGCCGGTGACAAGCGCCGAGGTGTCGCTGGTGCGCTGCACGCTGGTCGAACGGAACTGGATCTCCGAGCTGTTGGCGGCGTCGAACACGGCATCCGAGCGCAGGAACGCATCGATACGGCCCTGTCCGGTGCCGACGCTTTCGGGAAAGATGGTTAGATTGACCTGCGAGCGCCCGACATCAGCGTTGTCGATGCGGATCGAGCCCTTGAAGCGGGCAAAGGCGCCATTGAAGCCGCCGCCACCGGCCTTGCCGATGGAAAAGCGGATGCTGGAACTGGCCGGGCTGATCGTGTAGCCGCCGGCGGCGTCGCCAAGCGCGACGGCCGCTGCAACAGGCATGGCAAGGCAAGCGGCGACCGCCGCAAATCCGAGGATGCGCGCATACATAGGGTTGTTCCTTGTTGGAGGCAGCGCATTTCCTGCGCCCTCGCCCCGTGAACGAATGAACCGTCCGCTCTATTCCCCGTTGCGATCTGACGAAGGTGTGATCATGCGCGTGAGCACGGCATCCCCAAGCTGGAAATGATGACGCAGCGCCGCCGCGACATGAACAGCCACCAATGCGATGCCGGCATAGGCGAGATACCAATGCGCCGCCGTCCAGAAGCTTTCAGCCGCATCGGATTCGCCGATCGGCAGGTTCGGCATGACGAACAGGTCGAACGGCATGCTGGGGATATCCAGCGTCGACACCGAGACCAGCGCCCAGCCGGACAAAGGCAAGGCGATTTGAAACGCATAGAGAGCGAGGTGCGCGAGGGGCGCTGTCCGGCGCTCCAGGGCACCAACCGAATCCGGCAGCGCTGGCGCGGAATTGCCGAGACGCCAGGCGATGCGCAGGATGATCAGCCCAAGCAGCAGGAAGCCGAAGGATTTGTGCCACTGGATCAGTTGGAAGGCGGTGCGCTGGCTGGTGAGCCGCACCATGACAAAGCCAAGCCCGAACTGGGCGATGAAGATCAGCGCAATCAGCCAGTGGAGGAGTATCGCACCCCAGCCATAGCGGCTCGTGCTGTTTGTGATCGATGCCTGCATGGGTGAAGAACGTTGGCGAATGAAGCTTTCTTCCCCAACGCCAGCGCTGCCCCTCATTGCCCTGCCGGGCATTTCTCCCCGTGAACGGGGAGAAAGAAGCAGTGCCGCTGTCGGCGTTCTTTCCGCCACATTAGTGGTTGGCGAAAGCGTCGGCGGGAGCGTCCCTCGCCCCGTTTACCGGGAGAGGATGCCGGCAGGCAGGCGAGGGGCTTTTGGTGATGCGCGCTTTCGGACCTGAAGCGGTTGCATTGCCAGACTCTAGCCACTCACCTTGAAGAAATCGACGAAAGCCCGCAGCGCCGGCCGCATCTGGCGGCGGCTGGGATAGTAGACGAAGAAACCGTCGAAGGGCGGGCACCAGTCCTCCAGCACGCGGACCAGCCTGCCGTCGGCGATGGCGTCGCTGACATAGCCTTCGAACACGAATGTAATCCCGGCGCCGTTGATCGCCGCTTCGACATTGAGGCGATCCTCGCCGACGATCAGCGGGCCCTCCACGGCGATCTCCAGTTCCTCGCCATCCTTTTCGAACTCCCAGCGGTAAAGCACACCGCTCGAAAAGCGGAAACGGACGCAGCGATGCGCTGCCAGATCGCGTGGGTGGGTCGGACACGGTATGGCCTCGAAATAGGACGGGGAGGCAACCACGGCGCCACGGATCGGCGGGCCAATCCGCACCGCGATCATGTCGCGCTGCAAGCTTTCGCCCAGCCGCACGCCGGCATCGAAACCGCCCTCTACCACGTCGGTGAAACGGTCCTCGACGACGATCTCAAGCACGATATCGGGAAAGGCCCGCGCAAACGCCCCGAGCCGTGGCGCCAGCGTCAGCTGCGCGGCGGTGCGTGGCACGGTGAGCCTGAGATTGCCGGCCGGCCGGTCGCGCGCCTCGATTGCCGTCTCCATGGCCAGGTCGATCTCCGACAGCGCCGGCCGCAGACGTTCCAGCAGCTGTGCGCCTTCCTCGGTGGGCGCGACGCTGCGCGTGCTGCGCGACAAGAGACGAACGCCCAGCCGTGCTTCTAGGCTGGACACCGCGTGGCTGACGGCCGACGGCGCTATGGCCAGTTCCCTGGCCGCGCCGCGAAAACTGCCGCATTGAGCGACGGTTGCCAGCACCGCAAGTTGTGAAAGATGTGTTCGGTTCATTGATCTATTTTATAGAACAGCCCGTGCGTACGGAAGCCGATTATCGAACGCAAAGGTAGGCGCTATCTCCTTTGCATCACAACAAGGAGATCGGTGATGCAAACCCGCAAGCTTGGAACTGAATTGAATGTCTATCCCGTCGGCCTCGGCTGCATGGGTATGAGCTTCGCCTATGGCGGCCAGGCGGAAGCCGACGCGATCGCCACGCTACACCGCGCCGTCGAGATCGGCGTCAACTTCTTCGACACGGCGGAAGTCTACGGCCCCTACGAGAACGAAATCCTGCTCGGCAAGGCGCTGAAGCCGGTGCGCGATCGCGTGACGATCGCAACCAAGTTCGGCTTCAAGATTCTCGAAGAAGGCAATGGCGTCGAGCGCATGGTTGGCGTCGACAGCCGCCCGGAGCATGTCAAGGCTGTCGCCGAGGCCTCGCTGACGCGCCTGGGCACCGATGTGATCGACCTCTATTACCAGCACCGCGTCGACCCCAGCGTACCGATCGAGGATACGGTCGGCGCCATGGCCGAACTGGTGCGCGAGGGCAAGGTGCGCGCGCTCGGCCTGTCGGAGGCCAGTGCCGCGACCATCCGCCGGGCGCATGCCGTGCATCCGATATCCGCCGTTCAGAGCGAATACTCCCTTTGGAGCCGCGAACCGGAAGACGAGGTGTTCGCCGTCTGCCGTGAACTCGGCATCGGCTTCGTCCCCTACAGCCCGCTCGGCCGTGGCCTGCTGACCGGCACGATCGCCAAACCGGAAGCGCTCGGCGCCGACGATTGGCGGCACACCCTGCCGCGGTTCCAGGCCGACGCGATGGCTGCCAATGCGGCTGTCATCGCCACGCTGGAAAAGATGGCGGCTGAAAAAGGCGTGACCTCGGCGCAGCTGGCACTGGCCTGGGTTCTGCACCAGGGCGATTTCATCGTGCCGATCCCCGGCGCACGAAAAATCCGCCATCTCGAGCAGAATGCGGCAGCGGCGCAGATCGAGTTGAGCGACGCCGAAGTGCGGGCCATCGGTGATGCGCTGTCGCCGGAAAAAGTCACTGGCAGGCGCTACACCGAGGAGGCGCTGGCGCTGGTCAATGGGTGAGCGTTACAGCGGAAACAAAAGGGGGCGCTTCGGCGTCCCTTTTATATAAGCGCCGTGCGCTGCACAGGTTGCAAGATGTCGGCGGGCGCTGTCCCGCCGACTTTTCAATTGCTGCAGACCTACCTACCAAGGCAGGACGGCAATCTCCGGCCAGTTCTCCCTCGCCCGACCACCCTTGGCCTCATGCGTTCGCTGGTTGTTCAGCGCGTGGTTCGGGGTAATGCGAAACGAGAAAATGTCGTCAAGGCCGAACGGCGCCACAAGGTTGAGTTGCCCTGCCGCATCGAAGCGGACGCCGACCGCATGGGTTTTCGAAGCGAAATAGGAAAGGGCTTCGGCAGATGAGGACAGAAGGGGATAGGCATCGCCAAAGCGCGCCTCGTACCAGAGATGCACGCGGGCCTGGTTGCGCACTTCGACTGGCAATGTGAGCCCCTCAAAATGCTTCGCCGCCTTTCGGATGACCGCATCCTCGGCCTCGTAGGAAAGGTCCGAGGCGTCGTAATAGAACAGGTCGATGTCCTTGATGCCGTAGCCCGGTGGCTTTCCCGTCAGGTGGTTCCAGATGCTGTTGTAGAGCGCACCGGACACGATGAGCCAATCGGGAAGCTCAAGCGCTCTCGCCCGTGACAGCGTCTCGCCAATGAGCGGATCGCCCGAGACAATGTCGAGAAAAGCCGTGCGTTGCGCTTCGAAAGGAAGGCCGGAATGGCGCAGATGGTCCATCGCCCCTTGGAGGGCGATTCGCCATCTGCTCGCAAGCCTTGGTCCTGCGCAATTCCGGACGGAAAACCGCTACGCACTTTTCCTGGAATTGCTTCAGCCTCGCAGCGTCCCACCGGTCTGCTTGCCGACATTGTCGACGACGCGCTTGGCCAGTGCCTCGAAATCCTCGTCGGTCAGCGTCTTCTCGACCGGCTGGATCGAGACTTCGATGGCGATCGACTTCTTGCCCTCGCCGAGCGACGCACCCTCGAAGATGTCGAAGACCGAAACGCCGGTGATCAGCTTCTTGTCGGCGGCCAGCGCCGCGCGCACCAGCGTGCCGGCCTCGACCGCTCTGTCGACGACGAAGGCAAAGTCGCGCTTCACCGCCTGGAAAGCGGAAAGCTCGAGCTTCGGCTTGGTTTTCGTCGGCTTGGCCTTGGACTCAGGCACGGCATCGACGAACACTTCGAAGCCGCAGAGCGGGCCTGAAACGTCCAGTCCCTCGAGCGTCTTCGGATGGAATTCGCCGAAGGTGCCGAGCACAGTCTTGGGCCCGAGCTTGATCGTGCCGGAACGGCCGGGATGATACCAGGCCGGACCGCCCGCCTCGATCTGCAGCCGGTCGACCGGCGCGCCGCAGGCTTCGAGCGCCGCGATCGCATCGGCCTTGGCGTCGAACACGCCGACGGGACCTGCATTGCCGGCCCAGTTGCGGCCGGAACCGTCGAGCTTGGCCGTGCCGCGACGAACCCCGGCGGCCACGCGCCGCTGCTGGTCGGCGCCGTCGCCCTCATAGGTGCCCGAGACCTCGAACAGCGCCACATCGCCAATGCCCTTGTCGGCATTGCGCTGGGCGGCGGCGATCAGGCCGGGCAGCAGCGACGGCCGCATGTCGGACATATCGGCGGCGATCGGGTTGGCGAGCTTCAGCGCCGTCTGGCCGCCGCCGAACAGTTCGGCATGTTTTGCCGGAATGAACGACCAGGTGACGGCTTCCATCATGCCGCGCACGGCAAGCGCGCGCTTGGCGGCGCGGGTGCGGATCTGCAGCACGGTCAGGATCTTGCCGTTGACCGCGTCATGAGCGCCCAGCGGCTGCGGCGCGATGTTGTCGACGCCATGGATGCGCATGACCTCCTCGACCAGATCGGCCTTGCCGTCGACATCCGGCCGCCAGGACGGCACGGTCACGTTGACGACGTCACCCGATCCATCCGGCGTGAAACCGAGGCGCGAAAGAATGCCGAGGCTCTCAGCCTTTGGGACCTCGATCCCGGTCAGGCGCTTGATATCCGACAATGGGAAGGAAACGATCTTGGGCTTGTGACCGGCATAGCCGGCCACCTCGATCTCCGTCGGCGTACCGCCGCAGAAATCGAGCACCAGTTTCGTTGCCAGTTCGACGCCGGGCACCATGAATTCGGGATCGACGCCGCGCTCGAAGCGGTAGCGCGCATCGGTGATGATGCCGAGCGTGCGGCCGGTGCGCGCGGTGGTGATCGGGTCCCAAAGCGCCGACTCAATGAGCACGTCGGTGGTGTTCTCATCGCAGCCGGAATGCTCGCCGCCCATGATGCCGGCGATCGACTCGACGCCGTTGTCATCGGCGATGACGCACATGTCCGGCGTCAGCGTGTATTCGCGGCCGTCGAGCGCCATCACCTTCTCGCCGTCGCGCGCGCGGCGCACGACAAGATTGCCGGCGACCTTCTTCGCGTCGAACACATGCAGCGGGCGGCCGCGGTCGAAGGTGACGTAATTGGTGATGTCGACCAGCGCGCTGATCGGGCGCAGCCCGATGGCGATCAGCCGCTGCTGCAGCCATTTCGGCGACGGGCCGTTCTTGACGCCCTTGACCAGCCGAAGCGCAAAGCCCGGGCAGAGCTCCGGAGCTTCGATCGTCACCTTGACCGGACACATGCCGCTGCCGACATGCGGCATGATCGCGCCGCCAACGAGGCGGCCGAGCCCGCTCGCCGCCAGATCGCGGGCGATGCCATAGACGCTTGTCGCATCCGGCCGGTTCGGCGTCAGGTTGATCTCGATCATCGGATCGTCGAGATGCGCATAAGCGGCGAAACTGGTGCCGACCGGCGCATCCTCAGGCAGGTCGATGATGCCATTGTGCTCGTCGGACAGTTGCAGCTCGCGCTCGGAACACATCATGCCGTGGCTTTCGACGCCGCGGATCTTGCCGACGGCAAGCGTCACATCGATGCCGGGCACATAGGTTCCGGGCGCGGCAAAGGCACCGATCAGGCCGGCGCGCGCATTGGGCGCGCCGCAGACGACCTGCACGGGGGCCTTGCCGTCGCCGGTGTCGACGGTCAGCACGCGCAGACGATCCGCATCCGGGTGCTGCACAGCCGTCAACACCCTGGCGATGACGAAGGGTTTCAGGCTCGACTTGTCGTCGACATGCTCGACTTCGAGGCCGATCGAGGTCAGGCGCTCGACGATTTCGTTGAGCGAAGCGTCGGTCTCGAGGTGATCCTTGAGCCAGGAGAGCGTGAATTTCATGACTGTGTTCCGTCTGGTCTTTTGACGCTTGTTTTCAAATGTCTCGGCAAGTCGTCGGACATGTGCAGGAAAGGAAGCTGCTCGCTGACATAGGCATGCTGCGTCGGCCGGAAACCAGCGGGCATGTCCATCGCGCCGAGCATGAAGTAGATGTCGTCCTCCAGCCGCTCGTCGACATAGGCGATGGGTGAGCCGCAAATGCCGCAAAAGGACCGCGTCACCGGGCCGTTCTCGAACATCTTCAGCGCCTTGCCGGTGAAGGCAACCTGATCGACCAGGAAGCCGACAAAGGCCGATACCGGCGCGCCGCTGGCCCGCCGGCAATCGCCGCAATGGCAATAGCTGACGTGGTGCGGTTCGGCCGAGGCCTCGAACCGCACGGCGCCGCAGCGGCAGCCGCCGGCGTGGGCGGCTGTCATGCGCTCAAGCCTCCGAACAGGGTCGGCATGTCGAGCGGACGGAAGCCGTAATGCGACAGCCAGCGCACATCGGCGTCGAAGAAGGCGCGCAGGTCCGGCATGCCGTATTTCAGCATGGCGATGCGGTCGATGCCCATGCCCCAGGCAAAGCCCTGGTATTCGTCGGGATCAAGACCGCCGGCCCTCAGCACGTTGGGATGCACCATGCCGCAGCCGAGGATTTCCATCCAGTCGGAGCCTTCGCCGAAGCGCACTTCGCCGGGCCTGGAGCGGTCGCACTGGATGTCGACCTCGAGGCTGGGCTCGGTGAATGGGAAGAAGGAAGGACGGAAGCGCATTTTGACCGAAGGCACTTCGAAGAAGGCCTTGCAGAATTCCTCCAGAACCCACTTCATGTTGGCGACATTCGCCGTCTTGTCGATCACCAGCCCCTCGACCTGATGGAACATCGGCGAGTGGGTGGCATCGGAATCCTGCCGGTAGGTCTTGCCGGGGATGACGATGCGGATCGGCGGCTTCTGCGTCTCCATGGTGCGGATCTGCACCGGCGAGGTGTGCGTGCGCAAAAGCTTGCGCTCGCCCTTCTCGTCCGGCTGGAAGAAGAAGGTGTCGTGCATCTCGCGCGCCGGATGCCCCTCGGGGAAATTCAGCGCGGTGAAATTGTAGTAGTCGGTCTCGATATCCGGGCCTTCCGCGATGGCGAAGCCAAGGTCGCCGAAGATCGCGGCGATTTCGTCGATGACCTGGCTGATCGGATGGATGCGGCCGCGCTCGGCCGGCGATTGCCGCACCGGCAAGGTCACGTCGACCTTCTCGGCGGCCAGGCGGGCGGTAATCGCCACGTCCTTCAGTTCGGCCTTGCGGGCGCCAAGCGCCTCGGTGACGCGGTTCTTGAGGCCGTTGATGGCCGGGCCCTTCACCTGGCGCTCCTCGGCACTCATCGCACCCAGCGTCTTCAGCATCTCGGAGATCGACCCCTTCTTGCCAAGCGCAGCGACGCGCGCAGCTTCGATCGCCTGCTCGTCGGCGGCCGACGCTATGTCGGCCATCAGGGCGTTTTCGAGAGTTTCCAGGCCATTGGTTGCGTCGTTCACGGTCAAGCTCGCTACGTTGGAAGTCAGCCTAAAGTGAAAGTCACTTTAAAATTGAAAGTTCAGGCATGAGAGGCATAAGAAAAACCCGCGCCAGCCGTGCCAGCGCGGGTTCCCCAAATCAGAATTTCGAATGCTTGGGAAGCGCTGGTCTTAGGCGACAGCGCTTTCAAAAGCGTTCGGCGTGGTGTTCTTCAGATATTCGAGCGCGACCTTGGCCTTGGCGACCAGGGCGGCGAAAGCCTGCGGCTCGTGGATGGCCATGTCCGACAGGATCTTGCGATCGATTTCGATACCGGACTTGTTGAGGCCGTCAATGAAGCGGCCATAGGTCAGGCCATGCTCGTGCGTCGCGGCGTTGATGCGCTGGATCCACAGAGCGCGGAACGAGCGCTTGCGGTTTTTGCGGTCGCGATACGCGTACTGCATCGACTTTTCCACCGCCTGCTTGGCGATGCGGATGGTGTTCTTGCGACGGCCGTAGAAGCCTTTCGCGGCTTTCAGGACCTTCTTGTGCTTGGCGTGCGAGGTGACGCCTCTTTTTACGCGTGCCATGTCATGATCTCCTTAAAAGCAATTCCAGGAAAAGTGCTAAGCGGTTTTCCGTTCGGAATTGCGTAAAACAAATGCGTGTCCAGACCGAATGCCTTAGAGGCCGTTCGGCAGAAAATTCTTGATGACCTTCTTGCCATCCGGTTCAGCCAGAACCATCGTGCCGCGGGCATTTCGAATGAACTTGTTGGAACGCTTGATCATGCCGTGACGCTTGCCGGCCGCAGCCGACAGGACTTTACCAGTACCTGTGATCTTGAACCGCTTTTTGGCGGCGGACTTGGTCTTCATCTTGGGCATTTTGCTACTCCGTATCGTTGCGCACTATCGCGCTTTTTGTTCGCTTCAGGCCGACCAAAGCCTGAAAAGCAAATGAAACCGCCACGGCATGCCCTGCCGGGCGGTTTTTCTTAGAACGCCTTGCGTCGCTCTAATGTCTTGAACCCCCGCATCATGGTCGCCAAAAACAAAAGCTGTTCAGGCGGATGCGCGAGACGGCGGTCCTATACGTCAAAGTGAGCCGGCGCGCAACACCTAGAGCCTGTTCCATCCCGATGGAATCGGGATGCGGCTCTATCTTCTTGTTTGAGCATGATCTTTACCGAAAACCGGTTCCCACTTTTCGGGATCATGCTTTAGCGCGCCGCTCGTTCTGGAAGCGCGGCATTCGTGGCCTGCGCCCGGGTCGGCCTCAAGGAAAGCGGAACAGCACCGGCAAAATGCCCGCCTGCTGCGCGCTATCCACCAGTTCGAAGGCCGGTAGGGCGACGAGGAACACCAGGCCGTCCATCAGCGTGATCAAGAGCACGCGCGGCTTGAAGCTGCCGGTATCCCCCTCCTCGTACAGCGAAAGCTTGGGGAAGAAGCGCGGCACCCGCGCCATGTAGGCCAGATATGGCGCACCCAGCGCTTCCTTGAGGAATTTCTCCTCACGCAGGATGACGATATGGAAGGCGGCGGCGCAGATCACGCCAAAGCCGATCGTGGTGGTGATCGAGCCAAGCTGCGCGCCGACACCACAAGCGGCAATGCTCGAGAACACATAGAGCGGATTGCGCGTGATCGAATATGGACCACCGGACACCACCTCGGCGGATTTGCGCCCGCCAATATAGAGCGTCGCCCACAGCCGGCCGATGATGCCGAGGAAGATCAGCACGACGCCGACCGTCTCGAGCAGCTCGTGCACCGGCGTGTCGGGAGGAAAGTACGACTGCCCGACAAGCAAGATGGCGAACAGAACGACAACAAGTACCGCGATCATAAGCCTGCGCGTCCGCTGATAGTTGCCCAGCGCGTGCTTGATTTCGTTATCGCTCATGTCGAATCCGATCGTCGAGGAACGTTGCCGGCGATCGCAGCGAGGCCTGTAAAATAGGCGTCCCGCCGATCGCCGGAACGCCCTTGCGGCACGATTCAGGCGGATTTTAGCGGGGCGCCAACACCATCATCATCTGGCGACCTTCGAGCTTTGGTTCCGCCTCGACCTTGGCGATGGTCGCCACCTCCTCGCGCACCTTGTTCAGAAGCTGCATGCCGAGCTCCATATGCGCCATCTCGCGGCCACGGAAGCGCAATGTCAGCTTGACCTTGTCGCCTTCCTCGAAGAAGCGCCGAACGGCCTTCATCTTGGTCTCGTAATCGTGGCTGTCGATGTTCGGGCGCATCTTGATCTCCTTGATCTCGATGACCTTCTGATTCTTGCGCGCTTCGGCCGCCTTCTTCTGGTTGGCGTATTTCAACTTGCCGAGATCAAGGATCTTGACGACAGGCGGCTGTGCATTGGGCGATATCTCGACCAGATCGAGCCCGGCCTCTTCGGCGAGCAGCAATGCGTCGTTGATGGAGACATCGCCGCGGTTCTGGCCTTCGGCGTCGATAAGCTGGACCCGGGGAACCCGGATGTCGCGATTGGAGCGCGGGCCATCCTTGGTAGGCGCCGCTGCTTTGAAAGGTCTGCGAATGGTCGTGGTCTCCTTGGCCGTTTCGTTCAGGGTTCTTCAGTTCAAATCTCTGGATGCGCCAATGTGGTAAGCGCGCGGGCGGAGTCAATAGCACAGCGCTCACAGGAAATCACCTGATCGCGAGCCTGTACCAAGCAAAGAAAGATCAAGGCCACTTTTCGCACCGGCCAAGCCTGTGTCAAAAGACCGGGGTGAGGGAACAAGCCATGACCGCCCCGATTTTTCTGGACGTCGACGGATCGCGCATTGCCGTCAGGCATGCCACGGGCATGGAGCCCGGCATCGTCTGGCTCGGCGGCTACAAATCCGACATGCTGGGCACCAAGGCCGAGGTGCTGTCGAAATGGACGGAAGGGGAAGGCCGCGCCTTCCTGCGCCACGACTATTCCGGCCATGGCGAATCAGGTGGCGCCTTTGCCGATGGCACGATCTCGAAATGGCTTTCGCAGAGCCTCGCGGTCTTCCGCCATTTCACCAGGGGCAAACAGATCCTGGTCGGCTCATCGATGGGCGCCTGGATCGCGCTGCGCATGGTGCAGGAGTTGCGCAAGGCAGGAGACGATCGTGTCGCCGGCCTGGTGCTGCTGGCGCCGGCGCCCGATTTCACCGCCGAGCTGATCGAACCGGTGCTGACCGAGGCGCAGAAGCACGACCTTGCCGAAAAGGGTTTTTTTGGCGAACCATCTGAATATTCGCCCGAGCCCTACATCTATACGCGTGCCCTGATCGAGGATGGCCGCGAGAACCGGGTCATGACCGGGCCGATCGACACGCATTGCCCCGTCCACATCCTGCAGGGGCTGGCCGACCCCGACGTGCCGGCAAGCCATGCCTTGAAACTGGTCAGCCTGCTGCCGGCCGACGACGTGACGCTTTCGCTCATTCCCGATGGCGACCACCGGCTGTCTCGGCCGCAGGATCTCGACATGCTGGTTCGCGCGGTGGGCGCCATGGCCGGACACGCAGGGTAAGACTGGGCAGGCGGGGTAAAGACATGCGCGTTTCCATTCCTGTATCAGCCTTCGTCGCGGCGATCGTCGGCTTTGGCGGCACGCTGGCCATTGTCATTGCCGCCGCCAAGGCGGTCGGCGCGACGCAGATCGAAACGGCGAGCTGGGTAACCGCCATCTGCCTGGCGATGGCAATCGAGTGCCTGTGGCTGTCATGGCGCACGAAAATGCCTGTCATCACCGCCTGGTCGACGCCCGGCCTGGCGCTGATCGCGGCCTCCAGCGGCTTTTCAATGCGCGAGGCCGTCGCCGCTTTCATCGTCACTGGCATCCTTCTGATCGCCACCGGCCTGTTTCGGCCACTGACGCAGCTGATCGCCAGGATACCGGCGTCGGTCGCATCCGGGATGCTGGCCGGCATCGTCGTCACCTTCGCGATCAATGCGGTGAAAACCATTCCGGTGGATCCGTGGCTGATCCTGCCGCTGATCGCGGCGTTTTTCGTCATCCGCCTGTTCAACCCTGCGCTTTCTGTGCTGGCCGTGCTGGTCGGCGGCGGGCTTGCCGCCTTCCTAACCGGCCGTGTCGGTGGCCTGCCGACGCCGGAACTGTCGACACTGACGCTGATTGCGCCTGACTTCACCGTCAAGGCGATTATCGGCCTGGCGCTGCCGCTCTATCTCGTCACCATGGCCTCGCAGAACCTGTCGGGCCTCGCGGTGCTGCGCGCCGCCGGCTACCACCCCGAGCCCGGCCCGCTGATCAGCGTCACCGGCCTGCTTTCGCTGCTGTCGGCGCCATTCGGCGCGGCTACCACCAATCTGGCGGCGATCTCGGCGGCGATCTGCACGGGACCAGACGTCCATCCGGACCCCGCCGAGCGCTGGAAGACAGGGCCGTTCTATGCGCTTGCCTATATCATCTTCGCGATGTTCGGCGCTTCGCTGGTGGCGATCTTCGCCGTCCTGCCGCAGAGCCTGATCGTGCTTGTCGCCGGCCTGGCGCTGATGGCGTCGCTGGCCAATGCGCTGGCGATCGCACTGAAGGACGAGGGTGAGCGCATGGCCGCCACGGTGACCTTCGTCGTCACCGCATCAGGGCTGACGCTGTTCGGCGTTGGCGCCGCATTCTGGGGCCTGGTTGCCGGGTTGGCATTGCTTTTCCTCGATATACTCAAAAAGCGATAATCATTTCAGGCCCTTGTCCGGTTTTGGCTGAAGCTGTCTTGAATCGCCGTTTTCCCGATCCCATTTCGATTCCACGCAGCCAGATGGCTGTCTCCAACCGAAGGAATCGGAGAAAATGAACACATCCGCACTGATCCGTCCGGCCTGGACGCCGGCGACCATCGCGTTGATGGTCATCGGCTTCATGGTGTTCTGGCCGCTCGGCTTCGCCATGCTTGCCTACATTATCTGGGGCGACCGGCTTGATGGCTTCAAGCGCGACGTCAACCGGGCAACGGACGGTATCTTCGCCGGCTGCCGCCGCGGTTCCGACAAGGCCTCGCGCTGGGGCCATGGTTCCGCCCGCACCGGCAACGTCGCTTTCGACGACTGGCGCGAGAAGGAACTCGAACGGCTCAACGAAGAGCGCCGCAAGCTCGACGAGATGCTGACCCAGTTCGACGAATACGCCCGCGAATTGCGTCGCGCCAAGGACCAGGACGAGTTCGATCGCTTCATGGCGAACCGCAACAAGTCGACGGCTCCCACGACGACCGACACCACGACCACCAAGCGTGGCGGCAAGGGCTCGGGCCTGCTCGACGACTGAGACCAGCGACCGGCCACTCCACAAATGGCGGCGTCGCGAAAGCGGCGCCGTTTCTTTTTTGTTCTACTCGTTTCCTCGAATCGCGTAACGTTGCGCCAATGTCCTTCGGCTTCTTCCGCAATCTGACCAAGCCCAAGCCCGCGCCGGTCGAGGAGCGCGAGCATGTGGTTGCCGGCCGCTCACTGCCGCTCAAGATCGTTGAAAACGACCGCGCGCGGCGGCTGACGCTGCGCATCGATTCCGGCGGCCGCGGCCTGCGCATCACCGTCCCGCCGGGCCTGCGCCGGGGCGAGGTGGAGAAATTCCTGCATCGGCATCAGGGCTGGCTGGAGCAGCGGCTGGCCAAAGTGCCCGACCGGCCGCAAGTGCGACCCGGCATCAAGATTCCCCTGCGCGGCGTGCCGCATCTCATCGTTCATGAGCCGGGCAAGCGCGGCACGGTCTCGGTCGAGAACGACGCCGCTGGGCCGACGCTGGTCGTCCATGGCGATCGCATACATTTGCCGCGCCGCATCGCCGACTTCCTCAAGCGCGAAGCCAAGCGCGAGATCGAGGCGCTGGTGCTGAAACACACCGGAGCGCTGGGCAAACGAGCCAAGGCGGTCCGCTTCAAGGACACGTCAAGCCGCTGGGGGTCCTGCACCTCAGACGGCAGCCTGTCCTTTTCCTGGCGCATCATGATGGCGCCGGCGCCGGTGATAAACTACCTCGTCGCGCATGAAGTGGCACATCTCAAGGAGATGAACCATGGCCCGGACTTCTGGGCCCTGTGCGAAGAGCTTTGCCCGGACACCGAGCGCTGCAAGGCCTGGCTGAAGCGCAATGGCGGCGCGCTGCAGGCGATCGTGTTCGAGTAATTCGGCTGGCCGGCCTAAGCCCGCGCCCGGTCAGTCATCATTCGCCGCGTTCAAATCCTCAGGCCGCAAGCCCTCATCGCCATGATGCGGCCATGGCAGAAAGTTGCTGTCAAAGGCATCTCCGCCAAAATACTCGAGCGCGCGATGCGCCTCGGCGCCGTTGAATGCGGCCTTGTCCATCAGATGGGCGATGACCTCGCGCGCCTGTGCGATCTTCTGGCTGAGTTCGGCAACGGTTCTGTCGGCCATGATTGTGCTCCCGCCTTGCGTCCTGTCCGTCAATAGGTAGCGCCTTTGGCGTTGCTGGCAAACAGCATGCTTTTTCTCGACTCTTTTGCCGTTTCGTGCCAATTCCCGCCCCATGGCGCTCGACATCAAGATCTGCGGGTTGAAGACCGACACGGCAATGGCCGCGGCACTGGCCGGCGGGGCCAGCCATGTCGGCTTTATTTTCTTCGCCAAGAGCCCCCGCTTCATCGAGCCTTCGGAAGCCGGCCGCCTGCGCGAAGCCGCAACCGGCAAGGCCAGCGCGGTCGCCGTCACGGTTGATGCCAGCGATGCGTTCCTGGATGAAATCGTCCAGAAGATGCGTCCCGACATGATGCAGCTTCACGGCTCGGAAAGCCCGGCACGGCTAACCGCAGTAAAAGCGCGCTACGGCCTGCCGGTGATGAAGGCGCTGTCGGTCAGCCAGACCGCCGACCTGGAACGGGTAAAGCCCTTCATTGGCATCGCCGACCGCTTCCTGTTCGATGCAAAGCCGCCGAAAGGTTCCGAACTGCCGGGCGGCAATGGCGTCTCTTTCGATTGGGATATTCTCACCGGCCTTGACGCTGGCGTCGATTACATGCTTTCCGGTGGGCTCAACGCCGCCAATATCGGCGATGCCCTTCGGCTAGCAAACCCGCCAGGAATAGACATTTCGTCGGGCGTGGAGAGCGCGCCGGGCGTCAAGGATCCGGTGCTGATCGAACAGTTTTTCCGGGCCGTCAGGGCAGCGACCGACAATCGCGCCGCCTGACGATCGAACCAGAGCATGCCGCGGAAGATCGGTAACCGGTTTTCCGACAAGGGCATGCCGCACATCAGGACGTAGGAGATCGGCGATGAACAAGCCGGCGACACCCAATTCCTTCCGCACCGGACCCGACGAACAGGGCATGTTCGGCATCTTTGGCGGGCGCTTCGTCGCCGAGACGCTGATGCCGCTGATCCTCGACCTCGAACGGAACTGGAACGAGGTCAAGAACGATCCGGATTTCAAGGCCGAACTGCAGAACCTTTCGACCCATTATGCCGGGCGCCCGTCGAAGCTCTATTTCGCCGAAGGCCTGACCAGGCATCTTCGTGAGGTTTCCTCGGCGAAGGGCCTCGGGGGCGGCGCAAAAGTCTATTTCAAGCGCGAGGACCTGAACCATACGGGTTCGCACAAGATCAACAACTGCCTCGGCCAGATCCTCCTGGCCAAGCGCATGGGCAAGAAGCGGATCATCGCCGAAACCGGTGCCGGCCAGCACGGTGTCGCTTCGGCCACGGTGGCGGCGCGTTTCGGCTTTCCTTGCGTCGTCTACATGGGTGCGACCGACGTCGCCCGCCAAAGCCCCAATGTCTTCCGCATGAAGCTGCTGGGCGCCGAGGTGCGACCGGTGACCGCCGGCCACGGCACGCTGAAGGACGCCATGAACGAAGCCCTTCGTGATTGGGTGACCAATGTCGAGGATACCTACTATCTGATCGGCACCGCCGCCGGCCCTCACCCCTATCCGGAGCTGGTGCGCGACTTCCAGTCGGTGATAGGCACCGAGGCACGCGCCCAGATCCTCGAGCAGGAAGGCCGCTTGCCCGACACGATCATCGCCGCTGTCGGCGGCGGCTCGAATGCCATCGGCATGTTCCATCCCTTCCTCGACGACAAGGATGTTCGCATCATCGGTATCGAGGCCGGTGGGCGCGGTCTCGACGGCATCGAGCATTGCGCCTCGATGAATGCCGGCTCGCCGGGCGTGCTGCACGGCAACCGCACCTATCTCCTGCAGAATGCCGATGGGCAGATCATGGACGGCCATTCGATCTCGGCCGGCCTCGATTACCCAGGCGTCGGTCCCGAGCATTCCTGGCTGCGCGACTCCGGCCGCGTTGAATATGTGCCAATCCTCGACGACGAGGCGCTGGAGGCGTTCAAGCTGACGACGCGCGTCGAAGGCATCATTCCGGCGCTGGAATCAGCACACGCCATCGCACATGCGGTGAAGATCGTGCCGGCAATGGACAAGGACCAGATCGTCATCGTCAACCTGTCCGGCCGTGGCGACAAGGACGTGCACACGGTGGCCTCGATGCTGGGCATGGAGATCTGATCATGACCACGCGCATCGACCGCCGCATGGCGAAGCTGAAGACTGAAGGCCGCCCGGCGCTCGTCACCTATTTCATGGGCGGCGACCCCGACTACGACACCTCGCTGTCGATCATGAAGGCGCTGCCAAAGGCCGGAGCCGACATTATCGAACTCGGCATGCCGTTCTCCGATCCAATGGCCGACGGCCCGGCGATCCAGGCTGCTGGTTTGCGTGCTCTGAAAGGCGGCCAGACGCTGGTCAAGACGCTGAAGATGGCGTCCGACTTCCGCGCCGGCGATAATGAAACGCCGATCGTGCTGATGGGCTACTACAACCCGATCTACGTCTACGGCGTCGACCGCTTCCTCAAGGATGCGCTGGCCAGCGGCATCGACGGGCTGATCGTCGTCGACCTGCCGCCGGAGATGGATGAGGAACTGTGCATTCCGGCGCTGAAGGCGGGCATCAATTTCATCCGCCTGGCGACGCCAACCACCGACGACAAGCGCCTGCCCAAGGTGCTGCAGAACACGTCGGGCTTCGTCTATTACGTGTCGATGACCGGCATCACCGGCTCGGCGCTTGCCGATACCGGCAAGGTTGCAGCAGCTGTCAAGCGCATCAAGGGCCATACCGACCTGCCGGTCTGTGTCGGCTTCGGTGTCAAGACCGCCGAACAGGCGCGCACCATCGGCGCGTCGGCCGACGGCGTCGTCGTCGGCACCGCAATCGTCAATGCGGTCGCCAATGTGCTGGGGCCGAAGGGCGAGAAAACCGCCGATCCGGCCGAGGCTGTCGCCACGCTGGTCAGCGGACTTGCACAGGGTGTGCGCGGCGCCCGCCTTGCTGCCGCCGAATAATCTTCCTAGATCAAGTCAGTGCATGTCGCCCAAAATCGGTTCCCATTTCCGGGCGACATGCACTAACTCTTCGTCAGGACAGGAGCCGAAGCGATGAACTGGATCACCAACTACGTTCGCCCGAGGATCAACTCGATGCTCGGCCGGCGCACCGACATGCCGGAAAATCTCTGGATCAAGGATCCGGAAACCGGCGAGATGGTCTTCCACAAAGATCTGGAGTCGAACCAGTTCGTTATCCCGTCCTCTGGGCATCACATGAAGATATCGGCCAAGGAACGGCTGAAATTCTTCTTCGACGACGGCAAGTACGAGACCCTGGAAAACCCCAAGGTCATGCAGGATCCGCTGAAGTTCCGCGACGAGAAACGCTATGTCGACCGGCTGAAGGACGCCAAGGCCAAGACCGGCCTGGAAGATGCCATCATCAATGCGCTGGGGACCATCGAAGGCCTGCCGGTGGTGGTGACGGTGCAGGATTTCGCTTTCATGGGCGGCTCGCTCGGCATGGCTGCCGGCGACGCCATCGTGCACGGGTTCGAAGTGGCCCTGCAGCGCAAGCGGCCGCTGATCCTGTTCGCGGCCTCGGGCGGCGCGCGCATGCAGGAAGGTATCTTGTCGCTCATGCAACTGCCGAGGACCACGGTTGGCGTCGACCGGCTGAAGGAAGCCGGCCTGCCCTACATCGTCGTCCTGACCAATCCGACCACGGGCGGCGTCACCGCTTCCTACGCCATGCTGGGCGACGTGCACATCGCCGAACCCGGCGCGCTCATCGGCTTTGCCGGACCGCGCGTCATCGAACAGACGATCCGCGAAAAACTGCCGGACGGCTTCCAGCGCTCCGAATATCTGATGGACCACGGCATGGTCGACATGGTGGTGTCGCGGCTGGAAATGCGCGCCACGATCGCAAGGCTGTTGAAAATGCTGCTCAAGATGCCCGAGGAGCAAAAGCCGCTGGAGCCGGAAACCCTGCCGCCTTCGGTGGTCTCCGCGGAAACACGCCCGCAAGTCTGACGCGACACGAAACGCCGCGAACCGCGATTGCACAGGGGATGTGGCGCTGTAGCTTTTGATTGCCACGGTCTTTTTCGAGCCGATTCTGGTTTTCGGGGCCATGCTAGGATTCTTCCATGACGACGCTCGCCGCCGACCGCGAAATCGAAGCCCTGATGGCGCTTCACCCGAAAGGCTTCGACCTTTCGCTCGACCGCATTACGCGGCTGCTGGATCGGCTGGGCAATCCGCAGGACCGGCTGCCACCAGTCATTCATATCGCCGGCACCAACGGCAAGGGCTCCTGCGCCGCCTTTTCGCGGGCCCTGCTCGAATCCGCCGGCTATCGCGTCCATGTCCACACCTCGCCGCATCTGGTGAGCTGGCACGAACGCTACCGGCTGGCCGCCGATGGCGGTGGCAAACTGGTCGAGGACAAGGTCTTCGCCGAAGCTATCGCCCGTGTCGCCAAGGCCAATGACGGCCAGAAGATAACCGTCTTCGAAATCCTGACCGCCGTTACCTTCGTGCTTTTTTCCGAACATCCGGCGGACGCCGCCATCATCGAGGTGGGTCTCGGCGGCCGCTTCGATGCCACCAATGTCGTCAAGGAACCCGCCGTCTCGGTGATCATGCCGGTGTCGCTCGACCACGAGGCCTATCTTGGCGACCGGGTCGAGCTGATCGCCGCCGAAAAGGCCGGGATCATGAAGCGCGGCTGCCCGGTCGTCATCGGCGCCCAGGAAAGCGAGACTGCGCAGCAGGTTCTCATCGAGACCGCCGAACGGCTCGACTGTCCCGACTTCGTCTACGGCCAGGATTTCCTCGCCTATGAGGAAAACGGCCGCATGGTCTATCAGGACGAAGACGGGTTGATGGACCTGCCGCCGCCTCGCCTGCCTGGGCGCCATCAGTTCGCCAACGCGGCGGCGGCGATCGCGGCGGTCAAAGCGGCGGGATTCCAGATCAGCCACCGCGCCGCTGAAAAGGCAATGACAAGCGTCGCCTGGCCCGGCCGGATGCAGAAGCTGGCGCAGGGCAAGCTGGCGGAGCTGGCGCCGAAGGGCGCCGACATCTGGCTCGACGGCGGCCACAATCCGGGCGCCGGCGTCGTGGTTGCCGAAGCGCTGGCCGAGCAGGAAGAAAAGAACCCGCGTCCGCTTTTCCTCATCTCCGGCATGATCAACACCAAGGACCAGAGCGGCTATTTTCGCGCTTTCAAGGGGCTGGCTCGTCACGTCTATACGGTGCCGGTGAGCATGAGCGACGCTGGCGTGCCGAATGATGAACTGGCAATCCGCGCCACGGAGGCTGGCCTGTCGGCCGAGCCGGTGAGTTCCGTCGCCAGCGCGCTGATGCTGCTGCGCGACACCTGGGACGGTCCGGCACCGCGCATCCTGATCGGGGGGTCGCTCTATCTGGCTGGGGCAGTGCTGGCCGAGAACGGCACGCCGCCGACTTGAGACAGGGCTTGCGGTGACCGCTTCTTGCGAGGCGGTTTTACTGCTCATCGTCGGTCGGCGCGGCCCCACATTGTCCTGCCGGACGTTCGTCAGGCAGATGAGGGGCAGCGCGGCGTTCCAATATCGCCTAAGTGCGCATCGCCCTCAGAACGAACTGCTCACTTCAGCTCGATCTCGATAAAGGCGTATTCGCCCTCGTTGGCGCTGACGACGTCGTGCTCGACGCCTTCCTTGCGGAAATAGGGCGCACCCTTCTTCATCTCGGCGAAGGATTCGCCGTCCTTGGTCAGCAGCTTCACCTTGCCGTCCATCAGCGGCACGACGACATAGTCGTGGCCGTGGCGGTGCCAGCCGGTGTTGTCGCCCGGCGCGAAGCGGTATTCGGTGACGATGACGCGTTCATTGTCGATGAAGACGGTGGCCTTGGCGGATCCGGTCATATCGTTTCTCCCTGCTTCTGCTTGCCAACAGATGACATGGAGTGGCCTGACGTGAGGGCCAGAGCGGCCCAGCGCATGACCCAGAAAATCGGAATCGATTTTCTGAAGGATCATGCGCCAATCTAATTGCTACAGCGTCCTTTGCGCGTCCGAAGGACCCGCGGCGCTGTAGGTGACGCCAACAAAAAGCCCGGCGCGAGGCCGGGCTTTTGATTTGAATTTCAGATAGATCAGGCAAGGCTGCCATTGATCCAGTGCGACAGTGCGGTCTTGGGCGCGGCGCCTACCTTCATGTCGGCCACTTCGCCGCCCTTGAAGATCATCAGCGTCGGGATCGAGCGCACGCCAAACTGGGCGGCAAGCTCGGGATTCTCGTCGATGTTCAGCTTGGCGATCTTCACCTTCGCGCCTAGTTCCGTGGCGATGTCTTCCAGTGCCGGCGCGATCATCTTGCAAGGGCCGCACCATTCCGCCCAGAAATCGACGACGACCGGTACGCTGGCGTTAAGCACATCGGCCTGGAAATTGCTCTTGTCGACCTTGACGGTGGTCATGCGGGAATCCTTTCGAGAGTTTTTGTCCCACCAAATGTGGTGGTGTGCGAGCCCTTCTTCAAGCAGGTGTTGTGTCACGCTCCTGTGAGTCGAGCAAGGGCATCGTCCATGGCCGTGGCGGGTAGCTCGATCAGGCGCGGCGCTTCCGTGAACAACAGCGTTGCTGAAACCTCCCGCCCCGGGTAAAGCGGCTGGAGCAATGCGCGGTAGAGCGCCAGTTGCAGGATATAGGCGGTGGGAACATCGGCCAGGGTGGCCGGTGCCGGCCGATTGGTCTTGTAGTCGACGATCGATACCCTGCCCGGCGTCACCGCCAGCCGGTCGATCTTGCCGGAGATGGAACGCTTCCTGCCCTTCACCTCGAGGCTGCCCATGATGGAGACTTCGGCGCGTGATGACGGTGCAAACAGCTGTTCGAAGCGGGTGTCGGTGAGGATCGCCTCCACGGAGGCCAAGGCCTTTTCCCGCTCGATATCCGTCCATTGCGCACCGGCGCGCGCGAGATAGCGTTGCGCCGCGATCTGGCGCTCGCTCTCAACGACGCCTGGCAGCATCTGCAGCAATTTGTGCAACGCCAGCCCGCGCATCACAGCAAAGCCTGGCTCTGCCTCGATGTCCAGCACCGGCGAGCTGGTGTCGACCTCTCCCTGTTTTTCCTCCTCGATGAGAGCCGATGCACCCGAAGGCGACAGCGGCCGTGGCAGGTCCTCGTAGGGCGGCAAAGGCCGGAACAGAACTGCGGGCAACGGTGCGAAATCCTCTGCCTGCCGGACCTCCCCGCCGGATGCCAGCGCGACGGGTGGCAGCTTGGTCACATGAAACCGGTGCACGGGGTCGCCATCGGCGGGATGGGCCCGCTGCTCGCTTTCGGGCGCGCCGATCAGCGCGCGGCCGACGATCGAATGCCAGGTGCCGGCGTTCGGCGCCCGCTTGCCGTGATAGCCGCAGACGATCAATCGGTCCTCGGCGCGGGTCATGCCGACATAGAGCAGCCGGCGATATTCATCATCGGCGAGGTCGCGGGCACGCGTGGCGGCGGCCTTCGAAAAACCATTGGCGACGTCGCTGGCCGAGCGCCACAGATAACCCTTGCCATCCCAGCACCGGCCAGAGCCCTCGAAGGGCATCAGTCTCGGCAGATGCTGGTCGCTGAACGGGGCGGAACCGCCATCGACCAGGAACACCACCGGCGCCTCCAGGCCCTTGGCGGCATGGACCGTCATGACGCGAACCTCGTCGCGCGTCTGGTCCATCTCGCGCTTGATCTCGGGACCGGCGTTTTCCAGTGTCGCCAGGAAGGATTCCAGTCCGGGCAAACCGGTTCGTTCCTCGGCCAGGCAGAAATTCAGGAACTCGTCGAGGATGTCGCCTGCTTCGGGGCCCAGCCGCGCGATCATCTTCTTGCGCAGGCCGTCGCGGGCAAGCATGCCGGCATAGAATTCGAACACCGGCTTGAAGGCGGCCTCGCCGGTCCAGATGTCCAGTTGGGTAATGATATCGGCCAGACCAGCATCTTCGGCGGCATGCTCACGCAACGACGCGATCAGCGAAAGACCCGGCGGCCGCTCGCCAGAAAGCCTGAAAAGCACCTCTTCGGAGGCGTCGAAGATCGGGCTGCGCAGCACCGCCGCGAGCGACAGGTCGTCCTGCGGCTGGATGAGGAAATGGCCGAGCGCGATCAGATCCTTGACGGCGATGTGGCCGGGCAGGCTCAGCCGGTCGGCACCGGCGACCGGGATGTCGCGGCGCTTCAGCGCCCGCGTCAGCGCGTGGACGAAGCGGTCGCGCTTGCGCACGAGAACCAGCACATCGCCGGGGCGAAGCGTCTTGCCACGGCCTTCGATGACTTCACCGGAGCCGATCCAGCCGGCAATGGTCGCGGCGACGTTTTCGGCAACGCGAACCGCAGGGGCATGGGCATGGTCGATCGCCTGCGTCCAGTCGTCGGGTTCGTCGACGACGTCGGCGCCGACCGACGGCCAGACCTCGACATAGCCCGGCGCGTCATTGCGGATCGCCTTGTGATCCAGCGGATCGGGGTCATGGCTGATGCCGCGCCGCACGACGGGATCGGCGAAAACGCGGTCGACGGCGGCCAGGACATCGTCCGTCGAGCGGAACGACCAGGTCAGCTTGAGATCGGCGAAGGAAGCATTGGCTTCGCGCACGCGTCCGGCAAACAGAAGCCTGCTGTCGGCAAAGGAATCGGGTGCCGCGCCCTGGAAGGAATAGATCGACTGCTTTTCATCGCCGACGGCGAAGACAGTGCGATGAACGCCGTCTCTCGCGCCCTGGCCGGCAAAGAACTCTTCGGCCAGCCGCTTCACCACTTCCCACTGGTCGGGGCTGGTGTCCTGCGCTTCGTCGAGCAGGATATGGTCGATGCCCTGGTCGAGCTTGTATTGCACCCAGGGGCCGGCATCCGGCCGGGCCAGGAGGTTGACCGTGCGCGTGATGAGATCGTTGAAGTCGAGGAAGCCCCGCCCGCGCTTCAGCTGCTCGTAGCGGGCGATCATCCAGTCGGCGATGGTCAGCGCGGCGCGCGTGCCCTCCAGCATCCGGAACAGCGCCAGCCGGTCGACGGTTTCGACGATTGCCGTGGTCGCCGAGAGATAGTGCTCCGCCAGGTCCGGCAGCCGATCGACCAGAACCTTCTTGAAGGCCTTCGCCGGATCGTAGGCATCGCCATCGGTCTTGAGAAAAGCTCTGGAAAGCAATTGCAGGCGGCGCACCGGCTCGCTCTCGGCGAAAGCCAGCCGCGCATAGGGCAGGATGTTGTTCAGCACGATGCGGGCGTCGGCCGCCTCCGCAGCCTGGGCGAAGCCGGCGAAATAATCCGGCAGGAAACCGGGCAGCGGCCAGACAGACGCCGCAATGTCCTCGGCGGTCACGCCGGCACGGAAATGAAACTCGTCGAACAGCGCCTGAAAGTCGGTGCCTCCCTGCCCGGCCGCGTCGATGAAGCCGCGCAAGCCGTCGCGCTTGCGCACGATCTCGCCAAGCAATGCGTCGAGCCCGGCTTCGCCGCCACGCTCCAGGACCGTGGCGAAAGCCTCGGCGAGCGCCACATTGCCAGCAGTCGTGCCCGAGATCATCTCGCGGCGTGCAGTCGCGAACAGCGACGCCTCCATCTGGCTGTCGAGCATCTCGAAATGCGCGGCGATGTTGGCCTCGAGCGGGAACTGGTGCAGCACCGATTCGCAAAAGGCGTGGATGGTCTGGATCTTCAGACCGCCCGGCGTTTCCAGCGCCTCGGCGAACAGCCGGCGTGCCCGGCGCATGGTGTCGCGACCGGGACGCCGCCCCTCCAGCGCCTCGACCTTCGTCGCCAGCTCGTCATCGCCAAGCGTCGTCCATTCCGACAGCGTCGAGAACACGCGGTTCGACATGTTGGCGGCGGCGGCGCGGGTATAGGTGAGGCAGAGGATCTTCGACGGATCGGTGCCGCGCAGCAGAAGACGGATGACGCGCTGCGCCAGAACATGGGTCTTGCCGGAGCCGGCATTGGCCGACACCCAGGCGGAATTGTCGGGATCGGCGGCACTCGCCTGGCTGGCCGCCGTGTCGGTTGGAATGGGATAGGCCTTCTTCATGCCTCCCCTCCCTCATCACCGGCATCGCCGCCGGCCGACCATTCGAGCACGCGAGCGAGATGATCGTAGTCGCCGTCGGTCTCGCCCTCGCGAAACGGCAGCGCGCGTGACAGATAGCCGGTCGCCGGGTCGGCATAGTGGATCAACAGTTGCTCCAGCCGTGCCCAGGCCTCTTCGGCGAGATCGGCGGCGGTTCGCGGCTTGCGGTTGTAATCAAGGATCGATTCCTCGAACACTTCGCCATTCGGCTTCAGCCTGACGAAAGCCAGTTGCGACGGCTCGCGCACGCCAAGCCCCCTGAAAGCGCCGCGCCTCAGCAGCGCGCCCTCAAGCGCCAGTTGGGGCGCCAGAAGCGTATGCGCCTGCGCCTTCGACGGCGATGAGCCGGTCTTGTAGTCCAGGATATCAGCCATGCCGCCAGCCAGAAGGTCGACGCGATCGGCATAGCCTGACAATGTCACGCCGGACCGACCGACACCGGTCTTTTCGGCACGCTCCTCGGCATGCCGACGCGTCACAGTAGCGGCGCGGCCGCGTTCCCATTCGATGATGCTGTCGGCAAGTTTTTCGAAACGCGGCCACCATACGGCCTCGACATCGGCGGGAAGTGCTGCCTCGGCAAAGCAGGCCCGTCCGGCGGCGATGAGCCCATCCAGGGCCTCGGGCGCGCGCGGATCGGCCACTTTTGCCGAGAACAGATGCAGGATGGCGTGAAACAGCGTGCCGCGCTCGGCGGCGCCGGGATCGCGGATCACCGGATCGAGCGGCATCAGGCGCAGAATCCGGCGGGCATAGACCGCGTAGGGGTCGCGGCGCAGCGTCTCGATCTCGGTGACCGAGAAATGCTGTGGCCGCACCGCCAGTGGCGGCTTCGGCTGCGGGCGCGGCGCAAAATCCTGCTTTTCACCGGCATCGAGCGCGCGCGCCCAGGCCAGCAATTCGTCGCCACGCCGGCGAAGCACCGGCGCGTGATCCCCACCTATGAAGGTGAGGATGCGCTGCAGCCAGCGCGACGGAACGGCAGGTGCGTCGCCCGAGCGGGCCGAACGCGACAGCACGACTTTCCTCGCCCCCATCGCCATCTGGAAATCATGTGCGGCAAGGCCGATGCGCCGTTCGGGCGGCTCAAGATCGATGCCGGTCTTCATCAGCCGCGACATGAACCGATCGCTTTCCGGCTTGCGTGGCCAGACACCTTCGTTGAGGCCGCCGATCACCAGCGTGTCGACGCTCAGCAGGCGGGCTTCGAGCGCGCCCCAGATGGCAATGTTGCGGTCGGTGCCTTGCGCCGGCTTGACGGTTTCCGGTGCGATCAGCGCGTCCATCACATCCGGCCATTCGTCGGCCGCGAAAGAGAACGACGCTGATGCCGCGACCAGCCCGCGCAGAAGGTCGGCCAGCTTTTCGCCGGCGTCACCGGCATAGAGTTCGCTCAGGCTGCCATCCGCCGCCCTGCCGAGGCTTTCGAGCGCTGTGACGCTGGTGCGGACTAGCGTGGCAAGATCGGCATCTGGCTGGCCGCGCAAGGCGGCCAGCGGTGCCAATGCATCCGCAAGGCGCTTGTGCAGGTCGCGCACCTGCTCGATGCCCCCAACGGTCAGCCGGGCGAACCAGAAGGGTTGCCGGCTATCGCCACCGAGATCCGTGAGCCTAGCCTCGAACAGATCGGGCAGCGATGCTATGTCGGGACGACCGGTGCCGCCGCGCAATGCCACCAGCTCGATGATGCCAGCCGCGTGGCGCACTGTCGCCCGGTCGAGGCCAAGGCCAAGCAGGGGGTGTTTCAGCAGCGACAGCAGGCCGATGGGATCACCGGGCCGGAACACGGCCTGAAGCGCCAGCCTGAGCAGGCTGGCGGCCGGAGTGTTGGCGAGCGGCGCGCCGCCCGAATCGTCGGCGACCACGCCAAAGCGCAGGAGTTCGGACGAGACACGGCGCGCCAGTGCGCGATCGCCGGTGACGAGCGCGGCACGCTGGCCGGGCTGTTCGACGGCACGCTTGAGCGCAATCGCGATCGCCACGGCTTCATCGCGTTCGCTGGCGGCCTCCAGCAAGGTCACGTCGCTGAACGCTGCGGCAATATCATCGGCTTCGAAGTCGGCGCGTGTCTGCGCCCACAGTTCGGTGGTTTCGGCCGGCCGCAGGGCTTCGCCAACCAGGGCGGCGCGAAGCGCCAGCGACTTCTGCACGACACCGATCTCGTCGACATCGCCGCGCAGGACGCCGATCTTGCCGATCAGTCTGGCCAGGCCGTATTGCGGATGGCCAAGCAGCGCCGGACGCGCGCCGGGTGCGGCAATCGCCTCATAGGACGGTTCATCCAGTTTGCGGTCGAGGCCAGGCAGCACGACGGCGCCGCTGGGCAGACGGGCAATGACGGAAAGCAGTTCGGCGGTGGCGGGGATCGAGCCGGTGGAGCCGGCGGCAATGACGGGACCACCAGGCGGATTGCGTTTCAACCGCGCCGCCTCGTGCTCGATCAGCGCGCTGCGGTGGGCCGCGGGGTTGGAACGGTCATTCTCGGCCAGGAATTTCGGCCAGGCGTCGGTGACGATGCTCAAGAAATCAAGCGTCACCTGCCACCATCCGGCGAGGTTCCCCGTTGCCAGGTCGCCAAGCTTTGTCCAGTCGGCGCCTTCGGTCTCGATCTCGTCCATCAACCCCGCGAGATCGCGCGCCAGCCAGATCGCGTCGGCGGAGGAGGCCGGCACGACGACTTCCTCGTTGAACATTGCAGCGACATGCGCGGGCAAGCGGCGCTTCCAGGCGCGCACAAGCGGCGCGAGCAGCAACAGCCGCTCGATGGAGGCGATCGGCGGGGCAAGATCGATCGCCGCGGATGCCTCGGCCTCGAAAGCCGCTTCATCCTCGTCGAACTCGCCGAGCGGGCGGATGACCGGCAGGATGACAGAGCGGCCACCCAGCATGTCGACGAAGACACCCCGCAAGGCCCGCGCGGCACGGCGGGTCGGCACGTAGATGGTGACATCGGCCAGCGCCAACGGGTCGCCGTCGAAACGAAAGCCCGGAACGAGACGACCGCCAAGCAGCGCCTCGGCAAGCGTCGGCAGAAACGGCGCTCCGGGCGGGATCGAGAAAACGCGGCTTGAGCCGCTCATTGCGCATTAGATCGCAGTGCGCCCGTCTGGGCGCACAAAGGACGATCTAACCCTTTGAATCTACGCATCGTGCTTTCCGAAAATCGATCCCGATTTTCGGGCCGATGCGGTGGCTAGCGCGCCGGCGACCGCTGCTTCGGCGAGCGGAATGGCATCGGGCGTGCCGACGGTGATCCAATGGCCGTGCATCGGCATGCCGAACAGGCGACCGGCGGCGATGGCCGTGTCGAAATAGGCATTGAGCGAATGCGGGCCGGCCGGCGCGTTTTCGAACAGGCGCGGATGGACGATCGCCGCCCCGGCATAGATCAGACCCGCCCGATCACCCTTCGAGCGCCGCAAGGCGCCATCCGGGGCCACCAGGAAATCGGTGCTGCCGCAGTGTCCGGTTGCCTGATGGAGATCCGCCAGCATCAGCAGAATATCCATTTTCGCCGCGTCCCATGCAAGGGCGAGACGGCCGAGATTGAGGGGGCCGTGGTCGATCCAGAAGGTGTCGGCGTTGAGGATGTAGAAGGGCTGCTCGCCGAGCTCCGGCAGTGCCTTGACGATGCCGCCTGCGGAATCGAGAAGCACATCGCTTTCGTCGGAAATGACGATGCGCGGTGCGCGGCGCGCGGCCACATGCGCAACGATCTGTTCGGGAAGATAATGGACGTTGACCACGGCCTTGCCGACACCTGCAGCGGACAGGCTGTCGAGACCCCAGTCGAGCAAGGTCTTGCCGGCTATCCTGACCAGGGGCTTGGGAATGGCGTCGGTGATCGGCCGCATGCGCTTGCCGAGCCCTGCGGCAAGTACGATTGCGGTGTCTGGTCTTGCAGTCACAGCGCTCGCTCCTCCAGCAAACCGTGCTCGCTGTAGAAATCCCGCAGTCCGGCCAAAGCCGGATGCGCCAGCGCCCGGCGCAGATAGTCGCGGATGCGCGGCAGGTGTTTTAGATAATAGGGCTTGCCGTCACGCTTTTCGAGGCGGACAAAAATGCCGAGGATCTTGGAATTGCGCTGTGCCGCCATGATTGCATAGGCTTCCAGGAAGCTTGCTTCAGCGAAGGCGCCGGCTGCATGGCGCGCGGCGACATAAGCGTCGAGCGTCCGCTTCTCGATGTCCGGTGACATGGTGACGCGAGCATCCATGGCGAGCGAGGCGACGTCATAGGCCGAAGGGCCGATCAGCGCGTCCTGGAAATCGACGATGCCCAGGCGGTCGTGGCCGGTGCGGTCACCGCGCCAGATGATGTTGGGCGAATGGAAATCGCGCAGCATCAGCGTGTATTCGCGGCCCCCCAACCGGTCGAGGGCCGCATTCCATTCGCGATGGTAGCCAGCGCGCAGATCATCGCTTGCCGGACTGCCCGATATCGCCGGCACATACCAATCGACCAGCAGATCGGCTTCGATCACCATCGCGGCGCGGTCGAAGGGCGGAACATGGTGGAAGGCGCCTTGCCCCGTTTCCATCCGGTCGGGCCATGTCCGGCCATGCATCATGGCCAGCAGTTCGGCCGCCGCGGCGTAGCGCTCGGCCACGGGCTGGCCTTGCTCGCCAAGAAACCCTTCGGAACCCAGATGATCGAGCAGGAGAAACCCCTGATCCTGATCCTCGGCATAAATCCGCGGCACGCTGACGCCGCCCGCTTCCAGCGCCCGGTCTATGGCGACAAAGGCCGAGACGGACTGCGCGGTATGAGCGATCTCGGCATAGGGTTTGCCGTCGCGGACGGGCGGCCCGAGCACCAGCCGTGGCGAATTCATCAGCACACGTGGCGCCGGGCCAGGGAGCGAAACGATTTCATAGGAACGGGCCGAGGCGTCGCCGATGAAATGGCGTCGCTGCGCCTCGCCCCAACCGGCGCGCTCGAGAAAGTCGCGCATGGCCAGCGACCGCGCGATGCGTTCGAAAGCCGGGCCTTGTCCAGAGAACCGCGCGAGGCGGCCGTCCCCATCATGGACGAGTTCGATCAGGATTGTCGTCTTCGGCAGATAGGCCTCTGCCCGTTCGGGCCATTCAACCAGGGCGGCACCTTGCGCAAGCGCATCGTCGAAGCCCAGCTCGTCGATCTCGGCGGCGGAGGACAGGCGATAGAGGTCGAAGTGATGAACGGGAATACGGGTGTCGTAGCTCTGGACGAGGGTGAAGGTCGGGCTCGGCACGTCGAGGCCGGCATCGTCGGCCAGCGCCCTGATCAAGGCCCGCGCCAGGGTCGACTTGCCGGCGCCGAGGTCGCCCTTGAGGGCGAGCACGTCACCGGGGCGCAGCGCCATGGCGAGATCCTCACCCAGCCGCGCCGTCTCCGTTTCGTCGGCTAGCAAACGCTCCAGCATCAGCACCGTTACTCGGCCGCGGCGCGGATGCCCGGCGTGTCGGGGAAGGTACAGATGACGGTCGTACCCTTGTCCTTGCCGGTCTCGATGCGGACGCTGCCGCCATGCAGTTCGACGAAACTCTTGACGATCGACAGGCCGAGGCCGGCGCCGCGACGGCGGCCGCCATTGGTTCGCGGCTCGAAGCGGCGGAACACCGAATCGAGCACGTCCGGCGGCATGCCGGGACCATTGTCGTGAACCGAGAATTCCACGCCTTCGGCAAGTTGGCGGCAAGAGAGCGTGATGGTGCTCGCCTCCGGCGCGTAATTCACGGCGTTGCTGAGGAGATTGTAGAGGATCTGGCGGACGCGGGTCTCGTCGCCATGGAACGTCTTCGGCGCGGCGGCGGCATCGACCTTGAGCTTGATCGAGTGCTCCTCCAGCCGGTCGGCGACGAGGTCGGCGGCGGCACTGATGGTCCGGTCGACATGCACCTCGGAAATGTCGAGCTGCATGATGCCGGCATCGACCGTGGCCAGGTCGAGTATGTCGTTGACGATGGTGAGCAGGACCGCCGACGACGAGCCGACATGTCCGACATATTCGCGCTGCTTCGGGTTCAGCGGCCCGGTCGACGGTAGCGCCAGAAGCTCGGTGAAGCCGATGATGTTGGTCAGCGGCGAGCGCAATTCGTAGGAGACGTGCTGGACGAACTCGTTCTTGAGCTGGTCGGACTTTTCCAGCGCCTCGTTCCTGTCCTTCAACGCCCGCTCGACGTGGACGCTGTCGGTGACATCGACGAAGGTCATCATCACCTGCCCATTGGGCAGCGGTATCACGGCGTAGCTCAGCACATTGCCGTTGTTGAGTTCTGTCTGGCCGTGGCGATCGCGGCGCTCATCGTCAAAGCCGGTGATCGCGGCAACGAACCCTCCCCAGGGGTTGTCGGCGGCGCGCTGGTTGCAGAGATCGCGGATGGCCGAGACATGGACATTCGGCTTGGCGACGTCGTCGCTCAATCCCCAGAGTGCGGCGAAAGCCGGGTTCGACAGCCTCAGCCGTCCGTCAGGACCGAAGACGGCCACGCCCTCGGCGAGGTTGTCGAGTGTTTCGCCCTGGACGCGTACCGCGGTCTGGTAACGGCTTTCGAGGTCCATCTTCTCGGTCAGGTTCTCGAACACCCAGGTCACGCCGCCCTTGGGCTGCGGGTTGGCGACCACGCGGATGGTCTTTCCGTCAGGCAGATGCCACCAATGTTCCTGCGATTCGACGGCGCGATAGGCGCTGAGCAGGCCTTCCTTCCAGCGACGCCATTCGGGCTGCTCGGCGATCTTGCCTTCGCTGCGCAGCCGGTCGAGCAGCAGGGCGTTGTCGGGTGCGCTGTGCAGGAAGCCGCTGTCGAGGCCCCAGAGCTTCTGGAACGCCTGGTTGAAGAAGCGCAGCTTCTCGTCGGTATCGAAGATCGCAACGGCGGTGTTGAGCTGGTCGAGCGTATCGGCATGGCTTCGCACCGTCCGCTCATATTCGCCGCGAATGGCTTCGGTGGCACTGGTGTCGTGGGCCAACCCGGCCGAACCGTCGGCGCCGGCAACGTCGGTCACGGCGAACATGCGGCGGTCGCCCCCGATCACTGTGGACAGGGTCTGCTCGAAGACAGGACGCGAGTTGTGCTGGGCAGCGATGGCATCGCGCGCCTGGCCGCCCAGGAATTCCTTCGCATCGCGAACGGCGGCTTCAGGGTTTTCCGCCTCGACCGCGTCGGCGTAGGCGCGGTTGACCCATTTCAACCGCCCATCCGTCGTGCGCAGCCATGACGGCATCTTCAACGCATCCAGAAGGCCAATCATGGTGTCGTAGTCAGCGGCGAGCCCTTGGTTCTCGATTTTCAGCCGGGCCTGGCTTCGTTGCGTCTCGGAAAGCGAGACGAAACGCACCAGCACATGCGCGGCGCTCTTGCGCCCATGCACTTCGAGCGGTGCGCCCGCCTGCGATTCGATGACGAGATCAAAAGACTTGCCCTTCTCCCGCAAGGCCGCGATGGCATGCTCAAGCGCCGCCGCGGAGCGCGGCATCAGCCAACGACCAAAGGCGAGGAAAGCGGCGCGCTCCTCCGGCGCACCGCTCTCGACCGGCAAAGTGCCGACGAGTTCGGGCTTCTTGTTTTCCGCGGCCCAGACCACCACGCGCTGGTCGCGCATGTTGAGCAGCGCCTCGGAGCGCCGCAGGGCTGCGTTGACATCGGCGACGCGGGTCCTGAGCTCGACATTCTCCGCCGAGGTGCGTGCCCGTTCGCGGATGAGGACGATTGCCGACAGGAGCGCTGCCCCCATGACGCCGACGAACACGGCGAGCTGCATCACCTCGACGGTGTTGAAGGAAGGTCCAGCCTGCTTGGCGCCGGCGGCTTGCGCATACGCCACCGCACCAAGAAGCGGGCTGGCGAGCGCGGAAGTGGCAAGAAACATGCCTGCGCGGGCGCGCCATGAAGGCTTCCCGCCGGTCATGGCGGAGCCGATGGTCCTCGAATCGTCATGGCCGCCGGAAACGGCCCGTCCCGCCTTGTGCGGGTGTTGCCCCGGCATGTCTTGGTCCTCTCCGCCGCCTGAATGCAAGACCGCCCTGAAGCGCGCCTCTCCTTGCCCCCTGCAGGTGGAAGCGTCGCGAATCACCTGACAATAACCCCTCGCCGAATCGCCGTGAAGGCGCATCCCGCGCAAAAATAAAGCCGGGCGAAATGTCAATCGCCCGGCGTCAATATCTGGTAGTAAATTCAGCTTTGGTTAATAGCGGTAGTGTTCCGGCTTGAACGGCCCCTGCTGGGTGACGCCGATATAGGCAGCCTGTTCCGTGGAGAGTTCGGTCAGGCGGGCGCCGAGCTTGTCGAGATGCAGGCGCGCGACCTTTTCGTCGAGATGCTTGGGCAGGACATAGACCTGGTTCTGGTACTGGCCAGGCTTGGTGAACAGCTCGATCTGGGCAAGCACCTGGTTGGTGAAGGATGCCGACATGACGAAGCTCGGATGACCCGTGGCGTTGCCGAGATTGAGCAGGCGGCCTTCCGACAGCAGGATCATGCGCTTGCCGTCCGGGAAGGTGATCATGTCGACCTGCGGCTTGACGTTGGTCCACTTCAGGTTGCGAAGCGCGGCGACCTGGATCTCATTGTCGAAGTGGCCGATATTGCCGACGATCACCATGTCCTTCATCTGGCGCATGTGATCGAGGGTGATGACGTCCTTGTTGCCGGTGGTGGTGATGACGATGTCCGCGGTCGGGGCGGCGTCTTCCAGCGTGACGACTTCGAAACCGTCCATCGCCGCCTGCAACGCGCAGATCGGGTCGACTTCGGTGACCTTGACGCGGGCGCCGGCGCCCTTGAGCGAAGCCGACGAGCCCTTGCCGACATCGCCATAGCCGCAGACGACCGCGACCTTGCCGGCCATCATCGTGTCGGTGCCGCGGCGGATGCCATCGACCAGCGATTCCTTGCAGCCGTACTTGTTGTCGAACTTCGACTTGGTGACCGAGTCGTTGACGTTGATCGCCGGGAAGGGCAGCAGGCCCTTCTTCTGCAACTGGTAAAGCCGGTTGACGCCGGTCGTGGTCTCCTCGGTGACGCCGCGGATGGCCTCCTTCTGCTTGGTGAAGAAGCCCGGCGAAGCCTTCATGCGCTTCTTGATCTGCGCGAACAGGATTTCCTCTTCCTCGCTGCCCGGATTGGACAACACGTCCTCGCCAGCCTCGGCGCGGGCGCCGATCAGGATGTACATGGTGGCGTCGCCGCCATCATCGAGGATCATGTTGGAGGTGCCGCCATCGGTCCACTGGAAGATGCGGTCGGTGTAGACCCAATAATCCTCCAGCGTTTCGCCCTTGATGGCGAATACCGGGATACCGGCTTCGGCAATCGCCGCCGCGGCATGATCCTGGGTCGAGAAGATGTTGCAGGAGGCCCAGCGGATATCGGCGCCGAGCGCCTTCAGCGTTTCGATCAGCACCGCCGTCTGGATGGTCATGTGCAGCGAACCGGTGATGCGCGCCCCCTTGAGCGGCTGCTTCTCGCCAAATTCCTCGCGGCAGGCCATCAGGCCCGGCATTTCGGTTTCGGCGATCTCGATCTCCTTGCGGCCCCAGCCGGCAAGCGAAATGTCGGCGACCACATAGTCCTTGCTACCCGTCATGGCAGTGCTCCGATGCGAATTGGTTGCGGGCGCGCCCAGCCCAGGAGGCCTGTTGAAGGGCGCGAATTGCCGGCCTGACTAGCAGATCAGGGCTCGGGCGACAATGGGATATAAAGAAATCTTTATCCCTGCATGTCCCCCTGGACATGCTTTTGGGACGTCGGGGATCAGCACTCCTCGCCGAAGCGGGAGGCGACCAACTGCTCCAACGCGTCGATGACCTGCAGGGCTTCCGGTCCGCTGGCGGTGACGCGGATGGAGTAGCCAGGGCTCGCCGCCAGCATCATGAGCCCCATGATCGAGGTGCCGCCGACCTTGACGCCATCCTTCTCGACATGGACCGAGGCGTTGAAGCCACTGGCAAGCTGAACGAACTTCGCCGAAGCGCGTGCATGCAGGCCGCGCTGGTTGACGATCGGAAAGTCCCGGACGATCTGATCCTTTTCCGGGGATAGCGCGTTCATTTGCTGCTCAAAAGCTGGCTGGCCACGTTGATGTATTTGCGACCCGCCGCCTGCGCCTCGTCAACCGCGGCCATCATGTTGTCGCCCTTGCGGACCGAGGACAGCTTGATCAGCATCGGCAGGTTCATGCCGGCGATGACCTCGGTGCGGCCGGACTCCATCACGGAAATGGCAAGGTTGGAAGGCGTGCCGCCGAACATGTCGGTCAGCACGATGACCCCTGCCCCGGTGTCGACACGGGCCACGGCGTCAACGATGTCGCGGCGACGCTGCTCCATATCGTCGTCGGCACCGATCGCCACGGTCTCGAAATTGTCTTGTGGCCCGACGACATGTTCCACGGCATGTCGGAACTCGGCGGCCAGTTGACCGTGCGTTACGAGCACGAGTCCGATCATTCTTTGGTGGCTCCCGTCATCGCCGCTTCACAGGCGCATTTTATGCTCGCCAGCCATTCCAGGCGGCGGGAGCGCTATCTTGTCGACGCGAGGCGCGTTGACAAGCCCAAAATTGCGAAGGTGCTGGCCATTTTGACGCATTGCAGCAAGAAATCGAAACCGGATCATAAAAAAGGCGAGATCGACAGCCGCGACATCACGGCCGGCAGTGCCGTGGAAACGCTGCGCCGGACAAGATCGATCCGCGGCACCGGACAGCCGGCGATGGGTTCGCTGACCTCCTCTTGAAATCGTTCCATCTCGGCCTCCTCCACCAACCTGATGTGAAGGTCGATGATGCCCGCCGGCTCGAAGGCAAGCGGCCGAGGCCCCAGTCCCGCCACTTCGGCGAGGCCGGCGATCGTGGCCGGCGCCCGGCATAACAGCCGCCCGGCATGACCGGCGACATAGAGCTGATCGTCGCCGATGATGCGTGAGAAGAAACCGCGCCGGGAAAGATGATCGACAAGCGCGAGTGCCAGCGTTGTCTTGCCCGAACCGGATGGCCCGGTGATGAGGACACCGCGCTCGCCGATCAGGATCGCCGTCGCGTGGATGTTTTCGGGCTGCGTGACTTCTGGCTGCGTGACTGGCTCAGGCATTCGGGATCATGGTTTTTGGTGCCCACTTCCCCGGATCATGGTTTTTGGCTGAAGCATGACCTCATCCGAAAACCGGTCCCCACTTTTCGGGATCATGGTTTTTGGCTGAAGCATGATCTCATCCGAAAACCGGTTCCCACTTTTCGGGATCATGCTTCGGCCGGCAGGGTGACAACGAAACGCGCGCCCTTGATCTCACCGGGCTTGGTGCCCGGGATGTTCTCGGCGGTCAGCGTGCCGCCATGGGCCTCGACGATCTGGCGGCTGATCGACAGGCCGAGGCCCGAGTTCTGACCAAAGGCCTCGCCGGCAGGCCGATCCGTATAGAAGCGCTCGAAGATGCGATCGATGTTGTCGGCGCGGATACCGGGTCCATTGTCGTCGATGGTGACGATGTTGAACTTGCCGGCGCGCGCCAGCGACAGGATGATGTGGCCGCGCTCATCGGGAACGAAGGAACGGGCATTCTCGATCAGATTGGTGATCACCTGGCCGATGCGCAGGTCATGGCCGACGACGAAATAGCCTTTGACGCCCTGCGGCAGCTTGGCGACCCTGAGCTCGATCTCGACGGCCTTCTTGTTGCGCGTCGCCTCACGCGAAACGGCGACGAGATCGGTGATGAATTTCTTCAGATCCACCGTGCCAGCGTCTTCACGCGCCAGTTCGGCGTCGAGACGGGAGGCATCGGAGATGTCGGTGATGAGGCGGTCCAGCCGCCTGACATCGTGCTGGATGATCTCCATCAGCCGGCTGCGCGAATTGTCGTTCTTGGCCAGCGGCAAGGTTTCAACCGCGCTGCGCAGCGACGTCAGCGGGTTCTTCAGCTCGTGCGAGACGTCAGCCGCGAAGCTTTCGATCGCTTCGATGCGGGCGTAGAGCGCATTGGTCATGTCGCGCACGGCAATCGACAGATTGCCGATCTCGTCCTGCCGGTCGGAGAAATCCGGGATTTCCTCGCGGCTCTTGACGCCGCGCCGCACCCGCACCGCCGCCGCCGACAGGCGGCGCAGCGGGTTGGCGATGGTGGATGCCAGCAGCATCGACAGGATAGCGGTGACAAGGGCGGCGATGCCGAAGACACGCAGGATCGCCTTGCGCTCGGCGGCGACGATCTTGTCGATGTCGCCGCCTTCGGTCGACAGCATCAGCACGCCGAGGACGGCGCGGAAGCGCTGGATCGGCACGGCCACCGAAACGATCTGCTCGCCCTGCTCGCTGACGCGCACGATGGTCGATGGGCTGCCGGTCAGTGCCTTGACCACCTCCGGGAACGCCGCCCCGTTGCCGCCAGGCTGCTCGTGATAGATGGGCAGTTCGGTGTTGCGGAAGAAATCGAAGATGAATTTCTGGATACGCTCGACCAGATCGGGCTGCTCCTCTTCGACCGGCGGCAGATCGTAGCGAAGGATCTGGCCACGCGAATAGAGATGGCGGGAATCGAGCAGCAGATTGGCGTCACGGTCGTAGATGCGGGCACGCGTGCGCGTCGGCGAGATCAGCCTTCTCAGCACCGGCGCCACCCGCTCCGGATTGATCGGGAAATCCAGATTGTCGAGCTGGTCGGAGCCAGGACCAAGGCTCTCGCCGGCCTGCAGCTCCAGCAGCTTTTCCGGATCGATGCTGATCGAATCCGTCTCGACCGTGGCCGACGCGGCGATGGCGCCGGCGATGATCTCGCCCTGCGTCATCAGGCTTTCGACGCGGGCGTCGATCAGCCCGTCACGGAAGGTGTTGAGGTAGAGAATGCCGATGACAAGGACGGCCAACCCGGCGAGATTGAGGAAGAGGATGCGCCGCGTCAGGCTCGAGAAGATATGATGGCCGAGGAAGCGCCGCATCGGCACCGTGAATTTCGACACGAATGATGGCATGATGCGCGACGGCCGCCTGGCAGCGCCCGCCGGTCTTGTTCGCTGTGCCTCCACTGCCATCGAATAGCAGGCCCTGCCTAGTCTTTATTTCGATGCATATCGTCGTGCGGCATGCATCATGCTTCGCGGAACCGGTATCCGACTCCGTAAAGGGTTTCGATCATCTCGAAGTCGTCATCGACGGCCTTGAACTTCTTGCGCAGCCGCTTGATGTGGCTGTCTATGGTGCGGTCGTCGACATAGACCTGTTCGTCATAAGCCGAATCCATCAGCGCATCACGGCTTTTTACAACACCGGGACGCTGTGCCAGCGAATGCAGGATCAGGAATTCGGTGACGGTAAGCGTCACCGGTTCGCCTTTCCAGGTGCAGGTGTGACGCTCCTGGTCCATGACAAGCTGGCCGCGCTCGAGAGAACGCGCCTGCTGGCTGGGCGCCTTGGCCGCGGCCTCGCGAGCGCTGGCACGGCGCAGCACGGCACGCACGCGCTCGACCAGGAGACGCTGCGAAAAGGGTTTGCGGATGAAATCGTCGGCGCCCATCTTGAGGCCGAAAAGCTCGTCGATCTCATCATCCTTGGACGTCAGGAAGATCACCGGCAGGTCGGATTTCTGGCGCATCCGGCGCAGCAGTTCCATGCCGTCCATGCGTGGCATCTTGATATCGAGGATGGCGAGATTCGGCGGACGCGCCGCCAGTCCTTCCAGCGCTGACGCACCATCCGTGTAGGTTTCGACGCGATAGCCCTCCGATTCGAGAGCGATCGACACCGACGTCAGAATGTTGCGGTCGTCATCGACAAGCGCGATTGTTGCCATTTCAAGCGGCTCCCTCATGAGCTGTCCCTTCTTTCGTCGAGAAGGGGCTTTTGCAGGACAAATTAGGTACAAAATGTGGCATAGGCTTCGACCGCTGTCACGAGCGGCATAGTGGCGACCACAAACGTACCTCTACATGGATTGGACGAATAAACGCCGCCAATCCTTTGGGCAACCACCGGACTTTTTGCACATATAAACGATTTAAACAACTTTCAAATTTTTTAAATCGATTAATGATTTGATATCATTCGACTTTTCTGGTTCTGACCCTCCCAGCCCCGCAGTGGGCTGCCGGGAATTCGCCGGCCACGATGCGGCAAATCGAAGAAGGGACACTTGATGTCGGAAGCCGGCAAACGCAATTTAGCCTGCGCGATCGATCAGATCGGCCTGAAAACCACTGGCGTCGTGCGCTACAATTTCGGCGCGGCCGCGCTTTATGAGGAAGCGATCCGGCGCAACGAGGCCCGGCTGACCGCACAGGGCGCGCTGATGGCCGAAACCGGCCAGCACACCGGCCGCTCGCCGAAGGACAAGTTTGTCGTTCGTGATGAGGCGACCGGCCTGCACGTATGGTGGGACAACAACAAGTCGATCTCGCCGGCCCAGTTCGAAACGCTGCTCGCCGATTTTCGCGCCCACGCGGCGGACAAGGACCTCTATGTGCAGGATCTGATCGGCGGCGCCGACGAGGAGCTGAAGCTGACGACAAGGGTCGTCACGGAACTCGCCTGGCATTCCCTGTTCATCCGCAACCTGCTGATACGTCCGGAAGCCGACGAGCTCGCGCATTTCGTGCCGGAGATGACGATCATCGACCTGCCGTCGTTCCGTGCCGACCCGGCCCGCCACGGCAGCCGCACCGAAACGATCATCGCCGTCGACCTTTCGCGCAAGATCGTGCTGATCGGCGGCACCTCCTATGCCGGCGAGATGAAGAAGTCGGTGTTCACCATGCTCAACTATCTGTTGCCGACGAAGGGCGTGATGCCGATGCATTGCTCGGCCAACGAAGGCGACAATGGCGACGCGGCCATCTTCTTCGGGCTTTCCGGGACCGGCAAGACGACGCTGTCGGCCGATCCATCGCGCACGCTGGTTGGTGACGACGAGCACGGCTGGGGTCCGCACGGCATCTTCAACTTCGAAGGCGGCTGCTACGCCAAGACGATCAAGCTCTCGGCGGAGGCCGAGCCTGAAATCTTCGCCACGACGCAGCGTTTCGGCACGGTGCTGGAAAACGTGATTCTCGACGAGAACCGCGTGCCCGATTTCAACGACGGCCGGCTGACCGAAAACACGCGCTGCGCCTATCCGCTGGACTTCATCCCGAATGCCAGCAAGACGGGACGCGCCAGCCATCCGAAGAACATCATCATGCTAACCGCCGATGCCTTCGGCGTGATGCCGCCGATCGCGCGGCTGACCTCGGCGCAGGCGATGTATCATTTCCTCTCCGGCTACACGGCCAAGGTGGCCGGAACCGAAAAGGGCGTGACCGAGCCTGAAGCGACGTTCTCGACCTGCTTTGGTGCGCCGTTCATGCCGCGCCATCCATCGGAATACGGCAATCTGCTGCGGGAGCTGATTGCCCGCCATGGCGCCGATTGCTGGCTGGTCAATACCGGCTGGACCGGTGGCGCCTACGGGACCGGCAAGCGCATGCCGATCAAGGCGACGCGGGCCCTGCTTGCGGCGGCCCTCGACGGCTCGTTGAAGACGGCGGAGTTCCGCACCGACGCCAATTTCGGTTTCGAAGTGCCGACAGAAGTTCCCGGCGTCGACGGCGCCATCCTCGACCCGCGCTCGACCTGGGCCGACAAGGCAGCCTATGACCGGCAAGCGGCAAGGCTGGCCGGCATGTTCACCGTCAATTTCGGAAAATTCGAAAGCCATGTCGACGCCGCCGTGCTGGGCGCCGCGCCTGGCATGCGGGAGGCCGCCGAGTAACATCCCCCGGCAGTCCGAGGTTCACAGCAAGGCCCGGTTTCGATCGGGCCTTTTCTTTTTCCGGCCGCCGCGCCATGACTGCACCATGAGTGCCGACGATACGATCATCATAGCCAATGGCGCGGTCATCCATCCCGATGACCTGCATGAGGACTTCATCCGCTCGTCGGGTCCGGGCGGCCAGAACGTCAACAAGGTGGCGACGGCCGTGCAACTGCGCTTCGACGCGGCCAATGCGCAGGGCCTGTCGGAGCGCGTGCGCGAGCGGACCATAAAGCTGGCCGGCCAGCGCGCCACCAAGGACGGCGTCATCGTCATCGAAGCCGGGCGCTTCCGCACGCAGGAACAGAACCGCGCGGATGCACGGGCACGGCTTACAGCGCTGGTCGCCAAGGCCGCCGAACCGCCGCCGCCGCCACGCAAGAAGACCAGGCCGTCGAAAGGCGCGGTCGAACGCCGGCTCAAGACGAAGGCCGGGCGCGGCACGATCAAGAAGCTGCGCGGCAAGATCGGCGACGACTGACCGAAGGCTTTTCGGATCGTCGCTCACGCATCATAGTGGCATGCCTGTTCATGCTGCCAACCGGACCATCGCTCAGACCATGCTCGTCTTGCCCAAAGGCGTCCGCCACATGCCAGGTTACCTGCCGCGTGCCGCCCAGGAAGCACTGGTCGAGGATGTAAGACGGGTTGTTCAGGAGGCGCCGCTGTTCGTGCCGGCGATGCCGCGCACCGGCAAGGAGATGAGCGTGCGCATGACCAATTGCGGCGCGCTCGGCTGGGTCACGGACAAGGAGCGGGGCTATCGCTACCAGCCGACGCATCCGCTGACAGGAATGCCCTGGCCGCCGATCCCCGAGGCGCTGCTGGAATTATGGCGGCAGGTGTCGGCCTATCCGCATCCGCCGGAGGCCTGCCTGGTCAATTTCTATACCGAGGATGCCAGGATGGGCCTGCACCAGGACCGCGACGAGACCGATTTCTCCGCGCCCGTCGTCTCGGTGTCGCTGGGTGACGACTGCCTGTTTCGTGTCGGCCAGACGACGCGCGAAGGCGGTACCAAGTCGTTCAAGCTCAAAAGCGGCGATGTCGTGGTGCTCGGCGGCGAAGGGCGCCTCTGCTTCCACGGTGTCGACCGCATCTATCCATCGACTTCCGCCCTGCTCAGGAACGGCGGGCGGATCAATCTGACGCTACGGCGTGTCAATCGTTATGCAATGACTTGAGCGCGGATCGCTCCCATTTCAGAGAAGTTCGTAGCGTTGTTTTAAACAGCTTCTCTTACAGTCCACACTTGGCGGATGATACGGGTGGGAGCAATGAACGCTTACGCGACGAACGCGCGCCGACTGACGATCTGGTTCACGTTGATATCCACGTTCGTGGTGCTGACCCTATTGCCATTCAGCAAGGTCAGCTTCGCCTACCACGACCTCGGGCACCTGAGCTACCTCTTCGCCAGCTTCTTCGCGCTTTCGGTCTACTGCTGGAAACGCAAGATGTTTCGTCTTGCCTCTTCATTGGAGGCGCTCGCAATCGGCGTTTTCATGACGGTTCCCATCCTCATATCGACCTATCTTGCCGCGTCGCTTGATATGCCGCTCATGGATGCTCCGCTGATGCGCGCCGACGCGGCGCTTGGCCTGCATTGGGTCGCCTTCATCCAGTTCGTCGATGCGCATCCGGCCTTCGCCGAGATCCTTGCCAAGGCCTACAGTTCCCTAGGCATTCAGCTGCTGATGCTGCCCTTGATCCTCGGGGCGACTGGTCGCCACGCGCGCACCTATGTGATGATTCTCTCCTATGGCGTGCTCTGCTATGTCTCCAGCTTCATCTCGATCTGGTTCCCCGCGCTCGGGACCTACTCCGTCTACGGCATCATGCAGGAGCAGCTTCACGACATCAACGCATATTACGGTTTCGCCTTCCTCCATGATTTCAATGCGGTTCGCGAACAGGCTGAATTCACCCTGTCTGCCGCCAATGCGTCGGGGATAGTAACGTTCCCCTCCGTTCATGCCGCCTGTGCGCTCCTCTGCGCCTGGGCTGCGTGGGACCTCAAACCGGTGCGTTATCCCCTCATCGCCTGGAATATCCTCATGGGGATTTCAGCGATCTCTCACGCCAATCACTACCTCGTCGACGTGATTGCCGGGGTCGCCATCGGCAGCGTCTCGATCTATCTGGTAAGCGAAGTACTCCACCGGATGCAGCAGGCGCAATGGACTGTCCTGCCGCCGTCCGCCGTCTGGGCGCTGGTCACTTGCGAGAAGCAAAGCGAAAGCAGACCATCGACTCTGCCCTAAGGGAGTTCCCCTTCCAGGGAAGGTCGAGGACGGCTATCGCTCGCACCGCCGCCATGGTCAAAGTTTGCGCAGCGCGACTTCCTCGACCAGATGGTCGGCGCCCTTGCGCAAGATGAGATCGGCGCGCGCGCGCGTCGGCAGGATGTTCTCGCGCAGGTTCTTCAGATTGATGTTGGTCCACAGGCCTTCGGCGATGGCGCGCGCCGAATCCTCCGACAGCTGCGAGTAGCGATGGAAGAAGGAGTCCGGATTGCGGAAAGCGGTTTCGCGCAGCCGCATGAAGCGGGAAATATACCAGTTGTGGATGAGCTTCTCGTCGGCATCGATATAGATGGCGAAGTCGAAGAAGTCCGACAGGAAAGGGACGATCTTGCCGTCGTGCGGCAGCTTGCCCGGCTGCAGGACATTGATGCCTTCGAAGATCAGGATATCCGGCCGGTCGATGGTGACGAACTCGCCGGGAATGACGTCATAGGTGAGATGCGAATAGACCGGAGCGCTGACACTGCTCTGCGCCGATTTGATGCCAGACAGAAAGCGCAGCAGCGCACCGACATCGTAGCTGTCGGGAAAGCCCTTGCGTTCCATCAGGTTTTCGCGGCGCAGGACCTCGTTGGGAAGCAGAAAGCCGTCGGTGGTGATGAGATCGACCTTGGGGCTCGACGGCCAGCGCGCCAGCAATTCCTTCAGCACGCGCGCCGTGGTCGACTTGCCGACGGCAACCGAGCCGGCGATGCCGATGATGAAGGGCGTCTTGACGATATCGACGGCGTTGAAGAAGGCCTGGCGCTGCCGGAACAGAAGCTGGCTCGCCTCGACATGGGCGGACAGGAGCCGCGACAGCGACAGATAGATGCGCTTGACCTCCTCGAGGTCGACAGGGTCGTTGAGCGACCGCAAGCGGCGGAATTCGTCCTCGCTCAACGTGAGCGGCGTATCGGCACGGAAGTGCGACCACTGCTCGGCCGAGAAGAAACGAAAGGGCGAATATTTCTCGGTGGGAGCGAGCTGGTCCATCGAGTCTTCTACCTCCCGTGATCAGCCCTGCGGCCGGGATGCCTTTTCGGCGATGCCCGAACGCCCGGTACGGCCTTCAAGCTCCTTGAGCACATCGCTCAACGGAATGCCCGCTATGCCGAGAACGACGAGCCAATGATATATAAGATCGGCGCTTTCCGAAACGAGGCCCTGCTTGTCGCCCTTGACGGCGGCAATCACGGTCTCGACCGCCTCTTCACCGAGCTTCTGGGCCGCCTTGTCGATGCCGCGCGCGAACAGCTTTGCCGTCCACGAGTCCGGGTCGCCGGAATGCGCGCGTTCCCCAACGATTTTTTCCAGATCGGAGAGCGAAAACTCGGTCATAGCGTCATCTATATGCTTGTTTAAGCATGATCTTTTCCGAAAACCGGTTCCCACTTTTCGGGATCATGCTTTAAGACCGATTACCCAGCGAGTCCAGCCGCATCGGCAGCCCGGCCTCGGCCATATGCGCCTTGGCTTGCGCTATGGTGTAGGTGCCGAAATGGAAGATGGAGGCCGCCAGAACCGCGCCAGCATGACCGTCGCGGATGCCTTCGACCATGTGATCGAGTGTACCGACACCGCCGGACGCGATGACCGGGACGCGCACCGCATCGGCGACCGCGCGGGTCAGCGCAATGTCGTAGCCGGCCTTGGTGCCGTCGCGGTCCATCGACGTCAAAAGGATTTCGCCGGCGCCGCGATCGACCATTTTTCGGGCGAACTCGACCGCGTCGATGCCGGTCTTCTCACGTCCGCCATGGGTGAAGATCTCCCAGCGGTCGGCCTCGCCGGCGCCAGACACTTTCTTGGCGTCGATGGCGACGACGATGCACTGGTTGCCGAACTTGTCGGCGGCTTCGGCGACGAAATCCGGATTCTTCACCGCCGCGGTGTTGATCGAGACCTTGTCGGCGCCGGCCAGCAGCAGCCTCCTGATGTCGGCGACCTGGCGCACGCCACCGCCTACGGTCAGCGGCATGAAGCATTGCTCCGCCGTGCGCGCGACGACATCGAAAATGGTTTCACGATTGTCCGACGAAGCGGTGATGTCGAGAAAGCAGAGTTCATCGGCGCCAGCGGCGTCATAGGCCTTGGCCGCCTCGACGGGATCACCGGCATCGATCAGATCGACGAAATTGACACCCTTGACGACGCGGCCGTTCTTGACGTCGAGACAAGGGATGACGCGAGCCTTCAACATCACCGGGCCTCTATGGTCGTGAGGAGATCGTTCAGCAACTGACCGACCAGCGGCGGAACATCCGCCTGCGCGTCGAATGCCGGGTCGTAGGCGGAGATGGTGATGCCAACCAGCGGCGCCGAAAGCGCCATGCCGCAAACCGCCTGGCGCAACTGGTCCGGGGCCGGGCCACCCGGATCCGCGTAGCGGTTGGCCTGGAGTTTTTCGGGGTCATGGACATCGAGGTCGATATGTAGGTGCACCCGTTTCGCGCCCGCGGCCGTCAGCCTTTCGGCCGAGCTTGCCGCATTGGGGCACTCCGTGCGGACGACCGGCAAGCTCTCCAGCAACTGCGTCTCCGCCGGGTCGAGGTCGCGCGCATTGACGAGCACGCAACGCGAAGGGTCGATCGGCTGGAAGCCGGGAATGGCCTTGGCCATTGGCCGCCAGCACAGGCCCAGAACGGTCGCCAGCGCCATGCCGTTGAGAAAGCCGGTTGTGGATGTCTCCGGCGTGTTGAGGTCGCCATGCTGGTCGGCCCAGATGATGCCGTCCGCGCCTCCACCCGCCACCGCACCGGCTGATGTCAGGCAATTGCCCGCGAGAACGATGGGAAACCGGCCTCTGTCTCGGGCAATACGGACCTCGCCCGACACCGCATTGCAGACCGCGAAGCCAGTGGCGATCTCGCGCTCCTGCCCGTCGCCCAACCGGCCGATATCCCCGACGGAAACTTCGTGTCCGGCAAGCGTCAAGGCTTCGACCAGCCCGCCGGCGATGAGCGCATCCGGGCCTTGGCCGCAGCCGCCGTGATAGTGGCCGCTGTCATAGGACGCCAGGATAATCGAGATTTTCACGCTGTCGTCTCCGCCCCGGGCCTGCCGCGCAGGATCGCCAGCGCCTCGGTCGGATCGATGCGCCCGTCATAGAGTGCGCGGCCGGAGATCGCACCTTCGAGCTTCCAGGCATCGGGCATGGTCATGCGCACGATGTCGGCGATCGAGGCGAGCCCGCCGGAAGCGATGACCGGGATCGACACCGCCTCGGCGAGGTCGATGGTGGCATCCCAGTTGATGCCGGTCAGCACGCCATCGCGGTCGATGTCGGTGTAGATGATCGCGGCGACTCCGGCGCCCTCGAATTTTTTCGCCAGTTCGATGACGCCGAGGCTGGACGCCTCGGCCCAGCCCTCGACGGCGACCTTGCCGCCCTTGGCGTCGATGCCGACGGCGATCTTGCCGGGGAATGCCTTGCAGGCCTGCTTGACCAGGTCGGGATCGCGCACGGCGACCGTGCCCAGTATGACGCGCGCAAGCCCACGATCGAGCCAGTCCTCGATCTGCGGCAGAGTGCGGATGCCGCCGCCAAGCTGCACCGGATTCTTCGTCGTCTTGAGGATGGCGCCGACCGCCGCGCTGTTGACGCTCTGGCCCTGGAACGCGCCGTTGAGGTCAACAACATGCAACCACTCGAAGCCTTGTTCCTCGAAGGCCTGGGCCTGGGCTGCTGGATCCTCGTTGTAGATGGTCGCGGTGGCCATGTCGCCGTGCTTCAGCCGCACGCACTGGCCGTCCTTGAGGTCTATCGCTGGAAAAAGGATCATCCGTTCAGGCACCCTCGACGATGACGAAATGGCCGGTCGAGGCGGCAAGCCGGAACTGCGAAGCATGCCGGTATTCAGGCGAATGATAGCATTCGACCGCCTTGCCGTAGGATTCGAACTCGACCAGCACGTGGCGATTGCCGGTCTGCCCCTCCGGATTTTCATGACGGCCGGCCCGCACGGCAAACTTGGCGCCATACTTCGCAAACGCCACCGCGTTCGCCTCGATATACTGCTTGTAGATTTCGGGATCGCGGACATCGATCATCGCCATCCAATAGCCTTTCTTGCTCATGGTAAGTCCCCTTGTTCGACCATGATCTCTGGACAAACGGGAAAACCGTTCGTCCGAGAAAACCGGGATCCACTTTTCGGGATCATGCTCTAGGGCCTCCAGCGCAGGAAATTGGTGATCAGCGCCAGGCCCAACGTCTGGCTCTTTTCGGGATGGAACTGCGTGCCGGCAAGGTTGTCGCGGGTGACAGCGGCCGTCACCGGGCCGCCATAGTCGGCCACCGCCAGCACCTCTTCGGGCTTCAGCGCATCCAGATGGTAGGAATGGACAAAATAGGCGTGCAATCCGCTTGCACCAGTGGGAATGCCGGAAAACAGTGGATGTTTCCGATTGAGCTCGATCGTATTCCAGCCGATCTGGGGGATCTTCAGCGCCGGGTCGACCGGCGTGATCTCCTTGACGTCGCCGGCAATCCAGCCAAGGCCGTTGGTGATCGTCTTTTCCAGGCCACGCTGCGACATCAGCTGCATGCCGACGCAAATGCCTAGGAAAGGCCTCCCCTTGGTGATAGCGACTTCCTCGACCGCGTCCCACATGCCGTCGACGGCGCGCAAGCCAGCCGCGCAGTCGGCATAGGCGCCGACGCCGGGCAGGACGATGCGGTCGGCGGTTCTGACGCGCTCGGCATCGGCGGTCAGCTCGATCGTGGCGGCGATGCCGGCTTCGCGCGCGGCGCGCTCGAAGGCCTTGGTGGCCGAGCGAAGATTGCCCGAACCATAGTCGATGATGGCAACCCGCATCTCAGTGTTTTCCCGGTGTGTGGGTCAGCCCGAGGGCCATGCCCATCTGCGTGGGACGCGCCAGGGCGGCATCCGGAACGATCCGTTGCGCCGGCGCCCGCGCTTCCGCCGGGGTGTCGGTTTCCAGCGTATAGCGCGTGTCGGCGTCATCGAGCCCGCCGGCGGCGACCACGCCCCATTCATGCCAGCCGCGGCGGCGAAGCGAGGCGATCCGCAGGCCCTGCCCCTCCAGGCCGACATAGAACGACACAAGCAGCGACAGCAGTGAACCGGCCAGCCCGAGGCCAAGCCTTTCGCCGAGCATCGAAAGAAGGCCCATGACGACAAAAATCAGCCCCGCTTCGACCCACAGTCTGTGCCAGGCGAGCCAGAGCGGCGGCACCAGGAAACCGAGCCAGGTGAAGCCATCGCGAACAAAGGTGGTCGTGTCGACCTTTTCGCTACGGCCCGGCGGCTCCATGACGACATAGCTGGCCATGGTCTATCCCTTCAGAGAGCCCTTGGTGGAGGGAACCGCGTCGGGCTGGCGCGGATCGCGTTCGAGGGCGGCGCGCAGCGCCCGCGCAACCGCCTTGAAGCAGGTCTCGGCGATGTGGTGATTGTTGGCGCCATAGTGGTTGGTCACATGCAAGGTGATGCCGGCATGCTGCGACAGCGCCTGGAAGAATTCGCGCACCAGCTCGGTGTCGAACGTGCCGATCTTCGGCGACGAGAACGATACATTCCAGACCAGGAAGGGGCGGCCGGAGACGTCGACCGCCGCCCGCGTCAGCGTCTCGTCCATGGCAAGGTCGATCGAGGCATAGCGCATGATGCCGCGCCGCTCACCCAGCGCCTTGGTCAACGCCTGGCCGAGCACAATGCCGGTGTCCTCGACCGTGTGGTGGTCGTCGATATGCAGGTCGCCCTTGGCCCTGACGGTCATGTCGATCAACGAATGACGCGACAGCTGGTCGAGCATATGGTCGAAGAAGCCGACGCCGGTCGCCATGTCGGACTTGCCCGATCCGTCGACATGGACCGACACGGAGATATCGGTTTCCCTGGTCTTGCGGCTGACTTCGGCGGAACGGGGCGACATGACCTTGTCCTTGTCCCAGAGTTTCAGGGCTTCAAGCGTTTCGGAGCTTCAAGCGTTTCAGGGCTTCAAGCGTTCCATGCTTGAAAACGAGAGCCTTCTAGCAGCATGATCCGGCGATTGCCAGTTGCCATGCCGGGCGGTATCGAGCCCTGGGCAAGGCCGTTTGCAATCGCTGGTCCCATGCATACATATGGCCGATCAAAGTCACTCGTAACGCGTCAATCGCCTCCCTGGGATTGATGCTAGTCGGAGCCAATAGATGTCGAATGAACTGACCATGCACGCCACGACCATCGTGACGGTGCGCAAGGGCGGCAAGGTGGTGATCGCCGGCGACGGCCAGGTGAGTCTCGGCCAGACCATCATGAAAGGCAACGCCAGGAAAGTGCGCCGCATCGGCAAGGGCGGCAATGTCATCGCCGGTTTCGCGGGCGCCACAGCGGACGCCTTCACCCTTCTGGAACGTCTTGAGGCCAAGCTCGAACAGTATCCCGACCAGCTGACGCGCGCCTGCGTCGAGCTTGCCAAGGACTGGCGCACCGACCGCTACCTGCGCCGGCTGGAGGCGATGATGCTGGTTGCCGACAAGTCGGTTTCGCTGGCGCTGACCGGCAATGGCGACGTGCTTGAGCCCGAACACGGCGTGATGGCCATCGGCTCGGGCGGCAACTACGCGCTTGCCGCCGCACGCGCCCTGATGGACACCGACAAGGATGCCGAGGAGATCGCCCGCAGGGCGATGCAGATCGCATCGGATATCTGCGTCTACACCAACAACAATTTCGTCGTCGAAACGATCGATGCCGCCTGAAGCGGTCGGCCATGCTCCCGAAAAATGGAAGCCGGTTTTCGGAAGAGACCATGGCCCAGCCAGACCATAACTACGATTTTCGGCCGGTGACCAAAAGGGACCTGCCGATGATCGCGGCGTGGCTGGCCGAGCCGCATGTCGCCGAATGGTGGGACGATCCGGAGACGGAGATCGCCCGGATCCGCGAGCATATCGACAGCATCTCGGTCGAGCCGCTGATCGTCGAACTCGACGGCAAGCCGATCGCCTATCTACAGAGCTATGACCCGCACATGGAGGACGGCCATCCCTATGCCGACCAGCCTTTCGGTACGCTGGGAATAGATCTGTCGATCGGCCGGCCGGAGCTGGTCGGCCTCGGGCACGGGCCGGCGATTATCAGCCAATTCGTCGAGGAGCTGTTCGAGGAAGGCGCGCCGCGTGTGATCATCGATCCGGACCCCGCCAATGGGCGAGCCATCCGCGCCTATGAAAAGGCGGGTTTCCGGGCCATTGATCGAAGGCAATCGGTCTATGGCGATGTCGTGCTGATGGCAATCGATGCCGAGGACGACGCGCAAGAGGGGGAATAACGGGCATGAAAGCAGCGGGCGAGGACCTTTCGGCCTATGAAAACAGCTGGCGCATGGGCCTGCTGATCGTTACCGGCCTGATCCTTTTCCAGGCCGTAGCGCTCTACCTCATGGGCCACCCGCCGATCTGCACCTGTGGCTACGTCAAGCTCTGGCACGGCGTGGTGAACAGCTCGGAGAACTCCCAGCACATTACGGACTGGTACACCTTCTCGCACATCATCCACGGCTTCCTGTTCTATGCCCTGGCCCGGTACCTGTTCCCCAACTCGCCGATCGGGCTGAGGCTGGCATTCGCGGTCGCGATAGAGGGCGGCTGGGAACTGCTGGAGAACAGCCCGTTCATCATCGAGCGCTACCGCGCCGGCACGATCTCGCTGGATTACTATGGCGACAGCATCATCAATTCGGTGTCCGACACGCTGGCCATGGTGCTGGGATTTGTGATGGCGCGAAGGCTACCTATATGGGTGATCGTCAGCCTCGCCATCCTCTTCGAACTGGGTACCGGTTATCTGATCCGGGACAATCTGACACTCAACGTGATCATGCTGCTGCATCCGTTCGAGGCCATCAAGCAGTGGCAAAGTGGAATTTAGTGATATGAGCACATTCTCCCCCCGCGAAATCGTTTCGGAACTCGACCGCTTCATCATCGGCCAGAAGGACGCCAAGCGCGCCGTGGCCATCGCCTTGCGCAACCGCTGGCGTCGCCAGCAGCTGGAAGGCCAGATGCGCGAAGAGGTGATGCCGAAGAACATCCTGATGATCGGCCCGACGGGCGTCGGCAAGACCGAAATATCGCGCCGCCTGGCGCGGCTTGCCGGAGCACCCTTCGTCAAGGTCGAGGCGACCAAGTTCACCGAAGTCGGCTATGTCGGCCGCGACGTCGAGCAGATCATCCGCGATCTCGTCGAGATCGCCATTGGCCTGGTACGCGAGAAGATGCGCGAGGACGTCAAGGCACGCGCCCACATCAACGCCGAGGAACGCGTGCTGGAAGCGCTCGTCGGCAAGACGGCGAGCCCGGCGACGCGCGATAGCTTCCGCAAGAAGCTGCGCGACGGCGAACTCGACGACAAGGAGATCGAGATCGAGGTGGCCGATACCGGCAATGGCGGCATGCCCGGCTTCGAGATCCCCGGCATGCCGGGCGCCAATATCGGCGTGCTCAACATCAACGACATGCTGTCGAAGGCGATGGGCGGCAAGAAGACCAAGTCGCGCAAGACGACGGTGAAGGAATCCTACGCGCTGCTGGTTGGCGACGAATCCGACAAGCTGCTCGACCAGGACGAGGTCGTGCGCCGGGCACTGGACGCCACGGAGAATGACGGCATCGTCTTCCTCGACGAGATCGACAAGATCGCGTCGCGTGAAGGCGGCATGGGCGCCGGCGTTTCTCGCGAAGGCGTGCAGCGCGACCTGCTGCCGCTGATCGAAGGCACCACGGTGGCAACCAAGTACGGACCGTTGAAGACGGACCACATCCTGTTTATCGCCTCCGGCGCGTTCCATGTGTCGAAGCCATCCGACCTGCTGCCCGAGCTGCAGGGACGCCTGCCGATCCGCGTCGAGTTGCGCGCGCTGGAGAAGGACGATTTCGTCCGCATCCTGACCGAGACCGAGGCGAGCCTGATCAAGCAGTATATCGCGCTGATGAAGACCGAGGGCGTCGATCTGACCTTCACCGATGATGCCATCGATTCGCTCGCCGGCATCGCCGTCGACCTCAACGCCAGCGTCGAGAATATCGGGGCCCGGCGGCTGCAGACGGTGATGGAGCGGGTGCTGGACGAGATCTCCTACGACGCGCCCGACCGCAATGGCACCTCTGTCACCATCGACGCCGCCTATGTGGAAAAGCATGTCGGCGACCTGTCGCGAAACACCGACCTGTCGCGATTCATTCTGTAAAGGACGGCAGAATTGCAGCGCCGGGCTTGTTCCGGCGCTGCCGATAGATGTGTGGCCAAATGGAAGCAACTGGCCAGCTTTTGCCTTGCTGAAGCATGCAGCCCTCGACTCGCCAGGCGGCTTTACCTAGTTTGCCCCGCAAGACTTACAGGCGGCGGCGCATGAAGAAACTGATCCTTGTCATCCTTGGCTTGACGCTTGCGGCGACGCTGTTCGCCGCGGAAGCAGCGACATTGGTGCCGCCGGGAAACCGCAATGCCGAGCAGCCGGACATACCGGGAGCCTCGAGCCGGCGCACGCAGGCGACAAACACCACCTTCCAGGCGAAATACCGCAAGGTCTACGCGCTGCTGCAGAGTGACGCCGATCTCCGCGCCAAGATCAGGAAGGCTGCAACCGCCTATGGCATCGATCCAATGCATATTGTCGGCGCCATCGTTGGCGAGCACACCTACAATGTCGATGCCTACGATCGGCTGCAGACCTACTACGTCAAGGCAATCTCCTATCTGACCAGCAAGCTCTCCTTCGCCTATAGCGGTGAAGACATCACGGATTTCGTGCAGAGGCCCGAATTCAAGACATGCGCTGGAATGTCGGACAGTTACGATCTGTGGGAGTGCCGCGAGCAGGTGTGGAACCATTCCTTCCGCGGCAAGAGCGTCGGGGGCACAAGCTTTCCCGACGACCGTTTCGGCGCCACCTTCTTCCAACCCTACTATGCCGGACAGACGTTCGGACTTGGCCAGCTCAATCCCCTGACCGCCCTGCAGATGAGCGATCTCGTGCACAGGATTTCAGGCCTGCCGAAGCTCGACGTCAGTGATCCCAATGCCGTCTACAAGACCATCATGGATCCGGACCTGACGCTGCCCTATGTGGCCGCCACGATCAGGAAGTCGATCGATGCCTACAAGAGCATCGCCGGCTTCGATATTTCCGGCAACCCCGGCCTCACCGCCACGCTCTACAATGTCGGCAACCCGGAACAGCGCGCCTATGCGCTGAAGGCCGAGAACGACAAGCGCCGCGCCGCCGGCGAACCGGAAAAGCTGCCCGAGGAGAATTACTACGGCTGGCTGGTGAACGATAAGCTGCCGGAGCTCAAGGCTCTGTTTTAGGCGTAGGAGCTCGAGACGGGAGCGACCCTTCAAACAGGTCTGCGCCGCCCCTCATTGCCCTGCCGGGCATTTCTCCCCGTATAGTGACGGGGAGAAAGACGTTTTCGCGGATGTTTTCGCCAATTTTCAACGTTGCAGAGCGCCGAGGTTGCGGCACCTTCTCCCCGTCACTATACGGGGAGAAGGTGCCGGCAGGCAGATGAGGGGCAGCGCCAACGCTTGCAATTGACCCCGATAGTTCACGCCGCCAGCAAGGACTTCAACTTGACCTCTTGCGAGCCAAGCGCCTCCGGCGCCGGCTTCGCCCGCTTGCCGATCAGCATCTCGGCCAGCCTGATGTCGCGGGCGACCGCGTTGCCGGGGCCGATGCCGCTGGCCGCGACCAGCCTGCCGTCCTCAGCCAGATGGAACAGGATGAAGGCGCCGTCGCCGAGATCGCGGCGGACAACGCTGCTTCCCTCATCCGAAAGCCCGGCGATCTGCAGGGTGAGGCCATATTGATCCGACCAGAACCACGGCACCGCCGCGTGGGCCTCGCCGGCGCCCAGCATATTCCTCGCTGCCAACGCGCCCTGTTCCTGTGCATTGCGCCAGGCTTCCAGCCGCACGCGGCGGCCGCCATAGACCGCAAGCGGGAAGGAACAGCAGTCGCCGGCGGCGAAGATATCGGGATCGCCGGTGCGAAGCTCGGCATCGACGGCGATGCCGTTTTCGATGGTCAGGCCGGCCTCGGCGGCGAGCGCGGTCACCGGCACCGCGCCGATGCCGATCACAGCAAGGTCGGCGACGACATCCCGGCCGCCGGTCAGCGAGATACGAACTTGCGCCCCGTCATCGAGGATGGCTGCGATGCCATCGCCGCAAACTATGTCCACGCCTTCGGCGACATGCGCCTGATGGATGATTTCGGCGATCTCGGCCGGCACGCCACGCATCAGGATGCGCGGCTGCGCCTCGATGACGTTGACATCAGCGCCCAGCTTGCGCGCGGCGGCCGCCAGCTCCAGGCCGATGAAGCCGCCGCCAACGATCGCGATGCGGTTGCCGGACTTCAGATGCGCACGGATGGCCAGCGCGTCGGCGAAGGTCCTCAGATAAACGCAGCGCGAACCCAGGCCCGGCATCGGCAGTTTGCGCGGCGTCGAGCCTGTCGCCAGCAGCAGCTTGTCATAGGCAAGGACCGAGCCGTCCGACAGGCGCACCGTGTGCGCGGCGCGGTCGATCGCCACGGCCTGAATGGTATGGATATGCCGGATCGAGCGCTTCGCCAGCATCTCGTCGCTGACGATCGCCTTGATCGCGGGCGCATCGCCGACCATCGCGTCCTTGGACAGCGGTGGCCGCTCATATGGCAGATGCGGCTCGTCGCCGACCAGCGTCACCGGCCCCTCATAGCCGAGGTCTCGCAGCGCAAGGGCGGCGCGCCCCCCGCATTCGCCGGCGCCGATGATGACCATCCCCTTCGTCATGCCATCATCCGATCTGCACGAGGACTTTGCCGGCGTCGACCTTGACCGGATAGGTCTTGAGGTTGACGCAGACCGGCGCGCCCCGGGCCGCGCCCGTCTTGTAGTTGAAGCGGCCATTGTGCTTGGGGCATTCGATGATGTCGTCCATCACCAGCCCGTCGGCCAAGTGCACCTTCTCATGCGTGCACAGGCCATCGGTGGCGAAGAATTCGTCGTCCGGCGAACGGTAGATGGCGAAGGTGCGGCCGCCATGATCGAACCGCATCACATCCTCTTCGTCGATATCCGTGGCGTCACACGCCTCGACCCAGTCGCTCATTGATCCTCCCGATGGAACTCTGTGCCCGGCCCGGGCTGATGTCATTCCGCGGCCATCGCGGCGTCGGTGTGAAAATCCTCGCGATAGGGCTTTGCGGTCGGCGGCAGCTCGCGCTTGATGAAATAGTCTTCATTGCGCAACTGGCGCAGGAAGGCAGGGATCATTTCGCGATAGCCGGCGAGGATCGATGGCGTCGGCGCCGGCAGATCATGCTTGATCAGCGCGTGAAGCTTCGGCAGCGCGTGATAGGGCACCATCGGGAACATGTGATGCTCCACATGGTAGTTCATGTTCCAGTAGATGAAGCGGCTGATCGGGTTCATGTAGACGGTGCGGCTGTTCAGCCGATGGTCGGTGACGTTCTCGGCCAGGCCGCCATGCTGCAGCAGGCCGACCATGACGTGATGCCAGGCACCATAGAGCCTGGGCAGGCCCACCAGCATCAGGGGCAGGAACGAGCCTGTATAGGCAGCCAACGCAATGGTCGCGGCATAGATCGCCGTCCAGATGCGGGCGATGCGGATCGCCTTTGGCTGCTCCTGCTCGGGAATGAAGGTCTTTTCCGACGGGCTGATGATGCCGGCCGCGTTGCGCAGCATATCGCTCATGGCACGCCACGCGTCGAGCACGCCGACGAAACCGAGGATGACGCGCAGCAGATCCGGCGGTCGCATGACGGAAATCTCGGGGTCGCGGCCGACGATGATCGTGTCGGTGTGGTGGCGCGTGTGGCTCCAGCGCCAGGTCACCGGGTTGCGCATGATCATGAAGCAGGCGATCTGATAGATCACATCATTCATCCACTGCGTCCTGAAGGCGGTGCCATGGCCGCATTCATGCCAGCGTGAATCCGTCGAGGAGCCGTAGAGGACGCCATAGACGAAGAAGAACGGCACGCACCACCATGTGCCCCAGAACCAGACGCCACCGGCGGCGCTCAAGATCAGGGCGGCGAGCCAGATGATGGTGTCGCGGATCGCAGGGCCGTCGGAGCGCTGCATCAGCTCCTTCATCTGCTTGCGCGGGATGTCGGTATGGTACCATTCGGCGGCCGATAGCCCGTTCTCGACGGCGAGCTTCGCATCGCGGCCGATCAGGCTGTAATCGCGCCGGGACGGCGTTGCGGATGCGGATAATGTTGCTTCCATCGTGATTGCCTCCGTGGGCACGACATCCGTGAGGGCGAGTTCCCGCATCACAGGTGTTTATTCCCCGCAAAATAACGCCAAGCGATGATAGGCTCAATATCAGAAAGATAGTTTCTATCATTTCCCATCAGAATGATGTATCGTTGAGTCAGGCAATCAGGCAGGAAACTCATGTCAAAACGGCCGACCATCACAGACCTGGCGCGCATTTCGGGCGTGAGTGTCGCCACCGTCGACCGGGTTCTGAACAATCGCCTGCCGGTCCGCGAGGACACGGCGCGCCGTGTCTACGAGACCGCGACCGAGATCGGCTATCACGCCGCCGGGCTGATCAAGCAGCGGATGCGCCACGAGCTGCCGGAGTACAGGCTAGGCTTCCTGCTGCTGCGGCGGGAAGACGTCTTCTACAGCGAATTCGCCCGGGAGCTCGATCTAGCGGTATCCCAGACCCAGCGCTTTCGTGGCGTCGCCACCATCGACTTCGCCGATTCGCTGGCGCCCGACGAGATCGTCGAGCGGATGCGCAAGCTGGCGGCGAAATCCCGGGCGGTGGCCCTGGTCGGGCCGGATCATCCGGCGCTCACCGTCGCCGTCGAGGCCTTGAAAGCCAAGGGCATGCCGGTGTTTTCCCTGCTTTCCGACTTCGCGTCCGGCATCCGTGAGGGCTATGTCGGCCTCGACAATCGCAAGGTAGGGCGCACCGCGGCCTGGATGATTTCGAAGGCGGCGAAGCGGCCGGGCAAGGTCGCGCTCTTCGTCGGCAGCCACCGCTTTCACGGTCACGAACTGCGCGAGATCGGCTTTCGCTCGTTCTTTCGCGAGCAGGCGCCGGAATTCACCTTGCTTGAAACACTGGTCAATCTGGAAGCCAACCAGATCACGCATGACGCCATCATTGACCTTCTGGAACGCCATCCGGACTTGGTCGGCCTCTACGTCGCCGGCGGCGGCATGGAGGGTGCGGTCTCCGCGCTGAGGCAGGCGAAGCCGGCCGAGATGCCGGCGGTCATCTGCAACGAGATCACCGCGCAATCACGCGCCGCCCTGGCCGACGATATCCTCACGATGGTGATCTCCACGCCGCTGGCGGCACTTTGCCGCGAGCTCGTCGCGCTGATGGGTCACGCCCTTGAAGCGGGTGCCGCCAACGCGCCGGGACAGACTTTCCTGCCCTTCGACATCTACCTGCCGGAAAACATCTAGCGGCTGGCACTCCTGCCCTGCCGGGTGGAGTGCAAACCTGTCGAGCGGACCCCGAGAATCCGACACCCGATTTCGGAATCGCCCTTGACGCCTTGCCGCGAAATGGAATAAATATTTCACCAACTAGGTATTTTGGTTCTTTCGTTCCGGAGCAACTGTTTCAAATAAGAGGCTTGGCGTTCCAGCCAACGTGAAGGACGCCGTCCGGAGCAAAAGCGAAATCGGGAGAGATTCCCCGGGTGACCGGGGATTCCGGCTAGATCGGTGCAACCGGACACCAAAATGTGGAGGAGAAACACAATGAAGAAACTGCTTTTGGGCGTCGCCTTCGCGGCGCTGATGAGTTCGTCCGCTATGGCCGCCAAGATCGGCGTTTCAATGGCCAAGTTCGACGACAATTTCCTCACCGTGCTCCGTAACGGCATGATCGAGCAAGCCAAGGGCATGAGCGGCGTGCAATTGCAGGTCGAGGACGCGCAGAACGACGTCGCCAAGCAACTCGACCAGATCAAGAACTTCGCGGCTTCGGGCGTCGATGCGATCATCGTCAACCCGGTCGACACCTCGGCCACGCAGGCGATGTCCGATGCCGCCGCCGCCGCCAAGATTCCGCTGGTTTACGTCAATCGCGAGCCGGTCAATGTCGACACGTTGCCGGCCACCCAGGCTTTCGTCGCCTCGAACGAGTCCGACTCCGGCACTCTTGAAACCAAAGAGATCTGCCGCTTGTTCAAGGCAGCCGGCAAGAAGGAGGCCCATGTCTATGTGATCATGGGCGAGCTGTCGAACCAGGCAGCGGTGCAGCGCACCAAGGACATCGACAACGTGATCGCCACGCCGGATTGCAGCTTCATCAAGATCATCGACAAGCAGACATCGAACTGGAACCGTGATGAGGCCCAGAACCTGATGACGAACTGGCTGTCGACCGGCAAGAAGTTCGATGGCGTGATCGCCAACAACGACGAAAGCGCCATCGGCGCGATCCAGGCCATGAAGGCTGCCAATATCGACATGAAAACCGTTATTGTCGGTGGTGTCGACGCCACCCAGGACGCGCTTGTGGCGATGAAAGCGGGCGACCTCGCCGCAACGGTCTTCCAGGATGCTGCCGGCCAGGGCGCAGGCGCGCTCGACGCGGCGCTGAAGCTGGCCAAGGGCGAGAAGGTCGACCGCAAGGTCTACATCCCGTTCCAGCTGGTGACGCCGGCCAACATCGACAAGTTCATGAAGAAGAACTGAGGCTGCGAGCAGTTCGATCCGGGGCGGCGCTCAACGACAGCGCCGCTCCTCTTCTCCCTCTTCGCTTGAACAGGCGACAGGGACGACCGCAGCTTTTGGAGGATAGAAGACGTGGCACAGTCATCTCATGGTGTCGGAGGGCTTACCTATGATGCGAAGAAACGCTCATGGCCTGCCGAGTTCAATGTTTTCCTGGCGCTCGTCATCCTCGTCGTCATTTTTGAACTGATCGGGCGGATCTTTCTTGGCGACAGCTTCCTGTTCAACACCCGCGGCGACGTCGGCGGCATCTTCAACGAGGCGCGGCTGCAGATCATCATCCTGCAGGTCTCGATCGTCGGCATCATCGCCATCGGCGTGACGCAGGTGATCATCTCCGGCGGCATCGACCTCTCTTCCGGCTCGATCGTCGGCGCCACGGCCATGATCGCCATGAGTTTCGCACAGGTCGCCACGGTCAATGGCAATCCGAACCCCAAGGCGATGTTCCTGGCCCAGGGCTGGACCGACCTGCCGGTCATCGTGCCGCTGCTGGTCGCCATCGCTTGCGGCCTGCTCGCCGGTTTCATCAACGGCGCACTGATCGCCTACACGCGCATTCCGCCGTTCATCGCCACGCTCGGCATGATGGTGACGGCGCGCGGCATTGCCAAATGGTGGTCCAAGGGGCAGCCAATCTCATTTCCCACCGACAGTTTCGCAGCGATCGGCAAGGGCCTGATGCCCGTCATCATCTTCCTGTCGCTGGCGGTGCTGTTCCAGCTGATCATGACCTACACCCGGTATGGAAAGCACTGTTACGCCATCGGTTCCAATGAGGACGCCGCGCGCATGTCCGGCATCAAGATCGCCAACCACAAGATCCTCGTCTACGTCATCGCAGGCATACTCGCCTCGCTCGCCGCCGTGGTGCTGAGCTCCAAGAACCTGACCGCCCAGTCCGGCATGGGCGTGATGTACGAGCTCGACGCCATCGCCATGGCGGTCATCGGCGGCGTCTCGCTGTCGGGTGGCCGTGGCTCGATCATCGGCACGGTGATCGGTTCGCTGATCTTCGGCGTCATCATCTCCGGCTTCACCTTCCTGCGCCTCGACGCCTACTACCAGGAGATGGTCAAGGGTGTGATCATCGTCGGTGCAGTCGTTCTCGACCAGTGGCGCCAACGCCTGCGGGCAATGAGGGCATGACCATGTCAGACATCGTCCTGAAGACCGAAAACCTGACCAAGCATTATGGCGGCGTGCATGCGCTGGTGGGGGCGACCTTCGAGCTGCGCAAGGGCGAGCATGTCGCCATCATGGGCGACAATGGCGCCGGCAAATCGACCTTCGTGCGCCAGATCACCGGTGTCGAGCAACGCACCAGCGGCAAGATGTGGTTCGACGGCAAGGAAGTGAATTTCGCCGGACCGATCGAGGCGCGAGAGGCCGGCATCGAGACCGTGTTCCAGAACCTGGCACTTGCCGATGATCTCGACGTGCCGTCGAACCTCTTTCTCGGCCGCGAGAAGGTGCTGTTCAATCTCGGGCCGTTTTCGATCCTCGACCGCAAGTACATGCGCAAGGCGACCGAAGCGGCACTGGTCCGCACGGCGGTCAAGATCCCCAACCTTTCCAACACCATTCGCCACATGTCGGGCGGCCAGCGCCAGTGCGTGGCGATCGCCAGGACCGCGACTTTCGCCTCCAAGCTGATCATCATGGACGAGCCGACGGCGGCACTGGGCGTGCAGGAGACGGCGCAGGTCGAAAACATCATCCGCACGCTGAAGGAGAATGGCGAGCCGCTGATCCTGATCAGCCACAATATGCGCCAGGTGTTCGACCTTTGCGATCGCGTTGTCGTGTTCCGGCGTGGCCGCATCGTCGCCAACCTGCGCAAAGAGAATACCGACGGGCAGGATATCGTCTCCTACATCACCGGCGCCAAGACCGGAGAGGCGGAACTCGCGGCCTAGAGCCGGGCGGTGGGTCACCCCCGTCCAGGGACGATCCGCCGGGCTAAGAAACAACCGTGTCACCTTTCCCTGACAGGAAGGTGCGGACACAACTCTCTCGAACCATCCCTTAGAGGAAATATCCATGACTGTTCGCTTCGCCCTCCTCGGTGCCGGCCGTATCGGCAAGGTGCATGCCCGCGCCGTGGGTTCCAACCCGCAAGCCAAACTGGTCGCCGTGGCCGACGCCTTTGAGAAGGCGGCAAAAGAACTGGCGTCGGCCTATGGCGCCGAGGTGCGCAGCATCGAAGCCATCGAGAAGTCCAATGACATCGACGCCGTCGTCATCTGCACGCCGACCGACACCCATGCCGACCTGATCGAGCGTTTCGCCAAGGCCGGCAAGGCGATCTTCTGCGAGAAGCCGATCGACCTGAGTGTGAAGCGCGTGGAAAAGTGCCTGGCCGTGGTCGAAAAGACCAAGGCGACGCTGATGGTCGGCTTCAACCGCCGCTTCGACCCGCACTTCGCCGCCGTGCGCAAGGCGATTGACGACGGCGCCATCGGCACTGTCGAGATGGTCACCATCACCTCGCGCGATCCCGGCCCGCCACCACTCGACTACATCGCCCGCTCGGGCGGCATTTTTCGCGACATGACCATCCATGATTTCGACATGGTCCGCTTCCTGCTCGGCGAGGAGCCGGTGGCGGTCAGCGCGCATGCCTCGGTGCTGGTCGACAAGAAGATCGGCGAAGCCGGTGATTTCGACTCGGTCAGCGTCATCCTCGAAACCGCATCAGGCAAGCAGGCCATCATCTCCAACTCGCGCCGCGCCACCTATGGCTACGACCAGCGCATCGAAGTGCATGGTTCGAAGGGCATGGTCGCGGCCGAGAACCAGCGGCCGGTGTCGATCGAAGTGGCGAACGACAAGGGCTATACGCGCCCGCCGCTGCACGACTTCTTCATGACCCGCTATCTCGACGCCTATGCCAACGAGATCGCCGCCTTCATCGCCGCGGCGACGTCCGGCAAGAAGGCTGCACCGAGCGGTGCCGACGGGCTCATCGCGCTTCGGCTGGCGGATGCCGCTCTGAAGTCGGCGACCACAGGCAAGACCGTCCGTCTCGACACGGCAAAGTAAGATCCCAGGCACAGGAGCAGAGCGATGAGCGGTTCAGCCGATCGCAATTCACAAACACGCGCCATCGTCACCGGCGGCGCACAGGGCATCGGCTTCGCCGTCGCCGAGGCGTTGGTCGACGAGGGCTGCCGGGCGCTGGCGCTGGTCGGGCGCTCGCAGGAGAAGGGCGACAAGGCTGTCGCCCATTTCAGACAAGCGGGCGTCGACGCGATCTTCATCAGCGCCGATGTGTCAAAAGTCGCGGATTGCAAGCGCGCGGTCGCGACCGCGATCTCGCATTTCGGCACCATCAACGCGCTGGTCAACGCCGCCGCCACCTCGGCACGCGGCTCGCTGGTCGAGACCAGCGAAGAGCTTTTCGACACGATCTTCGACACCAATGTGCGCGGCCCGTTTTTCCTGATGCAGGGCGTGGTGGCGCATCTGCTGGAGCGCAAGGCGCCGGGCTCGATCGTCAACGTGCTGTCGATGTCGGCGCATTGCGGGCAGTCGTTCCTGACGGCCTATTCGACCAGCAAGGGCGCGCTGATGACCCTGACCAAGAATGTCGCCAATGCCCATCGTTTCAACCGCATCCGCTGCAACGCCGTGCTGCCCGGCTGGATGGATACGGAGGGCGAGGACATCGTGCAGAAGAAATGGCACGACGCGCCGGACGACTGGCTGGCAAAGGCGGAAGCGGCGCAGCCGATGGGCCAGTTGGTGAAGCCGGACCAGTTGGCGCGACTGATCAGCTACATGGTCAGCCCGCAATCGGGCGTCATGACGGGATCGCTGGTCGACTATGACCAGAGCATTGCCGGGTCGTCGCCGGAATAACATCGACTGCATCGCCTCATCAGACGCGTGACAAACGCTTCGGCTTCGACTATATGAGCCGGATGATCCACCTGACCGCCACGTATTGGTACTTTAGCAGCTCGCTGGCGGCGGGAGGATTGCGCTCGATCTGAAGATTGCAGCAACAAGATCCGAACAGCCGCCAGACCTGGCGGCTTTTTTGTATCAGCCGGCAGGTCTCCAATCAGGAGCAGAAAGCCGTGTTGACCACCACAGATGACCTTCGGGTCAAGGAAATCAGGGAATTGAGTACGCCGGACCAGGTGATGCGGGAGATACCGCGCACGCTGACGGCCACACGCACCGTTGCGTCGTCACGCAACGCGATCCACGCTATCTTGAACGGTACCGATGATCGGCTGGTCGTCGTCGTCGGTCCCTGTTCGATCCACGACCCGGTCGCGGCAGTCGACTATGCCAGCCGTCTGGCGGCGCTGCGCGAGAGCCTGTCGGACCGGCTGGAGATCGTGATGCGGGTGTATTTCGAAAAGCCGCGCACGACGGTCGGCTGGAAGGGCCTGATCAACGATCCGGACCTCGATGGCAGTTTCAACATCGACAAGGGGCTGCGGATGGCGCGCAACGTGCTTTCTGCGGTCAACAATCTCGGCCTGCCCGCGGCCACCGAATTCCTCGACATGACGACCCCGCAATACATTGCCGACCTCGTCGCCTGGGGCGCCATCGGCGCGCGCACGACCGAGAGCCAGATCCACCGCGAGCTGGCGTCAGGCCTCTCCTGCCCGGTCGGCTTCAAGAACGGCACCGACGGCAATCTGCGGATCGCCGTCGAGGCGGTTAAGTCGGCTGCCCAGCCGCACCATTTCCTGGCGGTGACGAAGGGCGGACGCAGCGGCATCGCGGCGACCACCGGCAATGAGGACTGCCACGTCATCCTGCGCGGCGGCATTGCGCCCAATTATGACGCGACGAGCGTCGAGGCCGCCAGCGTGGAACTCGCCCGCATCGGCGTTGCGCCTCGCCTGATGATCGATGTCAGCCACGCCAACTCCGGCAAAAAGCCCGAGAACCAGCCGAAGGTGGCGACTGACGTCGCGGGCCAGGTGGCCGCGGGTGACGAGCGCATCGTCGGCGTCATGATCGAGAGCAACCTCGTCGCCGGCCGGCAAGACGTCGTTCCCGGCAAGCCGCTCACCTATGGCCAGAGCATCACCGATGGCTGCATCGACTGGGCGACCACCGAGACGGTGCTGCACGGCCTCGCCGGCGCTGTCGAGTGGCGCCGGTCAGCACGCCGCGCCATGATGGACAACCGTCAGGGAGCTGCCTGATCCGACCCGCGACATGGAGAGGGCGGCGCTTTCCGGTTTGGGTTACGCCGCCTTCAGTCCTTCCCATGCGGCGAATACCGAGACCGCAACGAGCAGCAGTCCGGCCGCCCGGCCTGCGAGAACGGTCGCTCGCGGATTGGCGATCAGCAAGTTGCGGCTGCGACCGGCTGATATCGCAAGCCCGCCATAGATCGCGGCTTGGGTCAGCACGGTCATCAGGCCCATGACGGTTGCCTGCATCCAGATCGGACCATAGTCCGGCTTCAGAAACTGCGGATAGACGGCAAGGACGAACAGGTAGGCTTTGGGGTTGATCAGGCAGGTCATGAGACCCTGGCGAAAGGCTTTCCAGGCGGAGCGGCTGCCGGCTGGCCCGTCCGGGCCGACGGTGATGGAGCTGCGCATCAGCATGACGCCGATAAGGGCCATGTAAGCGGCGCCGGCAATCAGCAGCGGCTTGAACAGGATCGGCACGAAATGCATCAGCAGGCCGACGCCAACAGCGCCGTTCAGCGTATGCACCATGCCGCCGAGCATGATGCCGCCGGTCGCGGCAAGGCCTCTGTCGCGTCCACCGGTCAACGCATTGGCAAGCACGAAGAGCATGTCCATGCCCGGGACAGCGATGATGCCGAACAGGAGGATAAAGAAAAGCCAGAGATTCTCGGCATAACCCATGTCAGTTGTCTTTCGTCCCGTGCAGGCAACCCACCGGGGAATTTGTTGATTTTCAACTCGATAGGCGGTCCTATAAGTCAGTCCAACTGACGGGGTATTGTCAGTTGCCTTCCGGGGCGGAGTGAAGAATGCGCAAGGCGTCACGCCTGTTCGAGATCATCCAGATCCTGCGGTTGGCGCGGAACCCGGTGACGGCGGCGATGATTGCCGAGCAGCTGGAGGTGACGGTGCGCTCGATTTATCGCGACATTGCCGCACTCCAGGCGATGCGCGTGCCGATCGAGGGCGGGCGCGGCATCGGCTATATACTGCGCCCCGGCTTCGACTTGCCGCCGCTGATGTTTTCGATCGAGGAGATGGAGGCGATTGTCTTGTCTCTCGCGCTACTGGAACGCACGGGAGACAGCGAACTCAAGCAGGCGGCCAAGCGTGTGAGCGCCAAGATCGCCGGCGCGGTGCCGCCGCCCTTGCGCCAGGCATTCGAGGCCAATGCACTGCATGCATGGGGGTTCGCCGCGCCCTCGGTCGGCACGGTCGATCTGGCGCTGGTGCGCCGCGCCATCCGTGACGAGGAGAAGCTCGACCTCTCCTATCGCGACGAACAAGGCCGCGCCACCGAGCGCCTCATCCGCCCGATTGCGCTGATCTACTACGCCGAAACCGCCAACATCGTTGCCTGGTGCGAACTGCGCCAGGCGATCCGCAATTTTCGCAGCGACAGGATCGAGGATTGCCTACCGACGGGGCTACGGTTCAAGGGCGAAGGCGATCACTTGCGGCAAATCTGGGTGGACGGCTGGGAGCCGAACAGTTCGACCACCGGCTGAAAAACGCACCGCGAAATAGCAGGGCTACCTTACATCCACCCAGCGCTGCTCCTCGAACGAGCGCGCCATCGCGTGCACAGTGCGCTCGATTTCCAGCCCTTCGGCAAAATCGATGATCCGCGCGGGCTTGCCGGCAAGCCGCGTCAGCAATTCCCGGCATTCGATGATCTTGATATCGTTGAAACCCAGGCCATGGCCAGGCGCCGGCACGAAGGCGTCATAGGGCTTGTGGTGCGGCGCCACCAGGATGGTGCGATAGCCCTGTTCGGTCGGGCGGTCCGATGTGAGGTAGAGCTGGAATTCGTTCATCCGCTCCTGGTCGTAGAGGATCGAGCCTTTCGAGCCGAAAATCTGGATGGCGATGCGGCCCTTGCGGCCCCAGGCCGAACGGTTGACCAGCAGCGTGCCGGCAACCCCGTTTTCCAGATGCATCAATACGCTGGCGATGTCGTAGGTCTCGACGGCGCGGCGCCCGCCCGAGGCGAGCTGGCGATCGGCATAGGGCCTGGACATGTCGCACATGACACGTGCGACGCGGCCGAACAGCACCGAAACCAGCGACAGCGGGTGAACCGCGAAATCGTCGAGCGCGCCATAGCCCGATGTCGCCTCATGCTTCCAGTAGAACTGCTCTTCCGGATCGGCCATGAAGTCCTCATCCATCTCGATGCGCAGATGGTTGACCTCGCCGATGATCTTCTCGTCGAGCAGTGCGCCGATGTGCCGGATCGCGGGATTCTGGATATAATTGTAACCGAGGGCGGCCACCTTGCCCGATTTCTTCGCCGCTGCCGCCATGGCCTCGGCTTCGGCAAAGGCCGGCGCCATCGGCTTTTCGCACCACAGATGCTTGCCGGCCTCGAGGATGGCGATGGCCATTTCCGGATGGAACTGGTTCGGCGTGGTCAGCGAAACGATATCGACTTCGGGATCGTTGACGACGGCGCGCCAGTCGCCCGAGCCCTTCGCAAAGCCGAATTCGGAAGCGCGGCGTTTGGCAAGGTCCGCATTGACCTCGCCGAGATGGACAAGCCTGGGCCTGGTCACATCCGGAAAGACGGTGCTCACCGCATTCCAGGCAATGGCGTGACACTTGCCCATGAAGCCCGTGCCGATAAGACCTACGCCAACCATCTTCCGTTTCTCCACTGCCTGAAGCGTTCGATGGATGAATTAGTCCATTTTTCTGACGAATGGAATGTCTGCCTCATTTTTTATGGCGTTCTTGCGCAGTCTCGTTATGATGGGGCAGAGAGGGCATCCATAGATGAGCCTGGACAGAGCGACGATGGACGAACGGGTACCTCGCGACTTCGAGACGCTGCGCGCCACGATCCTGGATCGGCGCGAAAGCCTGCCGAAGCGCATTGCACAGATTGCCGCGTACGCGCTCGACAATCCCGACGACATCGCCTTCGGCACGGCGGCCAGCATCGCCGCCTCGGCCGGCGTTCAGCCATCGACCTTGATCCGTTTTGCCCAGCAGCTTGGCTTCGACGGTTTCACCAGCCTGCAATCGGTGTTTCGCGAGCGTCTGCGGGAACGCAACTCGTCCTATGACGAAAGGCTGCTGGCATTGCGTGCCAAGGCCGAGGAAGGTGCCGGCCACCGGGCGATCTTCGACGGCTTCGTCGCCGCCGCCAGCACTTCCCTCAACGACATTTCGCGCACGCTGGACGAGGCGCATCTCGAAGATGCGATCGCGCTGCTTGCCAAGGCCGAGACCATCTATGTCCTTGCCAAGCGGCGGTCCTATCCCGTGGCCTCCTACATCGCCTATGCGCTGGGCAAGCTGAACATCCGCAACCAGCTGATCGAATCGGCCGCCGGCCTCAACGCCGAAATGATCGGCTTCGCATCGCCGCGCGACGCCGTCATCGCCATCAGTTTCTCGCCCTATGCAGCCGCCACCATCGAGGAAGCCCGTACCATTTCGGAGCAAGGCGTGCCGATCGTGGCGATCACCGACAGTTCGTTCTCGCCGCTGGCCCAGTTCGCCAGCGTCTGGTTCGAGGTTGCCGAGGCGGACTTTGCCGGCTTCCGCTCGCTGGCTGCGACCATGGCGCTGGCCATGGCGCTGACCGTCGGCGTCGGCGAGAAGCGGCGCGACACAGGCCGCAAGCGCAAGGCCTGACCATGCGCACGAAACGCCAGATTTAAGTTAGGGAACGCTCATTCCATATTGACTATGGATTGGAATTATTATTTCATATCGGTGGCGCCACGCTGCCGCTCGCGCGTGTACCCCAAGACAACAAAGCCGACGGGAGGTTCCAATGAGCGAAGCCGTGGACGCGAAACAGGCGCCGCTCGACGTCATCACCATCGGTCGTGCTTCCGTCGATCTCTATGGCCAGCAGATCGGCTCGCGGCTGGAGGACATCACCTCCTTCGCCAAATCGGTCGGTGGTTGTCCGGCCAACATTTCGGTTGGCACCGCAAGGCTCGGCCTGCGCTCGGCACTGCTCACCCGTGTCGGCAATGAGCAGATGGGCCGCTTCATCCGCGAGCAGCTGACGCGGGAGGGGGTTTGCGTCGATGGGCTGAAGACCGATCCTGACCGGCTGACGGCGCTGGTGCTGCTTTCGGTCGAGGACGAAGGCGTCTCGCCGATGATCTTCTACCGCACCGACTGCGCCGACATGGCGCTTTCGGAAGAGGATATCGACGAAGCTTTCATCGCCTCCTCCCGTTCCATCGTCGTCACCGGCACGCATTTTTCGCGGCCCAACAGCGATGCCGCGCAGCGCAAGGCGATCCGCGCCATCAAGGCCAGTGGCGGCAAGGTGGTGTTCGACATCGACTACCGGCCGAACCTGTGGGGCCTTGCAGGCCACGCCGAAGGGTTCGAGCGCTATGTGAAGTCTGACCGGGTCTCGGCCCAGCTGAAGACGGTGCTGCCCGACTGCGATCTCATCGTCGGCACCGAGGAAGAGATCATGATCGCATCGGGCGCCGATGATTGCCTGAGCGCGCTGAAGACGATCCGCTCACTGTCATCGGCAACCATCGTCCTGAAGCGCGGCGCCATGGGCTGCATCGTCTATGACGGACCGATCAGCGACGATCTCGAAGACGGCATCGTCGGCAAGGGCTTTCCGATCGAGATCTACAATGTGCTGGGCGCCGGCGACGCCTTCATGTCGGGCTTCCTGCGCGGCTGGCTTGGCGGCGAAAGCCTGGCGACATCAGCGACCTGGGCCAATGCCTGCGGCGCGTTCGCCGTGTCACGCCTGCTCTGCGCTCCGGAATATCCGACTTTCGAAGAGCTGCAATTCTTCCTCAAGAACGGCAGCAAGCACCTTGCCTTGCGCAAGGACGAGGCGATCAACCACATCCACTGGGCGACCACGCGCCGGCGCGACATTCCCTCGCTGATGGCGCTGGCCTGCGACCACCGTGTCCAGCTGGAGGATATCGCGGCAAAGGCCGGTGCCGACCTCTCACGCGTCCCCGCCTTCAAGGTGCTGGCGGTGAAGGCCGCGGCAAAAGTCGCGGCCGGTCGCGACGGTTACGGCATGCTGATCGACGAGAAATATGGTCGCAAGGCGATGTTCGAATTTGCGCATCATCCGTTCAGCTGGCTGGGACGGCCGGTGGAACTGCCGGGCTCGCGGCCGCTTCGGTTCGAGTTTTCGCAGGACATCGGCTCGCAGCTCGTTGAATGGCCGGTCGAGCATTGCATCAAGTGCCTGTGCTTCTATCACCCGGATGATCCGGCTGCGCTCAAGGAAGAACAGCAGCAGAAGCTGCGCTCACTGTTCGAGGCCGCGCGGAAAGTAGGGCGAGAACTGCTGATCGAGATCATCGCTGGCAAGCACGGCAAGCTCGACGACACGACGATCCCGCGCGCGCTGGAAGAGCTCTATGCGCTCGGCATCAAGCCCGACTGGTGGAAGCTCGAACCGCAGGCTTCGGCCGGCGCCTGGGCCAAGATCGAAGCGGTGATCCTGAAGCACGACCCGTGGTGCTGTGGCATTGTGCTGCTCGGCCTGGAGGCGCCGCAGGACGAGCTGGAAGCAGCGTTTGCCGCCACCGCCAAGGCGCCCATCGTCAAGGGCTTTGCCGTTGGCCGCACCATCTTCGTCCATGCGGCCGAACAGTGGCTCGCCGGCAAGATGTCGGATGACGAGGCCGTGGCCGACATGGCATCGCGCTTTGAACAACTGACCGAGGCGTGGCTTGCCGCGCGTGGCCGCAAGGCAGCATAAGAACCGCGGGAGGAGACGACATGACCAAGACAATCCGCCTGACGATGGCGCAGGCGCTGACCCGCTTTCTCAGCCAGCAGATGACCGAGATCGACGGCAAGACTGTGCCGATCTTCGGCGGCGTCTGGGCGATCTTCGGCCATGGCAATGTGGCGGGGATCGGCGAGGCGCTCTATCAGGTGCGCGACGCGCTGCCGACCTTCCGCGCCCACAATGAACAGGCGATGGCGCATGCGGCGATCGCCTATGGCAAGGCCAATTTCCGCCGCCGCTTCATGGCGGCGACAAGTTCAATCGGCCCCGGCGCCGTCAACATGGTGACGGCCGCCGCATTGGCACACGTCAACCGCTTGCCGGTCCTGCTCCTGCCCGGCGACGTCTTCGCCAACCGCATCCCCGACCCGGTGCTGCAGCAGGCCGAGGATTTTTCCGACGGCACCGCGACGGTCAATGACTGTTTCAGGCCCGTGTCGCGCTATTTCGACCGTATCACCCGTCCCGAGCAGATCATCCCGGCACTTGCCCGAACCATGCAGGTGCTGACCGATCCGGCAGAATGCGGGCCGGTGACGCTGTCGCTCTGCCAGGACGTGCAGGCCGAGGCCTATGACTATCCCGAGAGCTTCTTTGCCGAACGGGTCTGGACGCCGCGCAGGATACGCCCGGATCGCCGGGAACTGGCGGCCGCCATTGCTGCGCTCAAGGGTGCGAAGAAGCCGCTGATCATCGCCGGCGGCGGCGTGCTCTATTCGCAGGCTTCCGACGAGCTGACTGATCTGGCTGATAGCACCGGCATTCCGGTCTGCGAAACCCAAGGCGGCAAGTCTTCGCTGCCGGACGATCATCCGCTCAACATGGCGGCTGTCGGCGTCACCGGCACCTCGGCCGCCAACCGGCTGGCGGAAGAGGCCGACGTGGTGCTGGCGGTCGGCACGCGCCTGCAGGATTTCACCACGGGCTCGTGGTCGCTGTTCAAGAACGCGGGCAAGACCATTGTCGGGCTGAACGTCCAGCCTTTCGACGCCGGCAAGCATCGCGCGCTGCCGCTGGTCGCCGATGCGGCCGAGGGGCTCGCCGAAATCGGAGCGGCACTGAAGGGATGGAAGGCGCCGTCTGCCTGGACCGACAATGCGGCCAAGGGCAAGAAGGACTGGCAAGCCGATGCGGCCAAGGTGACGGCATCGACCAACGCCGCCTACCCGTCGGACGCGCAAGTGATCGGCGCCGTGCAGCGTGCCATGGGTTCAGGCGTGACGCTGTTGCATGCGGCCGGCGGGCTGCCGGGCGAGTTGCACAAGCTATGGCAGGCCGGCGCGCCGGGTTCCTATCACGCCGAATACGGCTTCTCGACCATGGGCTACGAAATTGCCGGCGGGCTCGGCACCAAGATGGCCAAACCGGACGAGGAGGTCGTCGTCATGATCGGTGACGGCTCCTACCTGATGCTGAATTCCGAGATCGCCACATCGGTGATGCTGGGCCTGAAGCTGACCATCGTGCTGCTCGACAACCGTGGCTATGGCTGCATCAACCGGCTGCAGATGGCGACCGGCGGCGCCAACTTCAACAATCTCCTGAAGGACTCGCGCCACGAGGTCCTGCCCGATATCGACTTTGCCGCGCATGCGGCAAGCCTCGGCGCCATTGCCGAAAAGGTTGCGTCCATCGCCGGGTTGGAAACGGCGTTGAAGCAAGCCAAGAAGAATACGCGCACCACGGTTGTTGTCATCGACACCGACCCCCTGGTTTCGACCGATGCCGGCGGCACATGGTGGGATGTCGCCGTGCCCGAGGTCAGCGCGCGCAGCCAGGTGAACGCCGCGCGCAAGGCGTATGACGAAAAGCGGCAGATGCAAACCATTGGCGACTGACGCCAACGCTGGAGCTTCTCTCTTCTCCCCGTCCCTATACGGGGAGAAGGTGCCGGCAGGCGGATGAGGGGCAGCGCCGACGATCAAGAGTGAAATTGTTCTAAACTGGAGTGACGACGTGAAAGCCAGACTGGGCATGTCCCCCATCGCGTGGTGGAATGACGACCTTGCGGAACTCAGCGATGACGTGTCGCTGGAAGAGTGTTTGCGCCAGTCGCGTTCGGCGGGGTTCACCGGCATGGAAATGGGCCGGCGTTTTCCCAACGACCCCAAGGTCATGCTGCCGATCCTGAAAAAGGCGGATGTCACGCTGTGCGGCGGCTGGTTCTCCGGAACGCTGGTGAATGGAGACATGGCTGACAACAAGGATCGAATCCAGCCGATGATCGACCTGTTCAAGGCAGTGGATGCGCCTTGCATCGTCTATGGCGAGGTCGGCCGCTCGATCCAGGGCGATCGTTCGAAGCCGCTTGCGACCAAGCCGAAGCTGTCGGACGACGAGATGAAGGCCTATGCCAGGCGCCTCACCGAATTCGGCGAATGGTGCGCCGAACAGGGCATGCCGCTGTCCTACCATCACCACATGGCGGCGGTGGTCGAGACGGAGCCGGAGCTCGATGCCTTCATGCGTCATTCGGGAGAAGGCATCCCCCTGCTGCTCGACGCCGGGCATCTGGTTTTTGCCGGCGGCGACGTGTTGCGCGCCATCGACAACCACCACAAGCGCATCAGCCATGTGCATGTGAAGGATGTGCGCATGGCCGTGATCGACAAGCTCGACCGCACGAAACAGTCCTTCCTCGACGCCGTGGCGCTCGGCGCCTTCACCGTGCCGGGCGATGGCTCGCTGGATTTTGGCGCCATCGTCAAGAAGCTTGCTGATTATGGCTATGAAGGCTGGTTCGTGGTCGAGGCCGAGCAGGATCCGAAGAAGAACCCGCCGCTCAAGATGGCTGAGGTCGGCTACAAGGAATTGATGCGGGTGATGACGGCGGCCGGCTATACGGTGGAGACTCAAGGCTTTCCCAATGTCTGAGCGCGGTGGTTCTCGGTGACGCCGGGTTGCTGTAAGTTGGCCGGATGAAAGATTCCGAACATCCATTTTTCCGTCCACTCTGGCGCCGCGTTGCGGTCGTCGCGGTCTGCGTCATCTGGTCCGCGATCGAGTTCGTGACGGGCACGCCATTCTGGGGCGTCATCGCGCTTGGCTTCGCCGGCTACGCGGTCTGGCAGTTCTTCTACCTCTACAAGCCGGCCGATGAGACCAAGGCCGCGACCGAGGCCGAATCGAAGGAATAACCCGAATGTCGAAGCTGCTCGTCAAAGCCAACAAGGGCCATGGCCGCGTCGCCCATGTGACGCCGAAAAGCGCCGGCTGGACCTATGTCGGCTTCGATCTGCATCGGCTAAAGCCCGGCGAGACAGCCTCCGGGCAAACGGGCGATCGCGAGGTCTGCCTGGTGTTCGTCACCGGCAAAGGCAATGCGACGGCCGGCGGCAAGGGCCTCGGCCTGCTCGGCGAGCGCATGTCGCCCTTCGAAGGCAAGCCATGGTCGGTTTACGTGCCCGAGGGGTCGGACTGGTCGGTGACCGCTGATACCGAACTGGAACTCGCGGTCTGCTCGGCGCCTGGCCTGGGCGGCGGCCTGCCGGTGCGGGTCATCGCGCCGGACGATCTCGGCAAGGAGGTGCGCGGCAAGGGCACCAACACGCGCTACGTCACCAACATCCTGCCGGAGGGCAAGCCGGCCGATTCATTGCTGGTGGTCGAGGTCATCACACCTGGCGGCCACACCTCGAGCTATCCGCCGCACAAGCACGACCAGGACAATCTGCCGGCCGAATCCTATCTTGAGGAAACCTACTATCATCGCCTTAACCCGCCGCAGGGCTTTGCCTTCCAGCGCGTCTATACAGACGCCGACGGCAACGGCCACCGCGCGCTCGACGAAGCCATGGCGATCGAGGATGGCGATGTGGTGCTGGTGCCCAAGGGATACCACCCCTGCACCGCCTGCCATGGCTATGATCTCTACTATCTCAATGTCATGGCCGGGCCGAAACGGACGTGGAAATTCCACAACGCCGCCGAGCACGAATGGTTGATGAAAGCGTGATCGATTGGTCCTTCCGCCTGAAGCGGCTGGTCCAGAACGGAAAAATCGTCGGCTAAGGACCGCCCGGCTCGATTTGCCTTAGAAAACCCTTCAAAGCTTCGTCAATCCGTCATGGAAATCACCTATGGCAGCGGGGCTAATGCATGTCGCCCAAAAGTGCGCAGCGGTCTTGGGACGACGACATGCAACAAATGAAGACTTAAAGCGCGTCGCACCATCGCTTCCGACGCGGCGCGCTTTAACGAGGACTTCCCATGCGTTACGCCGTTTATTTCACCCCCCGGCAGGACGAACCGCTGGCGCGGATCGCTGCCAACTGGCTAGGCCGCGACCCGTTCGGCGCCGCCACACGGCCGGTCGAGGCCGTGGTGGACCTGTCGGCGGCGGAGGTGGCGTTCCACACCGCTTCGGCGCGGCGCTACGGCTTTCACGCCACGCTGAAGGCGCCGTTCCGGCTCGCCGCGAACGAGACCGAGGCTTCGCTGCGCGCAGCCCTCGACAACTTCGCCGAAGCGACGCCGGTGGTGACTATCCCGCGTCTGATCGTCAGCCAGATCGACGGTTTCTTCGCGCTGGTGCCGGAAGGGCCGCTGCCGGCGCTCAACAGTTTCGCCGATGACGTGGTGCGCGATTTCGACCGCTTCCGCGCACCGCTGACGGAAGCCGAGATCGAGCGGCGCAGCCCCGATTCCCTGAAGCCGAGCGAGTTCCGCAATCTCTGCCAATGGGGCTACCCCTATGTCTTCGAGACCTTCCGCTTCCACATGACGCTGTCGGGCAGGGCCGGGCCACAGGAAGCCCCTCGTCTTCGCGCGGCAATCGACAGCCTGTTCGCGGAGGTGCTGCAAAAGCCGGTGCTGGTCGATGCGCTGACGCTGTTTGTCGAAACCGAACCTGGCGCGCCGTTCATGGTGCTGTCGCACCACGCGCTCGGCCGCCGCCCGGCCAGAAAAACCGCCTGAACGATCGCCGGAATACTTCCGGCTGGAATAATCTGGAATAATCAAGGACCGCCTGAAATGACCGCCGAGACTGTTCTTACCAACGCCCGCATCGTGCTTGCCGACGAGATCGTCGAAGGTTCCCTGGTGCTGCGTGACGGCTTTATCGCCGGGATCGAAGCCGGCGCCAGCCGGACCGGCGAAGACATGGGCGGCGACTACGTCATTCCAGGACTGGTCGAACTCCACACCGACCATCTCGAAGGCCACTATGCGCCCCGCCCCAAGGTGCGCTGGAACCCGATCGCGGCCGTGCTAGCTCATGACGCGCAAGTGGCGACCGCCGGCATCACAACTGTGCTCGACGCCTTGCGCGTCGGCATGGACGAGGACGCCGACCTGACTTCGACCGATATCCGCAAGCTGGCCGACGCCATCGAGGACAGCGTCCAGCAGGATCGCCTTCGTGCCGACCACTTCCTCCATCTGCGCTGCGAGGTCTCGGCGCCGGACTGCCTCCAGGCTTTCGCCAATTTCGACGGCGACGACAGGGTCAGGCTGGCCTCGCTGATGGACCATGCGCCCGGCCAGCGCCAGTTCGTCAATCTCGAGACCTATGCCTATTACTACCAGCGCAAACTGAAGCTGACGGACCGTGACTTCAAGCTGTTCTGCGAAAAGCGGATGGCGGAATCGGCGGCGAATTCCGGTCCGAACCGTGCGGTCATCGCCGCCGCCTGCCACGAGCGCGGCATCGTGCTGGCGAGCCATGACGACGCCACTGTCGGCCATGTCGACGAGGCGATCGAACAGGGCGTGCGCGTCGCCGAATTCCCGACCACGGAAGCCGCGGCCAGGGCTTCGAAGGAAGCCGGCCTTGGCGTGCTGATGGGTGCGCCCAATGTCATGCGCGGCGCCTCGCATTCCGGCAATGTCTCAGCCCGGACATTGGCCAGCGACGGCCTGCTCGACATATTGTCGTCGGACTACATCCCCTTCAGCCTGATCCAGTCGGCCTTCTTCCTGGGCGACATGGTCGACGGCATTTCCCTGCCGCAGGCAGTGGCCATGGTCTCGAAGAACCCGGCCGATGCGATCGGCCTCACCGATCGCGGCGTCATCGAACAGGGCCGGCGCGCCGACCTGGTTCGCGTGCGCGTCGACGACCACGTTCCGGTCGTGCGCACGGTCTGGCGCCAGGGGCGCCGGGTCGCATGATGGTGTCGGCCTTGATCGAGCGCGAGTTGTCCTCCGCCACCTTTCCGATCCGCGACGGCGTCTTCGTCGCCGTGGTCGGGCCGAGCGGCGCCGGCAAGGATACGATCATCGATTATGCCCGTACGCGCTTTGCCGATGAGAGCCGGCTCGAGTTCGTGCGCCGGGTGATCACCCGGCCGAGCGACGCGGGCAGCGAGGATCACGACACGCTGGCCGAGGCCGCCTTCATCGAGGCGGAAGCCGACGGCGCCTTCGCCGTATCGTGGGAGGCGCATGGCTTGCGCTACGGTATACCCGCCGATGTCGACTGGTCCGTCTCCAATGGCCGCGTCGCGGTGGCGAATGTGTCGCGCGCGATCATCCCCGTGCTGCGCGAACGCTATGCCAATCTGGCTGTAGTCGAGATCACCGCCTCGCCGGAAATCCTGGCTGAACGGCTGGCCACTCGCGGCCGCGAATCGCGCGGCGAAGTGCTGGCGCGGCTGGCGCGCAGCGCCAGCGTCACCTTGTCCGGTCCCGGCGTCACCTCGATCGACAATGGCGGCCCCCGCGACGTGGCGGGCGAGCGTTTCGTCGAGGTGCTGCGCAAGGCGATGGCCTTCTCGGACATATCGGGCCTGATCTAGACCTCAAGATTTCGACTCATCAGGACGTCACGGCCGCCGCTCCTGGCGGCCCGTCGCCGTTCGCCTTCTTGACAGGCTAAGCTGTTCGCTTGCGGCCGGCCGTCGCTGTCACACCCCTGTAATGAACATTTCGGATGTTGGCGTCCGTTGCAATCACTACAGCCGGGTGAACCAACCTTCATGACTTATGATACCTCGGGAGATCGCAAGATGACGGTCGAGGCCCGTGTTCAGGCGGCGCTTGAAAGCCTGCCGCCCGCCGAACAGCGCATGGCGCGGTTCTTCGTCGACCAGAAACAATCTGTGCTGCTGGGTTCGGCGGCCGAGATCGCCGAGCTTGCCGGCACCAGCGATGCGACCGTCGTGCGGACGGCACGTTCGCTTGGTTTTGAGAGCCTCTCCGCGCTTCGCCAGATGCTGCTGTCGGACCTGACCGGCACCCCATCTCCCGGCAAGCGCCTGGCGCGAACCCTGCAGGAAACCGGCGACGACGGCGCCGGCGCCTTGCGGCATGTGATCGACCTGCATGAGAGCGTGCTCGACGTGCTCAAGCGCCCGGAGATGGCTGACGCATTCGAGCGCAGCGTCGACATTCTGGCGCGGGCCGGTCGCCGCCATGTGTTCGGCATCGGCCCATCAGGCGCCATGGCCGACTATGCCAGCCTGCAGTTCAACCGGATCGGGCTGCCGACCAGCGCGCTGTCGATGTCGGGAATTGCGCTGGCCGACCGCTTGCTGTGGCTCGGCAAGGGCGATGCCGTGCTGATGATGGCCTACGCGCCACTCTATCGCGAGGTGGAGATCGTGCTCGAGCAGGCCATGCGGCTCGACATTCCGGTCGTGCTGATCAGCGACAACCTGGCCCCACTGGTTTCCGGCAAGGTGGCCGAAACGCTGCCGGTTCCGCGCGGCAAGGCAGATCATCTGGCAATGCATGGCGGCACCATCGTTCTCATCGAGGCGATGATCATCGGGCTGGCGAAGCGCAACAGCCAGGCAGCCTTTGACAGCCTCGAGCGGCTGAGCACCTTACGCGGCTCAATTGACAAGGCGTGGGTAAAGCGAGGCGTTCGAAAGAACAGATCAAAACATACTCCCGGATGACACAAAAACTTCAAGTGAATCACGTATGATACAATGGGACTTATTATGCCATCAACAGTCTACTGGAGAACAAGATGAAAATCCGCACGACATTCTGCTTCGCGATCGGCTTGAGCGCGCTAGCCATGGCGGCGCCTGCTTCGGCATCCGACCTAGTGCTTTACGACGCGCTTGATTTCGCCGGCCCCGTGGCAAAGGCTTTCCAGGCCAAGACCGGCCTCACCGTTGACGTCGTCGAACCGGGCAGCACCGGCGAGACGCTGGGCAAGATCGCCGCCGAGGGCAACAATCCGCAATTCGACATCGTCTGGCTCGATGGCTCCGCCGTCATGGAGCGCATGGCCGCCGACCACGTGCTGCAGGCCGTTCCCGCCGCCGCCTACGACAAGGTGGCCTTCACCGATCTCGGCAAGTCGCTGGTCCCGCAAAGCCACGCCTTCCTGCCGACCGGCACAAGCACCACCGCCATCGAGGTCAACACCAAGAAGGTGCCCGCAGACAAGATGCCCAAATCCTGGGCCGACCTTCAGTCGTTTGCCGGCAGCGTCGCGGCCAAGGATCCCAATCTCTCCGGCCCGGCCTATCAGTGGCTGGCCGGCTTCTTCCAGACGAATGGCGTTGACGCGGGCAAGGCCTTGCTGACCAAAACCCTGACCAACAAGACGTTTGCCGGCCTGTCGAGCGGCGGCAAGGTGGACAAGGCAGTGCTTACCGGAGACGCCTCGGTCGGCATCAACCAGGACAGTTCGATCTTTTCCAAGATCGCGGCGGGCGAACCCGTCGTCGCGGTCTACCCGAGCGAAGGTTCGGTATCCTTGCCGCAAGGCCTCGGCATCAGCGCCAAGACCCAGCATATGGACGCGGTGCGGAAATTCATCGATTTCGTCACCAGCGCCGAGGGCCAGGCCGTCATGCTGAATGGCGACGACACCGACTTCTTCTACATCCCGATCATCAAGGGCATCCATGCCAAGCCCGGTCGCGAAACCAACATCACCTATACGCATCTCGACGATGCCGCGGCCTCCGCCCACGAGAAGGAATGGAAGCAGTGGTACAAGGAAACCTTCGTCCAGTGACCCGGCCGTTCCAGCAATGACAACCATGCAGCATACCGACGTCGCGGCTTCTGCCCGCGGCGTCGGCACTGGAAGGCTGCTGCAAGGCGGACGGGCGGTGCTCGTTCGCTGCGCTGGACCGTTTGCCATCTACGCCGTGTTTGCCTTGCTGATCGGATTGCCGCTTGCCCTGGTACTGGTCCAGGCAGTCATGCCGGGCCTGTTTGCCGTGCAGGATGGCAGCAACATTTTAAGCTTCGAGCCCTTGGCCCGCGTCTTCAACTCGGCCCATGTCGCCAGCTCGGTCCTGCATTCGCTCGAACTCGGCATGCTTGTCGCTTGCACAACGACGGCCCTGGGCGGTGCCTTCGCGGTCCTGGTCCAACGCTGCGACATCCCGCTGCGGACAGCGATTTCAACGGTGCCGTGGCTGGTTTTCCTGACGCCGTCCTATCTGAAGGCGCTCGCCTGGGTGCTGCTGATGTCGCCCGGTGGTTATCTGGCGCAGTTCGGCTTGCTGCCCTCCTGGCTGGGCTCGTCGTTTTTCGGCCTCACCGGCCTGGTGTTTGTTCACACGCTCAGTCTGTTTCCGCTGGCTGTCTTCATCATCGGCAACGCGCTCGCCGGACTGGGCAGCGAACTGGAGGATGCCGCGCGGCTTTCCGGCGCCGCTCCGCTCAGGATATGGCTGCGCATCAACGGTCCCTTGCTGGCGCCGGCCATTGCCTTGAGTTTCATCGCCACCTTCGCCGAGGTGTTGTCCGATTTCGGGCTTGCCTCGACCATCGCCAGGATGTCGAATTTCGGTGTCCTGACCTATGGCATCTACGCGGCGGCCAGCGAATATCCCGTCGACTTTCCAGCCGCCGGCGCCCAGGCTCTCGTCCTGCTTGGCCTTGTCCTGCTCGTCGTGGTGGCGGACCGGCTGCTGCGTCGCCGCGCCGACCCACGCCTGATTTCGGGCCGCTCCAGGCCGGCTCGGCTTTACAATCTCGGCAAATGGCACCGGCTTGCCATGGCCGCAGCCCTTGCCGTCGCGCTCTTGGCGCTCGTGTTGCCGCTCACCGCGATCGCCGCGCGCGCCCTTACGCAAACACTGGGCCATGGACTCATCTGGAGCAATTTCACCTCGGCCAATGTGGTGGCAGCGCTTAGCTTGAACACCGAGGCCAATGACGGCCTGCTGCGCAGCCTCTTCTATGCCGGGCTCACGGCAGTCATCGCCAGCGCGCTTGCCCTTCTCCTGTCGGCGCAACTCGAACGCGCGAGCCCAGTCCTGCGCACCGCCGTCATCGGCCTGTCTCTGGGGTCGGTGGCGATACCGGGCATAGTGCTGGGCTTCGGCTATATCCTTGTCTGGAACCGCCTGCCCGGTTTCCGCGACTGGCCGTTTCCCCACTACGGCAATGGGTCGCTTCTGGTCATGGGCTATGTCGCGGCAGCGCTTCCCTACTGCCTAGTGGTTATCCTTGCGGCCATCGGCCAGCTGGCGCCGAGCCTGACGGATGCGGCGCGGCTGAACGGCGTCGGGACAGTCCGACGATTGCTGGCAATCACCTTGCCGCTTGTCTTGCTGAGCGTGGTGACGGCTTTCCTGCTGACGTTCATCCGCACCGTGTTCGAACTGCCGATCTCGCAGATGCTCATTCCCCAAAGCGGCCCGCCGGCGCCGACGCTCATCCTGAGGCTGTTCAGCCACGACCGGGACGGACTGGCATCCGCGATCGCGCTTGTCGCCATGGCCGCCGCGGGCATTGGCGCGGCATTGGTCTGGTACCCGCTGCAGCGGTTCGTCAAACCGCGCCGAAGTGCAGGGCATGTCCATGCGGGCAGCAGTCCAATCGCTGAAACGGGAACCTCGCCATGACCGCCTCCCTGCATTGTGCCGGCATTTGCAAGTCGCTCGGCGGCCGCGCCGTCCTGACCGATCTCGATCTCAAGATCGACGCTGGCGAAGTGGTGTCCCTTCTCGGGGCCAGCGGGTCAGGCAAGACCACGCTTCTACGCATCATTGCCGGACTGGTCGAGCCCGAGAAAGGGCTGATCACACTGGACGGGCGTGTCGTGTGGAGCGAAAAGTCGATCATAGCGGCTGAGAAGCGGCGGATCGGCATGGTCTTCCAGGACTATGCGCTGTGGCCGCACATGACGGTCGCCAACAATCTGACCTTCGGGCTGCGCTCGCAGCGGCTTTCGGATCAGGACATCGCCCAGCGGCTCAACCATGCGCTCGACGTCACTCGTCTTGGCCCCTACAGGGACCGCTACCCCAGCGAATTGTCCGGAGGACAGCAGCAGCGTGTCGCCATCGCGCGCTGCCTTGCGGCGCGTCCGGCGTTGATGCTGTTCGACGAGCCGCTGAGCAATCTCGACGCGGCGCTGCGCGAGGACATGCGCATCGAGATGATGGAGCTGGTGCGCCGCGAGGCCATCACCGTCGTCTATGTGACGCATGATCAGGCGGAGGCCATGGCGGTCTCCGATCGCATTGCCATCATGCGGGCAGGCGAGATCGTCCAGTTCGATACACCGCGCGCGATCTACGAGACGCCAGCCGATTCCTTCGTGGCAAGCTTCATCGGCGGCTTTTCGATCGTTCGGGGGCAGGTCCGTGACGAACTGTTTGCAATCGCCGACAGCGATGCCGAAACAGTGCGCACGCCAGGCGCCCGGTCCGGTGCCGGCATGCTGGTCATTCGCCCCGAGGACGCGCGCCCGGCCGAGGCCTACCCCGGCAATCGCCTGCAAGGCAGGGTTCTGTCGAGCGCCTTCCAGGGTCGATGCTGGCGGCTGGCGGTCGATCTCGGGCCCCAGCGCGTACGGCTCGACTGGCCCGAAGCTCCGCCGATTGGCGCCTCACTTGCTTTTTCGCTGCCACCGGAGCGCTGTGTGGTGCTGACGGCATAGTGATTCTGGGCCACGATCCGAGAGGTGGAAATGACCTTCCAAAAAGATCATGGTCAAACGAGACAACACAGGAAGCCTTCATGCATAGTCTGACACCCATCCTTTCGACGATAACAGCGGCATTCCTGGCGTCTGTCGTCGAGGTCGTCGAAGCCTTCACCATCGTGCTTGCTGTAGGAGTGACGCGGAGCTGGCGCCCGGCCCTGACCGGTGCCGCACTGGCACTGGCGGTGCTGGCGGCACTGGTGCTGGCGTTTGGCCCGCTGCTGGCGCTGATACCCATCACCACGCTGCAGTTCGTCGTCGGCGTGCTGCTGATCCTGTTCGGCATGCGCTGGCTGCGAAAGGCCATCCTGCGCAGCGTCGGCGTCATCGCCCTGCATGACGAGGCGGCGGCCTTCTCCAAGGAGACCGCCGCCTTGCACCAGCTGGCCAACGACCGCCGCGCCGACTATCTCGCCGGGCTGGCGTCCTTCAAGGCGGTGCTGCTGGAGGGCGTCGAGGTTGTGTTCATCGTCATTGCTGTCGGTGCGGCCCATGGACAGACGCTCTACGCAAGCCTGGGCGCGCTGGCGGCGTTCGTCCTGGTCGTGCTTATCGGCCTCGCGGTACACAGGCCGCTGGCGCGGGTGCCGGAGAATGCGCTCAAATTCGTGGTCGGGCTGATGCTGACCAGCTTCGGTATCTTCTGGACCGGCGAAGGCATCGGCGCCGACTGGCCGGGCGCCGATCTCGCCTTGCTCGCCATTTTCGCCATCGTCGCGCTGGCGTCCTTTGCCATGGTGCGCGGGCTGCGCAGCGCCTATCCCGCATCCGCTGGAGGGCTCGCCCGATGAACGTCATTCGTCTTATTGCCAAGGAATTCTTCGGCATGTTTGTCGACGATGGCAGTCTGGCGCTGCTGGCCCTGCTCCTGGTGGCCATCATCGCGGCGGCGGTGAAGCTGCTGGCGCTGCCGCCGCTGCTCGGCGGCGCCTTGCTGCTGGTGGGCTGCCTCGCCATCCTGTTGCAAAGCGTCCGCCGCGCGGCACGTGGAACCAATCGGTAGCGGCGGCATGCGTTTCCTTGCCGGATAGGCTCCGGCCCAGGCCGGCTGATCCAGTGATGGCCTGCGGCCAGGCCATCACATCGAAGGCGCCGTGCGAGATTGCGCGGCGCTCGCGGTCGGCGTGAGATGGCGGTAAACCACTCGCGGGCGATGGCGGCGGCCTTGCCTGACAGATCGTGCTTGATCTCGTCGCAGGCGTCGTGCCGGGCAGGCTGAAAAAAGCGCCAGCCGCTACGCGGACCGGTCATCATCCCTTGTCACGATACACTCGGTGCGAGGCACTGGCACTGGCGCCTCCCTATCTAAAAACTTCCTGCGGGCGCGTGCATGGACAGGCACTTAATATTATAATAGCATACCATTATAACTCGCGGAGGAGCGCTGGATCCCCGGTTTGCAAGGGAAATCAGCGAGCGAAATGTCGATCCTGTTTTACGTCGTCGCGCGGCTTGCGTCCCGCGCGAGCGACGCCGACCCAAGGCGCTGTCAAAAAGCACGGGAGGAAAACATGCGGACTTTCCTGGGAGGGGCCGGCGCTTTGCTCGCCGGCATCGTACTGGCGCTATCAGCGCTGCTGCCATCCATCGCCTCGGCGCAATCGGTCGACGAGATCATTTCGCGCGGCAAGCTGGTCGTCGCCATCGACACCACGACACCGCCCTACGGCTTTCTCGACGCCAACCTGAAGCCGACCGGTTTCGATATCGAGGTCGCCAACAAGATGGGCGAAGCGCTCGGCGTACCCGTCGAATTCGTTACCGTCACCTCTCCGGGCCGCATTCCGGCGCTGCTGACCAAGCAGGTCGACGCGGTGATCTCGATCTTCTCGATCACGCCGGCGCGCGCCATCCAGATCGATTATTCCATCCCCTATGCCGGACAGTCGGCCGTGGTGATCGCGCCGAAGAGCAGCAGCATCAAGGGCGTCGCAGACCTGGTCGGCAAGAAGGTCGGCCTGACACGCGGCACCGGCGAGGACGGTCTGCTGACCAAGGCCGCAGAAGCCAACCCAGGCATCGAGATCCTGCGCTTCGATGACTACTCCTCGCTGCTGCAGGCGATGGTGTCCGGCCAGATCGACGCCATGGGCGGCGGCGACTATGGCGAGATCTACCTGAAGAAGGCGCAGAATGGCGACGCCTTCGAACAGAAATACGTGCTGAAGACCTTCTATTTCGGCATTGGCGTCGCCAAGGGCAACGACAATCTGCGCCAGTGGATCAACACCTGGCTGTTCACCATGAAGACCGACGGCACGCTGGACGCGCTGTCGGTGAAATACCGCAATCAGCCACTCCCTGTTCTGCCGGTATTCTGACCCATCCATTGCCAGTCCGGGCGGGGCCGTTGTTGCATCGGCCCCGCTTCCCTGACCTCGTGACGGGATGCCCATGCAAACCGCCCTGCAATTCGGCCCGATCCTTGTCCATCTCGACCTGTTGCTGCGCGGCCTGGAGAAGACTATCCAGCTGGCTGTAATGTCGATCCTGTTTGGCACCGCCATAGGCGTCCTCGGCGCCGTCGGCCGCAGCTTCGGCCCGCGCTTTTTGTCGTGGCCGATCGCCTGTTATGTCGAGCTGATCCGCAACACGCCGCTGTTGATCCAGCTCTATTTCGTGTTCTTCTCGCTGCCGTTGTTCGGCTTCAAATTGTCCAGCAACACGGCCGCTATCGTCGCGCTGTCGATCCATCTCGGCGCCTATGCGACGGAGATATTACGCGCCGGCATAGAAGCCATTCCGGGGGAACAGATCGAGGCCGCCAAATCGCTCGGCCTCGGCCGCTACCGCATCATCCGCCATGTCGTGCTGGTGCCGGCGGCGCGCGCTGTCTACCCGTCGCTGTCGGCGCAATTCATCCTGCAGATCATGGGCACCTCGATCGTCGGCGCCATCGCGGCGGAGGAACTGACGGCGGTCGCCAACAACCTGGTCATGCAGACCTTCCGCAGCTTCGAGGTCTACATCATCATCGCCATCATCTATTTCGTACTGGTGCAGGCCGCCAGCCTGCTCTTCGCCGGCATAGGCAAGCTCATGTTCCGCTGGAAGGCCTGAGCGATGAGCCTGCGCGATTTCGGCCCCAACGAGCTGATGTTCCTGCTCTTGGCGACACGCTGGACGATCCTGCTTGCGCTGGTCGCCTTTGCCGGCGGCGGCCTGATCGGCCTCGTGGTGGCGGCGATCCGCGTGGCGCCGACGCGGCCGCTGCGCTGGCTGGCCGCCGGCTACATCCAGTTCTTCATGGGCACGCCGATCCTGATCCAGCTGTTCATGGCCTACTACGGCGCATCCTTCCTCGGCTACCGGCCGGACCCGTGGGTGGCCGCCGCCGTGACCTTCTCGCTCAACGGCGGCGCTTTCTTCGGCGAGATCTTTCGCGGCGCCATCGAGGCGATCCCCCGTGGACAATGGGAAGCCGCGACAGCGCTCGGCTTCCGCTTTGTCAGGACACTGCGGCTGGTGATCATCCCGCAGGCAATAAGGCTGATGCTGCCGCCGACCGTCGGCTTCATGGTGCAGATCGTCAAGACGACGTCCATCGCCTCGCTGATCGGGCTGACCGAACTCGCCCGCGCCGCCACGCAGGTCAACACCGTCACCTTCCAGCCAGTGATGGTGTTCGGCACGGTGTCGCTGATCTACTTTGCTTTGTGCTGGCCGCTGTCGCTTTATGCCGGCTATCTCGAGCGTCGTTTCGCCACCGGTATGACCCGTAAGGTCGAGAAGCCGCTGGTCATGTCGGCTGTTTGAGTCAGCCCTTGAAAGCCGGCAGGGTCAGGCCCTTGACGCCGACGTCGAGCGCGAACAATCCACCCGGATTCTTCTGGCCGACGAAATGGCTGGCTGGACGCCTGAGCACGGCCGACGTGACATAGAGGATGTCGAGATCCTTGCCGCCGAATTCGCAGCAGGTCGGCAGGTCGGTCGGCAGAACCACCGTCTCCATCAGCTCGCCATCAGGATCGTAGCGGCAGACCTTGCTGGTCACCGGGATGGTCACCCAGTAACAGCCCTCGGCATCAACCGTGGCGCCATCGGCGACGCCGCCGGTCGCCGTCATGTCGATGAAGGTGCGGCGGTTTTCGATGTCGCCGGTGGCGGGGTCGAAATCATAGGACCAGACGGCGCCGGCATGGCTGTCGGAGAAATACATCGTCTTCGAATCCGGGCTCCAGGCCAGGCCATTGGAGCAGCCGATGCCGTCGATCATCTTGTGCACCGAAAGGTCGGGATCGAGCCGGTAGAGCGCGCCGATGAATTCGATCGGCTGGCCCGGCACCTCGAACATCGAGCCCGACCAGAAGCGACCCTGGCGGTCCGGCTTGCCATCATTGAAGCGGGTCTTCGGCATATGCGCTTCCGGATCGACGATCGCCTCGAATTTGCCGGTTGCCGGGTCGAAGAAATGGAAGCCGTCGGTCATGGTCAGCACCAGGCCGCCCTTCTCGCGCAGGCCAAGGCAGCCGAGATATTCGGCAGTCTCGAAGACCTCGTCCTTGCCCGTCGCGGGGTCATAGCGGTGGATCAGCTTCTTCCAGATGTCGATCCACCAGAGCACGCCGGCCTTCGGGTCCCACAGCGTGCCTTCGCCGAGTTCAGCCCTGGCATCGACGACACAGGTGATTTCGACCATGGTCAGCCCTCTTTTCCGCGCAGCTTGCCGCCGAGACCGGCAAAGGTTTCGCTGCCGATCGACACGGTGAGCAGGATCACCGCGCCATAGACGATGAGCAGCGCACCGCTCGACAGGTTCAGCGCCGGCAAAAGGCCGGTCAGGATGGTGAGCACCATGGCACCGGCGACGGTGCCCAGATAATGCCCGCTGCCGCCGAGGATCGAGGCACCGCCGATGGCGACCGCCGCGATCGAGGTGAACAGATAGGCGTCGCCCATGCCGAGATAGGCCTGGCCGGAATAGCCGGTCAGAAGCATGCCGGCGAAGGCGGCGGTGAGGCCGGAGATCACATAGGTCAGGATGGTGGTGCGCGCCGTCGGCACGCCGGAGAATTCGGCCACCGTGGCGCTGGTGCCGAGCGCATAGAGATGGCGGCCGAACGCCGCCTTGGAGAGCAGCAGGGTCGCCACCAGCGTCAAGGCCAGCCAGATCACCGCGATGACCGGGAAGCCACTGACGCGCCCGACAGACAGGAACTGGATCAAGGCAGGCGCCGAGGGTGTCGGCGAGCCGCCGGTCAGCACCAGGATCAGGCCTTGCAGGATGACATTGGTGGCCAGCGTCATGATGATCGGCGGCACGCCGAACCGGGCGACGCCGACGCCGTTGATCAGCCCGATGAAGGCACCACCGGCAAGCAGCAGCGGCATGACCCAGGCCAGCGGCAGGTCCTGGCCGCCGCACAGCAGCGCCATGACGATGGCCGCCGAATTGAGCACCCAGGGCACCGACAGGTCGATGCCGCCGCCGATGATGACGACGGTCTGGCCAAGCGCGACGATGCCGACAAAGGCGGCCAACACGATCGTCGAGCGCATGTTGGAAACCGAGAGGAAGCCCGGCGAGAACAGCGCCGTGACCAGCAGCAGCACCACCATGCCGGCATAGGCGAGCACGATGAGCCGGTTGCGGGCGAGGAAGGCGCTCATTGGACGCGGCTCCTTGCGGCCTTTTCGGCGACGGAACTGGCCAGCACTGAGAGCAGCAGGATAACGCCGGAAGCGACCGGCTGCCAGTAGCTCGACACATGCAGGACGAAGACCAGGTTGCCGATCAGGGTGAGCACGAAGGCGCCGATCAGCGTGCCGGCGAGATGGCCCCGGCCGCCGAACAGGCTGACGCCGCCGATCACCGCCGCCGCCACCGAAGGCAGGATGTAGTCCTTGCCGATGGTCGGCGATCCGGCGCCGGTCTGCGTCACCAGGAAGAGGGCAGCGCCCGCCGCGAACAGGCCGGAGAGGCCGTAGGTGATGAGGTTGACGCGGGTGATCGAGACCCCCGACAGGAAGGCCGATTTCTCGTTGGAGCCGGTCGCCTGGATGGCGATGCCGACCCGCGTCGCGCGGAACCACCACCAGAACAGCAGAAGTGCCAGAAGCATCCAGACCGGGCTGGTCAGGCCGATGAGTTGTGCGGAGGCGAAGCTGACCCACCAGGCGGGAACGCTGCCGCCATCCGTCGGCAGGATGATCATGGCGACACCGTTGAGGATCGACCAAGTGGCGAGCGTCACCAGGAAGGGCTGCAGCTTGAGCAGCGAGATCAAAAGGCCGTTGAGCGCACCGATCAGGAAGCCAAGCGCCAGGATGATCAGCATCCCGAGCGCCGTGGTCGATGGATCATCGGTGAAGCGCGTTGCCGCGATCACCGTGCCGAGGCTGATCATGCCGCCGATCGACAGGTCGATGCCGCCGCGCACCAGCACGATGGTCTGGCCGGTCGCCGCCAGCATCAGCGTCATTGCCGCGGCCGTATCGAGGTTGAGTTCATCCAGCGAAAAGACGCCGGACTGCAAGCTGCCATAGATGGCGACGATCAAGGCCAGCATCAGGCAAGCGACCAGGAACGGCGCGCGGTCGAGCACGCGGCCACGCCAATCGATGCCCGGCGCGGCTTGATTCATTTCAGCAGGCCTTTGCGCCATTTCCACAGGTCTCTCAGCGACGGACATCACCATGCCTCAAGCAGCCTCGCTTTCAAGCATGGCGGCGCGCAAAATGCCCGCCTCCGAGATGCGGTCGCCTTCGAGCGTCGCGGCGACACGGCCGTTGCGCATCACCAGCACGCGGTCGGCGACGTGGACGAGTTCCGGCATGTCGCTGGAATGGAACAGGATCGCGTAGCCCTTGGCCGCGAGATCACGCATCAGTTGGAATATCTCGCCCTTCGTGCCGACATCGACGCCGCGCGTCGGGTCGTAGAGCAGGAGCACGCGCGCTTGCGTCAACAGCATCTTGCCGAAGATCACCTTCTGCTGGTTGCCGCCGGACAAGGTGCCGGCAAGCTGCTCTGAGGTGCCGGCCTTGATGTGCAGGAAGTCGACCATCTCCTTGACCAGCGCCGCCTCCTTTTGCCGGCTTAGAAAGCCGTTTTCCGTGAAGCGCTTGATGACGGACAGGGTGAGGTTCTCGCGCACGCTCTTGGTCAGAAGCAGGCCCTGGCCGCGTCGATCCTCCGGCACCAGCGCGATGCCGTCCTTGCCGGTCAGGGCCTGGCGCGGATTGTTGATCGAGACGGGTTTGCCCCACAGCTCGATGGCGCCGCTGGCCTTGGTCGCTCCAAACAGCGCCTGGAACAGCTCGCGCTGGCCGTGGCCCTGCAGGCCGCCGACCCCGAGCACCTCGCCCTCGCGCAAGGCAAGGTCAACACCGGAGAGCCGGCTGCCGCTGGAAAACCCCTTGACCTTGAGCGCGATGCGATCGGTCGCGGTGGCTACGCGCTCGGGATAGAGCCGGTCTAGGTGCCGGCCGATCATCTGGGTGACGATCTCGTTGTCCGACACCGCATTGGCCTCGTGCACCGCGATGGTGCTGCCATTACGAAAAATGGTCAGCCGGTCGGCGATGGCGCGCACCTCGGCCATGCGATGCGAAATGAAGATGACCAGCCGGCCCTCCGCGGCCAGTTGCCGGGTGAGGTTGAGCAACCACTCGGCTTCGCGCGCGGGCAGCGCCGACGTCGCCTCATCGAGGATGAGGATGCGCGGGTCCTTGGCCAGCCCCTTGGCGATTTCGACGATCTGCCGTTCCGCCAGTGTCAGCCGCCGCAATTCCTGGTCGGGACGAAGTGGCGGAAAATTGTATTTGTCGAGCAACGCCAGCGTCTTGCGGCGCATCTCCGCACGGTTGACGGTCCGCAGCATTGTTCTTGGCTCGTGTCGGAACCAGATGTTCTGTTCGACGCTGAGATCGGGGATCAGCGACAGCTCCTGGAAGACGGCGGCGATACCGCGCGCCTGGGCAGCATCCGGATTGGCCGGGCGATAATCCCTGCCGTGGACCAGGATCGAGCCGCCATCGTGCTTCACCGCGCCGGACAGGATCTGGATGAAGGTGCTCTTTCCCGCGCCATTCTCGCCCAGCAAAGCGTGCACTTCGCCGGCGCGCGCGCTGAATGTCGCCTCGCTCAGCGCAACGATGCCGCCATAGCGTTTGGACAGGCCTGTGACGGTGACGAGGTCCATGAGGTTACTCTCGAAAAGCTCTCCCGACATCTTGCGATGCCGGGAGACAGGGTCGTGGTACGGATCTTATTTGGTGCCGGCGGCTTCGGCGGCGGTGATCTCGACCCAGTCGGGCGTGATCGGCAGCGTCAGGCCGGGCGCCTGATCGGGGAAGGCGTTTTCGCCGACCGCGATCTTGATCATCTTGGTGCCCGGGTAGAGCTTGGACTCGAAGGGATCGGTGGTGACGAAGTCACCCTTGACCGAAACGGAGCGTTCGGCTGGCTTCTTGCCGGTGTCGAGAATGTCGACCGCCAGCTTGATGGCTTCCGACGACAGATAGGCCGGGTTGGAGCCGAGGATGCATTTCGCACCTTGCGTCTGCGCACAGGTGAGAGCCGCGACATTGTAGGAGAAGCCGACGACCGGGACGATCGGCCGCCCGGCATCCTTCAGCGCCTGGATGGCGCCCGAGCCGTAGCCTTGCGTCATGATGCCGTCGATCTTGGGATTGGCGGCAAGCAGGGCCGCGACGCCCGACTGTTCCGGTCCAAGCGCATAGTTGCCGTTGTAGTAGCCGACGACCTTGATGTCGGGATATTTGGCCAGCACCTTCTCATAGCCCTGCTGAAGCTGCGCAGAGATCGGCGCGCCGGCCAGGCCCCGGTCGAGGATGATGTTGCCCTTGCCGCCGAGCTGCGTGGCCATCCATTCGGCCATCACCGAGGGAATGCGGTCCCAGTCGGAGGCGACGGCGAAAGCGCAGGGCTCGGTCACCACCTGGTCGAAGCTGATGACGACGATGCCGGCGTCGCAGGCCTTCTTGATGGTCGGGTTCAACGCCGAATCCGAACCGGCATCGACAAGGATGGCGTCGGGCTTCTGGCGGACGATGTTGTTCAGCGAATTGATCTGCGCCTGGACGGTGTTCTCGACATTCTCGATCTTCAGGTCGACGCGGCCCTTCAGCGGCCCCTTGTTCACAGACACGGTGGCGACACGCTCCATCTGCTGGCGCCAGTCGTTGCCGACGAAATTGTTCGAGAGATAGATGGTGTAGGGCTTCTTGTCCTCGGCGTGGCCGGCATGCATGCCGATTGCCATCATGGCGGTGGCGAGGGCTGCAAGACCGATGTTACGGCTCAACGATTTCATGATTTTCTCCTCCCGTTTCTTTTCGAATATCGGCGCCGGCCATCGGCGCACGGCGTTGGCCAGCTCAGTTGCCCGACGCCTCCTTGGGGGTGATCTCGACCCAGCTGGGCGTGACCGGCAGGGACAGGCCCGGCGCCAGATCGGCAAACACCGTCTTGCCAAGTTCAATCTTCACCGCCGAGGAATTCGGGGCGTATTTGGCATCGACCATATCGGTGGTCAGGCCGGGTGAGTTGAACAGCACGGTCGTGTCGGCCGGCTTCTTGCCAGTGTCGAGTATGTCGACCGCGAGCTTTATCGCCTCGGCTGAAAGGGACGGCGGATTGGCGCCCAGCCAGCATTTCGCGCCCTTGGTCTCAGCGCAGGTGACGCCGGTGCCGTTGAAGGCGGCGGCGACGATCGGCACCAAGGGACGATCGGCATTCTGCAACGCCTTGATGGCGCCGGTGCCGTAGCCCTGCGAGAAGATGCCGTCGACTTCCGGATGGGCGGCAAGCAGGCTGGCAACACCTTCCTGTTCTGGCCCGGCGGCATAATTGCCGTTGAAATAACCGACGATTTGAATATCGGGATATTTCTTCAGCACGGCGCCGAAGTTCTTCTCGAACTGCTCGGAAATCGGCGCGCCTGCGAGACCGCGATCCATGAAGACCTTGCCCTTGCCGCCGAGGATGGATGCCATCCATTCGGCCTGGTTGTTGGCCATGATATCGAAATCGGAGTGCAGCTTGTAGGCGCAATCAGCCGACACGGTCTGGTCGAAGCTGACGACGATGATGCCGGCGTCGCAGGCTTTCTTGATGGTCGGATTGAGCGCTTCCGCCGACGACGCGTCGATGAGGATCGCGGCTGGTTTCTGCCGGATGATGTTGTTCAGCGAATTGATCTGCGCCTGAACCGTATTCTCGGCATTCTCGACCTTGAGGTCGACACGGCCCTTGAGCGGCCCTTTGTTGACCGCGACATTGGCGACGCGCTCCATCTGCTGGCGCCAGTCATTGCCGACGAAATTGTTCGAGAGATAGATGAGGTAGGGCTTCTTGTCTTCGGTATGGCCGGGTGTCGCCCCAACGGCGGCTACGAACCCGGCAAGCGCCACGAAGCTGGCGCACAGGCTCCTCAATGTCATGGTCTCCTCCCACTGGTTTCCTGCCCAACCGGCGATGGATTGCGCCATCTTGATCGGGTGAAGACTGCAAATTGATACCGGTACCAAATTCGGATGTCAATTTTGACCGAGCTTCCACCGAGGCTGCGTTCGCGAGCGGAATTTCGCAGGATCTCCTCCCTTGCGACTCCTCCCATAGCCGGCACTTCAGCCTAGCTATCATGCTATTATAATTTTATAGGCCTGTCTATGCGACCAGCATTAGAAAATGCTGGTCGGGTACGCTTCAGGACAGGTCGTTCGGCGCGTCGTAGGTGATGCTGAAGATATCGGCGGGGTGGCGGGCGACGGAGAATTCGATGCTGCGCTGGTCCGCCGACTGATAGAGCATCTCCACCGTCAGCACCGGGCTGCCGAGCGCAACACCGAGGTCGGCGGCGACAGCCTCGTCGGCGATCTCGGCGCGCACCGTGACATGGGCCACATCGAGCCGCAGGCCGAGATGTTTTTGCACCGAGCGGAAGATCAGCACATCGGAAAAGTCTTCCCGCTTCAGTCGGGCGCCGATGTCGGGCGGGAAATAGGTGGTGATCTGCGCCTTCCTCTGTTCTCCGATCGACAGCACACTGCGCAGGCAATAGCCGGCCTCGTCCTTGCCCATGCCGAAATGGCGCTGGAGCACGGGAGACACTTCCTTGCGGTAGGATTTCACCGTCAGCTCAGCGTCCTTCGTGAAGGCCGCCATGTCGGCAAAATTCTTGAACTTCCAGCTCAGATTGACCGAAGGGCTGCGCGCCGCGACCACCGCCGGCTTGGCCGAGCGTTTCCTGATCAGTCCATCGGCCTCGAGATCGCGCAAGGCCTGTCGCACGGTGATCAGGCTGACGCCGAAATGCTCGGCTATGGTCGCTTCCTTCGGCAGTTCGCCACCGACGGGAAAGGTGCCGTTGCCGATCGGCTCGCGCAGGATGTCGGCGAGCTGGCGATAGAGCGGGCCGTTCGAGCGGCCGAGCGTGCGCCTGGGAAGACTGTCGATGGTGGGAACGGAATGGTCCATGAGCCTCGTCGCGCCTGTGTCGAAGCTTTTATAATAGCTTCCATCGCCTGAGGCTATTGCATGTCGCCCAAAAGTGGATCCGGTTTTTGGGATAACGACATGCCTAAAGTCAAGGACTGAACGCCGAGATGATCAACCATCTCAGACGAAGAGCCGAAGCGGGTGTTCGATCGTGGACTTCAAGGCGATGAGCCACGCGGCCACTGCCGCCTCGTCAACGCTTGCCGTATCCGCTGTCAGCAAGCATTCGGCGTGATCGCCTGCCGCGTTGACTGAGACGGTCAAGCGCATGGCGCGGCCTAACAGGAGCGGCATCATCACCGGCCGGATGTCGCCTGCCGGGAGAAGCCACAAGGACAGTGCGGCCGGTCTTTCCGTGTCGTCGCGGTTGTCAGCCAGTGCCGCAAGCCTCGATGCGCGCAGCGACGTCAGGGGCATCTCCGGAACCGTGGCGAACACCGCTTGCCGGCCCGCCGGTTCCAACGCCACAGGCGCGCCGGCGACCTTGGCGATCTCGGGGGTTTCAGCGAAGGCACGTCCCGCCGCGCGCAGCAGGATATCGTCGATGTCAAAGGTTTTCCCCGCGCTCTCCAGCACAGCCAGCAGCTCTTTCAGAGTGCCGAGCGCGATTGATGCGGCAAAGGCGGCGATGCGGGGCGCGGCGACGGAAGGGGCGGCGGCGACAGTCGGCGGGTTGACGGGCTCGGCTAACGGGACGAAGCCAAGCACGTCGACGGCCAGGATGCGGCCGCCCGGACCGCTGCCCCGAAGGACTTCAAGCGGGAGAGCACGCTCGCGCGCCAGACGGCGCGCGTAGGGCGAAACGGCCAGCCGCCGCGTCTGCGCCACCGCTATGTTCATTTCAGATACTCGGCATTGACGCAGTTGGTGAGCCGTCCCTGCGCGAGGTAGGTGTGTACGACTTCGATCGATTTCAGCCGGAGATCGCGCATCGATGCCGGGCTGTAGAAGGCGGCGTGCGGGGTGACGATCAGCCGGTTGGCGATCCACGGCTCGCGGCGACGCCATGCTGCCAGCAGCGGATGATCGAGATCGCCGGGTTCGTTCGGCAGCACATCCAGCCCCGCGCCAGCGACGGTGCCGCCGCGCATTGCCGCCTCTAGCGCGTCGAGGTCGACGATCGGCCCGCGAGCGGTGTTGATCAGCACAAGGCCAGGCCTGGCGGTGGCGAAGACAGAAGCGCCGAGCAGCTTGCGGGTCTCCTCGCTCAACGGTGCGTGGACGCTGACCACGTCCGATCGCCCCATCAGTTCGGCCAGCGAATGGACACGCTCGTAGCCGGTCGACAGATCGACGCCTGACAGAAGATGCGGGTCGTAAAACACCACCTTCATGTCGAAGGCCGCGGCACGGCGCGCTGTGGCCAGCCCGATGCGGCCGAGGCCGACAATGCCGAAGGTGGCGCCCTTGTGCCGGCGCACCAGCGGCGCCTTGGAGAAATGCCAGCCTTCGGCGCCCTTGTCGGAAAGCTCGGGTCCATAGGCCGACGTGCCGCGCGTCAGCGCCAGCATCAGGCCGATGGCATGGTCGGCGACCTCTGTCGTGCCGTAGTCCGGAACATTGCAGGCCGGAATTTTGCGCGCGCCCCAGCCCACCGTGTCGATGTTGTCGAAGCCGACGCCGGAGCGCACCGCGATGCGCGCCCTGGGAAACGCTGTCGGAGCAGCGGCGACATTGTGGGTGGGCGAATAGTTGATGACGGCGTCGACCGCTTCGCAGATGGCCGGATCGAGCTCAGCTGCCTTGCCGTTGGTCGAGCGGGCGAGGATGAACTCGATGTCGGGATAGCGTTCGCGTTCGAGTTCTGCCTCGTCGGCGGCTTGCCAGTTGGCGCACAGGATCTTCATGCTTGCCCTTCGGATTCACGTGGAAAGGTGGGTTATTTCTTGATGCCGCCGATCCGGCCGCCCATCGGCACGACGGCGCCGACCGGTTGGTCGATCTTGACAAGGGTGCCGCTGATCGGCGCCTCGATCTCGACCACGGCTTTGTCGGTCTCGATCTCGGCGATCAGTTCGCCCTGCTTGACCGCGTCGCCGACCGCTTTCAGCCATTTGACGACGGTGCCTTCGCTGACGGTGAGATCGCCGAACGGCATTGTTATCGGCTCGTCGTCACTGGCACCGGGAGTGGTAGCGTCTGGTGCCGAGGGCGTCGGTTTGGCCGGCGCAGGCGCCGACTTAGCCGGCGCAGCACTTTTCAAGCCGACCGTGTACCAGTGATCCGGTACCGGCGGCCGCCCTGCGATGACGTCGCGAACACCCTGCGCGATGCGAGGCGCATCAACCAGCATGGCGCGCTCCAGCACCGGCGCGAAAGGATGCGAGGTCGGCGCGGTGTGCAGCCTTCCGGGCGGGGCGTCGAGCTCGTCGAAGGCAAGTTCGTTGATCGCCTGGGCGATCTCGCCGCCCAGGCCGCACATCGCCCAGGCTTCGTCGACGATGAGCAGGCGATGGGTTTTGCGGACACTGGCGACGATGGTGTCGATGTCCAGCGGCATGATGGTGCGGGGGTCGATGACCTCGACCTCGATGCCTTCGGCGGCCAGCATCTCCGCCGCTTCCAGCGTGCGCTGCACCATCTGGCCGGCGGCAACGATGGTGATGTCGGTGCCAGCGCGGGCAATGCGCGCGACGCCGAACGGCACATAATGTTCGCCAACCGGTACCTCGCCCTTTGAGGCGAACAGCGCCTTGGGTTCGAGCATGATGACGGGGTCGCCGGCCCGCAGCGCCGTCTTCATCAGGCCTTTGGCGTCAGCAGGCGTCGAGGGCACGCAGACGATGAGGCCGGGCATATGGGCGAAGACCGGATGGTAGATGCCGCTGTGGTGCGGCCCGGAACTGCGCAGCGCGCCGGCGCCGACGCGCACCACCATCGGCGCGCTCATCAGGCCGCTGGTCATGTAGCGCAGTTTGGCCGCCTGCAGGAAGATCTGCCCGGCGGTCTCGAAAGCGAAGTCGGCGAACATCAGGTCCGAGACGGTCCGCGCGCCGGTCGCCGAGGCGCCGACTGCAGCCGCCGTAAAACCCTGTTCGGAGATCGGCGTGTCGACCATGCGCTCGGCGCCGAACTCCTGCCAGAGGCTCTTGGTGTGGGCAAAGCTGCCGCCACGCTCGCCAGTGCCCTCGCCGAAATAGAGGATCGCCGGATTGGCACGCATCTCCTCGGCAATGCCGTCGCGCACCGCCTCGAGCCAGCCTTGCGTGCGCGTCTCGCCGATGGCACGCGGCTGCAGGGCAGCCGGTGGATTGATCGGATCGGCAAAGACATGCAGGCGCACCGTTGCCGGGTCAGGCTCGGGCGAATTGCGGGCAAAGGCCAGGGCTTGCTCGACGACCTTCTCGATCCGCGCCTCGATGGCGGCAAGTTCCTCGGCATCGGCAATGCCGTAATCCTCGATCAGCTTCTTGCGGAACATGTCGATGGGATCGCGCTTGATCCAGGCGTCGAGCTCCTCCTGCGTGCGGTAGGTGCCGATAACGGGATCGCCCTCATGGTGGCCGACAGTGCGATAGGTCTTGGCCTCGATCAGCGTCGGCCCCTTGCCTGAACGGGCGCGTTCGGTCGCTTCCTTCATCGCCAGCCAGACGGCGAAGACGTCGTTGCCGTCGACCGCGACACCGGGCATGCCGTAGGACGCGGCCTTGGTGGCGATTTCTGGGTTGAGCGTTATGGATTTGAGCGGTGTGGCGGTGGCGTAAAGATTGTTCTCGCAGACGAACACCGCCGGCGCCCGCTGCACGGCGGCGAAGTTGAGCGCTTCGTGGAAGCCGCCATGATTGGCGGCGCCGTCGCCGAAGAAGGCGACGCCGATGTCGTCACGTCCTTGCTGGCGGGCGCTCATGCCGATGCCGACGGCATGGCCGATGCCGGCCGCGACGATGCCGTTGGTGCCGAACAGGCCTACAGAACGGTCGTAGAGATGCATGGTGCCGCCGCGGCCGCCGCAAATGCCGTCGGCCTTGCCGAACAGTTCGGCCATCACTCGCCCGGGATTTGCGCCCTTGGCCAGCGCATGGCCGTGGCCGCGATGGGTCGATGTCACCCAGTCGGTCCGGCGCAGATGCGCGCAGACGCCGACACCTGTCGCCTCTTCGCCGATATAGAGATGCAGGAAGCCGGGCGTCTCGCCCTTGCGGCAGGCGATCTGGGCAATGCTTTCGAAACGGCGCAACAGCACCATGCGCTCGAACAGGTCGAGCAGAACCTGCTTGTCGGGCAGGTTTGGAGCGCTCTTGAAATCGTCGCGCGCTCGCGCCGCTGAAATTGCCACCGGGGCCTCCCTGGTCCGTATCCGCACCGGGGCAGACGGCACCGGCGGCGAGCTTGTTGGCCGCTCGCTTCGGTCGATAATAGATTATAATAGCATAATGTCTACTGGCTCTAAAACGAGCCGGTGCTTCGCTAGATTTTGGTGATGCGCACCGTGGCGTCTGGCCGCTGGAACAGCTCCGGCCGCAGGCTGAGTCCAAGCCCCGCCCCTTCGAGCGGCGTGACATGGCCATTGCTGACGGGCGGGATGTCGGCGACGATCTCGGTGTACCAGCCGGTGAAATAGGCGCGCACCGCTTCCTGGTAGTTGACGTTCGGCAAGGTGGCCGACAGCGCGCAACTGGCGGCATAGACGATCGGCCCGGTGCAGTCGTGCAGGGTCACCGGCAGTTCGCTGGCCTCGGCCATGTTGGCGATCTTGCGGGCTTCGCTCAAGCCCCCGCACCAGGCGAGGTCGATCATGATCACGCTGGCCGCGCGCTTGTCGATCAGTTGCTTGAACATTTGCCGCGAGGCCAGCCGCTCGCTGGCGGCGATGGGGATCGAGGTGTGGCGGGCAAGCTCGGCCATGGCGTCGAGTTCATTGTAACGGATCGGCTCCTCCAGCCAGGCGACGTCGTAGGGTTTCAACGCCTCGGCGATGCGCAGCACCGGCGGCAAGGTCCACAGCCCATGCAGCTCGACCATGATTTCCATGTCGCGACCGACGGCATCGCGAATCTTCTGGAACGGCTCCAGCCCCTTGTCGAGATCGGCAAGTGAAATGCGGGTGCCGTTCGACGCCTCGGCGGCGATGTCGAACGGCCATATCTTCATCGCGCCGATGCCTTCCGATTTCAGGCTCCTGGCGAGGTCGCCGGCATTGTAGCGCCAGGCCAGCAAATCCTCATAAGGGCCTTCGTTCGAATCGCCCGATTTCAGCGACCAGTCCTCGCCGCGCTCGAACAGGGCGTTCCTCTTTGTGGCGCGCACATGCTTGTAGCCGGCGCAGGTGTTGTAGATCGGCACGGCCTTGTGGGTGCGTCCGCCGAGCAGCCGCCACACCGGCTCGCCGAGCGCCTGGCCATAGATATCCCACAGTGCGATGTTGACGGCGGAATTGCCGCGCATCTCGGCGCCGGAATCGCGCGCCCCGACATAGACGTTGCCCAGCGTCCGATCATGCAGCTCGATGTCGCGCGGATCCTTGCCCAGAAGATAGGCGGCAACATTGTCGTGGATGTAGGAGGCGACCGGCCCCGGCGCCCAGAACGTCTCACCGGTGCCGATGAGGCCGGCGTCGGTGTGGATGCGCAGCCAGAACAGGAACGGGAACTCCGCCAGCTGCAGTGTTTCGAGCGCAACGACCTTCATTTTTCCTCCCCATGCCGACAGACCGTGGCCCAGCGGACAATAGCACATCCCCGTTGACAGCCATTTATGGTACCGGTATCAAACACGTCAAGATGACCACCGGGAGAGTGCTCGCTTGCCAGCCGAAAATCAAAACACAACGCCAAGGAGAGCATTGGTCACCGGAGCCGCGGGCGGCCTCGGCCGCGAGGTGGCGATCCAGTTGGCCCGGCGCGGCTGTGCGGTCGCCATTACCGACATCAATGGCGAGGGAGCGACCGAGACCGCCCGGCAAATCAACGAAATCGGCGCGAAAGCCGAAACCATCATCGGCGATTTCACCTTGGAGGGCGCGCCGGAAGCGGCCGTGGAAAAAGTGGTCGCGCGCTGGGGCGGCATCGACGTCCTCGTCAACAATGCCGGCTATGGCGTGATCGAGCCGTTCCTCGAGGCCACCTACAAGGCGTGGACGCGCACGCTGGCGCTCAATGTCACCGCGCTTGCCATGGCCTGCAAGGCGGCGGGCCGCGTGATGCGCGACCAGCGTTCGGGGCGCATCATCAACATCACCTCTCCGGGTTCGCGCATGGCGCTGCCCGATTACACCGCCTACACGGCGAGCAAGGCCGGCGTCGATTCCATAACCCGAGCGGCGGCGGTGGCGCTTGCGCCCTATGGCGTGCAGGTCAACAGCCTGGCGCCGGGCATGATGGACACCGAGATGCAGCGCTCGACCGAGGTTGACCTCGCGCGCGCCAGCGGCCGCAATGATCTGCAGGCCTTTCTCGACGAACGCACCCGCCGCATCCCGTTCGGCCGCCGCGCCGAGATCGCGGAAGTTGCTGAAGCCGTCGTCTGGCTCTGCCTCGATGCCCCGAAATACATGACCGCCGAGCGGCTCAACATGTCGGGCGGGCTCGACAAGGACTGATCGATGCTGCGAAACTCCCCTCCTGGCGCCGCCGACATCGGCGCGCTCGAACGCAAGGCGACACGGTTGCGCCGCCACATGCTGACCATGGCGCGCGACCAGGGCCAGGGCTATATCGGCCAGGGGCTCGGCATCGCCGATGCGCTGGCCGCGCTCTATTTCCACGAATTGCGCTACGACCCGCACAATCTAAACTGGCCGGACCGCGACCGCTTCCTGCTGTCGACCGGCCACTACTCGATCGCGCTGTGGGCGGCGCTGGCCGAGGCCGGCATCATTCCGATCGAGGAACTGGTCACTTACGGCGCCGACAACAGCCGGCTGGAAATGTCGACGCTCGACACCACGCCCGGCGTCGAGATGATCGGCGGCTCGCTCGGCCATGGCCTGGGGCAAGGCGTCGGCCAGGCGCTGGGCTTGCGCCTCGACCGCTCCGATGCGCGCGTCTTCGTCGAGCTGTCCGACGGCGAGATGCAGGAAGGCTCGACCTGGGAAGCGGCGATGTCGGCCAGCCATTTCAAACTCGACGGGCTGGTGGCACTGATCGACTGCAACGGCATCCAGGCCGACGGGCCCGTCGTGCTCGACATGGAACCTGTAGCCGGCAAATGGCGCGCCTTCGGCTGGGAAACGTCCGAGATCGACGGCAACGACATGAAGGCCGTGGTCGGCGCGCTGACCGATGCGCGCCAGCGCAACGGCAAGCCGAAGGCGATCGTGCTGCGCACGCTGCCGGGCAAGGGCGTGCCGCGCATCGAGAGCAGCGAGAAATCGCACTTCTTCCGCATCGACGTGGCGCAATGGGACGGCATCATCGCCGAGTTCGAGAAAAGCGTGGGAACACAGCCATGAGCGGCGCCGCGATCAAGGCCGGACGCACGCTGGCCATGGGCCAGGACGAAGCGGTTGTTGGTGGCCGGCAAAGCGTGGAAGCGCCGTTCGGCCGGGCGCTTGCCAGGCTTGGCCAGAGCCGCCCCGACATTGTCGGTCTGACCGCCGACCTCGGCAAATACACCGACATTCTCCCCTTCCGCGATGCCTTCCCCGACCGTTTCTTCAATGTCGGCATGGCCGAACAGAACCTCGTCGCCGTCGCCGCCGGGCTGGCCCGCACCGGCAAGGTGCCGTTCGCCACCACCTATGGGGTGTTCGCGACGCGGCGCGCCTATGATTTCGTCGCCATCGCGCTTGCCCACTCCAGCCTCAACGTCAAGATCGTCGCCGGTTTGCCTGGCCTGACCACCGGCTATGGCGGGACGCATCAGGCGATCGAGGACCTGGCGCTGATGCGCATGATCCCCGGGCTGACCATCATCGACCCCTGTGATGCGACGGAGATCGAGGCCGCTACCGAAGCCATCGCCGAGCATCAGGGGCCAGTGTATATGCGGCTGCTGCGCGGCAGCGTGCCCGTCGTGTTCGAGCCGGGCTACACATTCGAGATCGGCAAGGCGCGGCGCCTTCGGGAAGGCAGGGATGTCGGCATCATCTCCACCGGCCTCATGACCGAGCGGGCGCTGGATGCGGCGGACGCCTTGCAAAAGCGTGGCATCTCCACCGGTGTGCTGCATGTGCCGACCATAAAGCCGTTCGACACCGAGACGGTGGCTGACTTCGCGGCCGGCAGTAGCCATATCGTCACGGCCGAAAACCATGTCGTCGTCGGTGGGCTGGCAAGCCTTGTGGTCGAGACCTTGTTCGACGCCGGCATTGCGAAAAAGGTGACGCGCATCGGCCTGCCGGACCGCTATATCGAATGCGGCGCGGTACCGACCTTGCAGGCGAAATACGGCCTGACGACCGAGGCCATAATCGCCAGGATTGCCGCTCTGGGTTAGGATTTCGCATGAAGATCACCGAGATCGAGACGTTTGCCGTCGGCGCCGGCTGGAAGAACTGGCTGTTCGTCAGGGTGCATACCGACAGCGGCATCCACGGCATCGGCGAGGGAACGCTCAACGGCTTCATCAAGACCACCGAAGCCGGTGTACATGAGCTCAAGCATCTCGCCATCGGCCAGGATCCGCGCCGCATCAACGCTCTGGCCAAGCGCATGCTGGACAGCGTGTCGCTCGACGGCGGCCATATCCACCGCACGGTCATCGCGGCGATCGAGGTCGCCTGCTGGGATATTCTGGGCAAGAGCCTCGGCGTTCCCATCCACCAGCTGCTTGGTGGCCAGGTGCGCGACAGCGTGCTCGGCTACGCCAATGGCTGGTACCGTACCGAGCGCACGCCGGAAGCCTTTCTTGAAGCCGCCAAGGCGGTGCTGGCCAAGGGCTTCAGGGCGTTCAAGCTCGACCCGTTCGGTACCGCGCAAGGTTTTATTTCGCGCGAGGAACTGGACCTCTCCTACGCCATCTGCCGGACACTGCGCGATGAGTTGCCGAAGAACACGCTGATCCTGATCGACGTGCATGCCCGCTTCACCGAGATCGCGGCACTTCAAGCGGCGCAAAAATTCGCCGATCTCGACATCTATTGGTGGGAGGAGCCGACCTCGCGCGACCGGCAGGAAACCGTGCACGAAGTGGCGCATCGTTCGCCGATCCCGGTGGCGACGGGCGAGATGTACGACACGGTCGGCCAGTTCTACGCGCTGGCCGCCGGCGGGGGCGTCAACATCTTCCAGCCCGAGCCGATGTCGCTGGGCGGTATCGCGCCGTCGATTCAGGTGGCCAACCTGGCGCTTGCCCATGGCAGCCATATTGCTCCGCACCAGAGCGGCGGACCGGTGGCGACGGCGGTGTGCCTGCAACTGGCGGCGGCGGTGGCGAACTTCCTCATCCAGGAGCATTTCGACGCCTTCAACGATCCGTGGACGCGCGATCTCGTGACGTGGCACCCGACCGTCAGTCCGAAGAACGGCCATCTGTCGCTGCCGGATGCGCCGGGACTCGGCATCGATCTCAACATCGATGCGATCAAGGATCATCCCTACGATCCCAACGCCTATCTCAACGTCCATGCCGAGGGTTGGGAGAAGCGCCTTGGGCGGCAGGAAGAAGCGGGGAAGCGTGGCCCTTAGACAAGCAAGCCTCCTGTCCGTTCGTCACCCTAGGGCGTAGCAAGGAGCGAAGCGACGCAGCGCAGACCCTAGGATGACGAAGCTGAGGAGCCTCGGTCAACAAGGAAGAAAATCAGGCGCTGTCACGGTCGACGATCTCGAAGCCGAGGCTGGTGATGGTCGGCACCTTGGTGTCGCCACCAAGCCTTGCCAGCAATTGCCGCACGGCGCGGCGGCCCATCTCGTAGCGATTGACCTTCACCGTGGTCAGTGGCGGAAACAATTGCGCGGCCAGATCGATGTCGCCATAGCCGGCGATGGCGATCCTGCCGGGCACCGCCCAGCCGCGCCGGTGGCACTCCTGCACGGCGCCGACGGCCAGCGTGTCGCTGGAAAAGAAGATGGCGTCGATGTCCTTGTGGCGGGAGGTCAACGTCACCAGCGCCTCGGCGCCGCCCTGCGCTGTGATCGGCACCTCGACTTCCATGTCGCCACGGTTCTTGAAGCCGAGTTCCGCCAGCGCGGCGTTGTAGCCGGTGCGGCGCTGCTGCAGCCGGTCATTGCCATGGACCGGCGTCGAGACGAAGCCGATGCGCTTGTAGCCCTTGGCCGCCAGATGCATGGTCATGGCGTAAGCGGTCTCGAAGTTGGAGACGCCAACGACCATGTCGAGCGGCTTGCGGCCCTTGATCTCGGAAATCTCGACCACTGGCGCGCCACTGCTGGTCAGCAAGGCGCGCGCCGTTTCGCTTTGCACGAAGCTCTGCAGGATCATGCCGACAGGACGCCAGCCGAGCAGGGTTCGGATCGCCTTTTCCTCGGCCTCCTGCGTGAATTCGCCCTGCGCCAGGAGCATCGAATAGCCGCTCTCATGGCATTCGTCGGACATGCCCTGCACCTGCTCGGCGATGCCCGAATTGATCAGCGGCGGCACAACGGTGCCGATCATGCGGCCATTGCCGCGCATGCTCGACGCAAGCCGGTTGGGCACGAAGCCGGCCTGCTCGATCGCCTGCAGAACCTTGGCGCGTGTTTCCGGCGACACCATGTCGGGATTGGAGAGCACACGCGAGACCGTCATCGGCGCGACGCCGACGCGCTTGGCGATCTCGCGAACGCCAAGCCGCGCCGTCGGCTTCTTCTCGTCCGCGCCATCCTCGGACCCGTCGGTCATCACCATGCTCCACCAATGCGCGATCCGGCAGCAACCTTCGGGTCACGCGACAAGTGCTCATTCATAGCGGTTGCGACAAATGCTTTCCAGCGACGTCGACGGCTATTGCGCGATCGAGATCAGTGCCGCACCAGCGCAGCGAACACATGCTGCCGCCGATCCACAGGCTTGGGCGACAGCGATCAGAAGTTGCGGCCGTAGCCCGCCGTCCAGCCGCCATCGACGGCCAGCATCTGGCCGGTGGTGTAGGTGTTGAGCGGGTCGCAGAAGAACAGCACGGCTGCCACCGCTTCCTCGATGTTGCCCGCGCGCCCGACCGGCGTGTGGCTGAGCATTGCCTTGTCGCCGGAGACCATGGTCTCATCCTCGACCGCGCCGACGCCGACGGCATTGACCAGCACCTTTGGGCCGAACTCCATGGCCAGCGTGCGCATGCCGGCGAGGATCGAGGCGTTCTCCATGGAAAAGCGCGGATGCCGGCGCATCGGCATGCCGGCCGCCGCCGAGAGCAGGAAGATGATACGGCCGCTGCCGCGCTCGGTCATGGCGACTGCAGCCCTGCGTGCGGCCGTATAGAAGGTGCCGGGATTTTCCGCTGTCGCTCCCGGACGCAATGGGCACGATATCAGCAGAATGTCGGCGAACCGCGCCTGCATCCCTTCGACAAGTCGGCCATCATTGGCGCGCAAGGCGGCGAGCGCCGCCTCGACAACCGGATTGCCTGCGCCTTCCAGGGCTATTGTCGCACCGGCGAGATCGATTTCCATGTCAACGCTCACATCATGTATCCCGCCGTCCAGCCACCATCGACAGCCAGCACCTGGCCGTTGACGTAACTGGCGGCGGGAGAGACAAGGAACAGCACCGCCTCGGCGATCTCCTCCGGCTGGGCCGGCCGGCCGAGCGGCACGTGGGCGAGGAATTCCTGCGTGCGTCCGGCAAACTTGCCGTCATCGCCATAAAACAGTTTCGCGGTCAGCGCCGTCATCACCGAGCCCGGCGCAACCGCATTGGTGAGGATGCCCTTCCCTCCGAGTTCGATCGCCATCGATCGCGTCAGGTGGATGATGCCGGCCTTGGCGGCGACGAACGGGCTTTGCAGACGCATGGCGGCAAGGCCGACCACCGAGGCGATGTTGACGATGCGCCCGCCCTTGCCGGCCGCGAGCATGGGCCCTAGCGCCGCGCGGCTCATGATGTAGAGGCCGTCGAGATCTATGCCGGTGATACGGTCCCATTCGTCCGGTGGAAATTCGTCGATGGTGACCCGATGCGCCAGCGTGTTGACGCCGGCGTTGTTGACGAGGATGTCGAGCCGGCCGTAGCGATCCATGAGGGCCGCGATCGCACTGTCCACCGATGCTGCATTGCGGATGTCGGCGGCACACGCCATCGCATTGCCCAAACCTGCCGCGACCCGCGCCGCGCCTTCGCTGTCGATATCGGCGACAACCACCGCGGCGCCATTGTCGGACAGGCGCTTGGCAATGGAACTGCCTATTGCGCCCGCGGCTCCAGTAACCAACGCCACCTTGCCTCGCAAATCGCAGCGCATGTCCCGTCCGCCCCCGACCAGTCCGGGTTATGCTATTATAATAATCTCAAAGCGCGGACAAGCAGTTGCGTGGTTCCAAGGCGTTATTCCGCCGCCGCGCCGGCGACGTTCTTGCGGGCGGCATCGACCATCAGCCGCCGGGCCCGGAACACGCCCCATTGCTGGTCGACCAGGACGCCGATGAGGATGACGCCGCCCATCACTGCGAAATTGAGCGAGGACGGAATGCCGAGCAGGTTGACGAGGTTCTGGAGCTCCTGCAGCAGCACTGTGCCCAGGATCACGCCGATCAATGACCCCTCGCCGCCGCGCAGCGAGAAGCCGCCGAGCACGGCGGCGGCGATGGCGTAGAGCTCGTAGAACTGGCCGTGGCTGGCCGGCGAAATCGAGCGCGTGTACATGGCGAAATAGATCGCCGACAGCGCCGTCAGCACGCCGCAGATGACATAGGCCGCCATGACGACACGACCGGTGCGGATGCCCGAATATTTCGCCGCCTCCTCATTCTTGCCGATGGCGTAGAGGTAGCGGCCGAACACCGAGCGGTGCAGCACCACCCACATGACGATGGCGATGACGATCAGCGCGATGAAGCTGTTGGGCACGCCATATGAGCGGCCGGCGGTGAGGAATTCCAGCTCTGGGAAATTCTGGCCGAAGGCAAAGCCGGCGGTGCCGTCGGCGGTGTAGAAGCGGGCGACGCCGCGATAGATCAGAAGACCGCACAGGGTGACGACGAAGGGCTGCAATTTCAGCCTTGTGATCAGCCAGCCATGCGCCATGCCGATGATGGCGCCGAGCACCAGGATGAGCACGAAGGCGACCGGCCATCCCATGCCACGCGTGGCTATGAAGTCGATGAACAGGGTTCCAAGCAACGCGACAACCGAGCCGACCGACAGCTCAATGCCGCCGGTGATGATGACGAAGGCCTGGCCGATCGACAGGATGCCGAAGAGACCGATGAGGTTCGAGGTGTTGGCCAGGTTGATCGGCAAGAGGAAGCGCGGATTGATGATCGCCACGATGGCACCGACCACCAGGATCAGGATCAGCAGGCCGAGATCTTTCTTGGTCATCGTCTTCTCCCCAATGCCCGCCCGGGCGCGCTCGCGCCAGCGCGAAACCTGCAAAACTATTTCGGCTGCTTGCCCACCGCCAGCAGCAGCACGTTTTCCTGGCTGAACCGGTCCTTGTCGAGAATGCCGGAGATCTGCCCCTCATGCATGACGGCGATGCGGTCGGACACGCCGATCACCTCTTCCATGTCGCTGGAGATCATCAGCACGGCGACGCCGGCATCGGCCAGAGCGCGCATCAGCCCATAGATTTCCGCCTTGGCGCCGATGTCGATGCCGCGCGTCGGCTCGTCGAGGATCATCACCTTGGGGTTCATGGCCAGCCACTTGCCGAGCACGACTTTCTGCTGGTTGCCACCCGACAGGGTGCCGGTGCGCGTCTGCACCGACGGCGCCTTGATGCCGAGATTGCTTTTCTGTTTCTCCGCCGTGGCGGCCTCGGAGCTTGCCGACACCAGCGTGCGCCGCGCATGCGCCGGCAGGTTGGGCAGGGAAATATTCTGGGCGATCGACAAATCGAGCAGGATGCCGGTCAGCTTGCGGTCCTCCGGCACCAGGAAGATGCCGTGCGCAACGGCATCGGCCGCGGAACCGAACACAAACGGCTTGCCATCGAGCTCAACTACGCCGCCAAGGGCACTATCGATGCCGAAGAACACCCGCGCCAGTTCGGTGCGGCCAGAGCCGACGAGCCCGGCAAGGCCAAGGATTTCGCCGTGCCTGACGTCGAGATCGACCGGCCGGCCGGGATAGGCTGGGGTGCGGATGGCCTTGGCCGAGAGAGCGACGGCGCCGGGCGCGCGCGCGGCCTCGGAGGCCTTTTCGCGCTCCTTCAGCATGCGGCCGATCATCAGCTTGACCATCTGGTCGTGGTTGATGTCGCGCTTTTGCAGCGTGCCGGCAAGCATGCCGTCGCGCAGCACGACGACGCGGTCGGCGACACGCTCGATCTCGTGCAAGCGGTGCGAAATGAAGATGACGCTGATGCCGTCGGCCTTCAGCGCCTTGATGACGTCGAGCAATTTGTCGGTTTCGGCGATCGGCAGGCTCGAGGTCGGCTCGTCGAGGATGACCAGCCTTGCCTTGATCGAGAGCGCCTTGGCGATCTCGACCATCTGCTGCTGGGCCAGCGACAGGTCGGCGACCTGCGTATCGGCCGAAAAATTGGCACCGACGCGCTTCAACAGCGGCGCCACCATGGTGCGCAGTTTTGCGCGGTCGACGAGCTTGAGCGGGCCGGCGCGCAACGGCTCGCGGCCGAAGAAGATGTTGGCGGCAACATCGAGGTTTTCGAACAGGTTGAGTTCCTGGTGAACGAAGGCAATGCCGGAACCCAGGCTACCTTCGACGGTCAGGCCCTTGTGAGTTGCGCCGTCGACCGTGATGGTACCGGTGTCCGGCGTGGTGACGCCGCCGAGGATTTTCATCAAGGTCGATTTGCCGGCGCCGTTCTCACCGACCAGGCCGATGACCTCGCCTGGCCTGACCTCCATCGAAAAACCGTCCAGCGCGACAACGCCCGGATAGGTCTTGCGCACGTTCTCGAGGCTGAGGAACGGGGTGGTCGCGGCAATGGATGTGTCGGTATAATTCATCATGCCTGACAGCAGTTGGCGGGCCAATTCCTGAGCATGATCTTTTCCGAAAACCGGTTCCCACTTTTCGGGATCATGTCGTGGCCTTTAGGCAGACTGACGAACCCGCCCGGGTTCGTCAATGCGAGCAGCCGGCTCAAGGCGACCTTGAGCCGGCTGAACTGTTTGTGGTCTCAGTTTCCAGCCATCGCCTTCAGATTGGCGGCATAGGCGTCGACGTCATCCTTGCCGATGATCTTGGTGGGGATGATGATGAGGTTGCCGGCCGGGATGCCCGACTTGTCGCCCTTGAGATAGGCGGCCATCAGTTTCATGCCCTGATAGGCCCATTCGAAGGGCTGCTGCACGACGGTTGCCGCAATGGTGCCTTCCTTGACGCCGCCCAGCGTGATCGGATCGTCATCGAAGCCGACGACGGTGATCGAGCCGAGCTTGCCGGCATCACGCAGCGCTTCATAGATGCGCGGCGTGTTGTAGGAGTAGAAGCCGACCATGCAGGTGACGTCGGGGCTGGCGACGAGTGCATCCTCGACATTCTTCTTGGCGCGGGCCTGATCGATGTCGTCGCCGCGAACGTCGACGAGCTCGATCTTGGTGCCGGCAAGACCGTCCTTCATGCCCTGGATGCGCTCCTTGGCGTTGTCGGCGCCGAGCAGGCCGACGAAGCCGAGGCACTTGCCGCCGTTGGGCATTGCCTTCTTGGCGATCTCGGCCGCCTGCTTGCCGGCATCGACATTGGACGAGCCGATATAGGCGACACGCTTGGTCTGCGGGGCGTCGCTGTCGGTGGTGAACAGCGCCGTTTCGGAGGCAATCTTGTTGAGCCCGTCGGTGGAGGTCTTGGGGTCGACGGCCGAGACCATGATGCCCTTGACGCCGGCCGTCACCAGATCGTCCATCAGCCGCTGCTGGATCGCGACCGAGGATTGCTCGGGATATTTGAGCTCCAGAGTATAGCCCGGCAGTTCGCCTTGCGCCTTCTTGACGCCGGCTTCGGCGGCCTTCCAGAAATCGGAAGCGCCATTGACGACGAAGGCCAGTGTCGGCTTGTCGTCGGCGCGCGCGATTGCAGTCGCCGACAGGCCGAGCAGCAGGGCTGCAGCAGCGACCGACGCATTTCGAATGACAGATTTCATGTTCAACCTCCCGTTTGGCATTTCGCCCGTTGGATATTCGCTTGAGCAGAACTCGCCGATGTGGCTTCGACCTCCTCCCGGAAGCCAGTCACGATGTTGACCTTACAGACTCATGCGGCGCTCGTAAATAATCTGATTTGTCTGACATTTGATTGGCAGACACGATGCCATGTCGGCTATCCTCCACCGGAAATGGGCTTCATGCCTGCCTGCTCGTCGCATCCAGATCGACCCGAAGCGGACTTGACGATTTGACATTATAGGGCTTCCGGGTATCAGTAAATAGTTATTAGTTTTGACCGGAGGGATCATCAAACAAACGGTCAGGCTGAACGACGTCAGGCGTCGGCCCGACCGCCGAGGTCAGGCGAAAGCTGAGCATTTGACCAGAAACCGTCCCGCGCCGCAGCTGACGACCCCTAACTCAGGCTGGAATCTCGACCTCTAATGGATGATAATATTTATTATTGTACCTCGCCGAACTATAAGCAATCGGTGTCCGATGGCCTTGCGGTGCCGACGGCGGCTGTCTAGACACTGAGACGGGATGGGGAGTGGCATGAGCGAACCGACGGATCCAGGCGATCCCGACACGTCGAGGCGCCGCAAGGTGCCGGCAAAGCCCAAGGGTCGCGTCACCATGACCGACATCGCCAGGGCCGCCGGCTGTTCGCAGGCAACCGTGTCGTTCGTCCTCAACAACACGCCAGGCATCAGGCTGTCGCAGCAGACCCGCGAACGGGTGATCGAGGCCGCGCGCACGCTCGGCTATTCGCCGCCGGCCTTCTTGGCGCTGCAGAAGCCGCTTCCCGCATTCGACGGACTGGATGGGGTGATCGGCTTCGCCGTCGACCAGCTGGCGACCAGCCCCGAAGCCGTGGTTGCCATAGAAGGGGCGCGGCAGGCCTCATGGAATGCCGGCAATGTGCTGCTGGTGGCGCAGACACTGGGCGATTCCGTCATGGAGCCGCGAGCGATACAGGCGTTGACCAAGCGGGGCATTTCGGCGCTGATCTATATGACCATCTTCACCCGCGAAATATCAGCGCCGGACTATCTTTACGGCCTCGACATCCCGGTCATCCTGCTCAACTGCTACACCGCCGACTATGCCTTCCCCGCCGTGGTGCCCAGCGAGATCGCCGGCGGCCAGAGCTCCACGCGGCATCTGATCAACCATGGCCACCGCCGCATCGGCACCATCACCGGCGAACCCTGGATGCAGGCCGCGCAGGACAGGCTCAAGGGCTATCGCCGCGCGCTGGCAACCGCCGATATTCCCTTCGACCCGGAACTGGTGGTCGAGGGCGACTGGTCGGCCAGTGCCGGCTATGCCGCGACCGTCAAGCTGCTGACCCTCAAGGACCGGCCGACCGCGATCTTCTGCCAGAACGACCGCACCGCGATCGGCTGCTACGAGGCGTTGAAGGAAGCCGGCCTGCACATTCCGCAGGACATTTCCGTCATCGGCTACGATGACGAGGAAATCGCTCGCCATCTGTTCCCGCCGCTGACAACGTCGATCCTGCCGCATATGGCGATGGGACAATGGGCGATCGAGCAGTTGGAAGTCCCGGCACCTCCCGGACGTGGCCGCTACCCGATCACCAAGCTCGAATGCCCGCTGGTGGAGCGGGACTCGGTCAGCACCGTGGCCGGCACGTCCACCAGCTCACATATCTGACACCTGGCTGCGCTGCCCGCCCAACAATAGAGCCGGCCTCGAATTCACCCGTCCTTGCTTTCAAAAGCGCCTATGCCCTGGGCAACGAGGTTGGTTGCCATGACCAGCGAAATGATCGCTCCGGAATTGAAGACGACGATCCACCATTTCCCGCCGGTGAGGAAACCGTAGCCCTCGGCGATGGCCAGTCCCCAATCCGCGGATGGAGGCTGGATGCCGAGGCCGAGAAAGCTCAATGTGGCGATCGAGAAGAACGCATAGCCCAGCCGGGTGACGAGCTCGATGAGGATGGTTTCCCTCACATTGGGCAGGATTTCCAGGAACATGATGCCCAATGGGCCTTCGCCGGCGAGCCGGGCGGCGCTGACATATTCGCGCTCACGCTGCTCGCGTACGGCGGCCCGGACGGTTCTTGCGACGAGCGGCGCATAGGCGATGCCTATCACCAGGATGACCGTGGCGTTGGATGGTCCCAATGCCACCAGCGTCATGGTGACCAGGACGATGAAGGGAAGCGCCATGACCGAGTCCAGCAGCCTGGCACCCACCGCGTCGACGAGACCGCCGAAATAACCGAGCACAAGCCCGATCAGGCTGCCGGCGGTGACGCCGGTCAATGTCGCAAGCGGTGCGACCACGAGGATGTCGCGGGAGCCGACGATGATCCTGGACAACACGTCGCGGCCGAGCTGGTCGGTTCCGAACCAATGCATCGCGTCGGGCGGCGTCAGCATGGCGAGGAAGTCTTCGGCATAGGGATCGAAGGGAACGAAGAGATTGCCGAACAGGGCGCATGCGACCCAGAACAGCAGTAGCAGAGACCCGATCACGACCGACGGCGACAGTCTTTGAAATGCGGCGCGAATCCTGGTGTCAGCCTGCATTGTGAATGTGGCGCCTTGCGGCACGGGAAACCCCACAAGCTCGATCATGGCGACACCCGGCGCCGCTGTCGCGGATCGAGCAACGCCTGCAGGACATCGCCGACAGCCGCCGACAGCACGAAAATCGCCGCCATCACCAGGACGCCCGCTTCAAGCATGGGGAAATCGCGCGCCTTGGCGGCATTCAGGACCAGATTGCCAAGACCCTGGATGCCGAACAGCGCCTCGATCACCACAAGCCCGCCCAGCAGGAATCCGCTCTGGGTCGCCAGCACCGCGATCGTCGGCGTCAGCGCGTTGCGCAGCACGTGCCTGACGACGACCTCGCGGCGGTCGAGCCCCTTCAGGACGGCTGTTCGCGTGTAGTCGGCGGCCATCGCCTCGATCACACCGGCTCGCGTCATCCGCGCTATGTAGCCGGCAAGGTTCAACACGAGGGGAAGTGCCGGCAGTATCAGGTAGTAGCCGTTGGTCCAGAAACCGGCCCCGTCCGGGGCGACGCCATTGATCGGGAACCAGCTCAGCCACAGGCCGAAAACAATCAGAAGCAGCAGGCCGGACACGAAATCCGGCACAATGGCCAAGGAGACGCCCGCCAGCACGATCAGGCGATCGACGAGGCGGCCGGCATTGAGACCGGCAATCACGCCCGCGCCGACACCCAGCGGGACAAGGAAGACCAGGATGACGCCGGCAAGGGCGGCGGACTTCCGCATGCTTTCGAGCACGAACGGCGCGACAGGCGCGCGCATCGCCAGGCTATCCCCGAAATCACCGGCAATCGCCTTGCTGAACCAGTGCCAATACTGGACGAGGACGGGCTGATCCGCCCCCAGCCGCTTGTTCAACTCGGCAACGGCCTGCGCATCCGCGAACGGGCCGAGCATGACGCGGCCGACATCGCCGGGCAGAACCTGCCCGGCCCAGAAGACGAGGATGCTGACCAGCCACAGCGTGAGCAGCAGCGAGCCTGCGCGTGCCGTCAAATGCCGGGCGACCGCCATTGAGCGGGTGGCGCTCACACGAACGACACCCTGTCGAGCAGCAGGTGCGAAATGGCGGTGAAACGCACGCCCTCGACTTTCGTGCTGACGATGCGGCTGTATTGCGAGAAATAGCCGATGATCAGCGGCGTTTCGTCGAGCAGCAGGGTCTGGATCTTGCCGGCGGCAACCCTCTGCGCCTGGAGGTCGCGCGCCTTGCTGTAGTCGAGCAGCAGCGCGTCATAGGCCGGGTTGTTGAAATGCGCCGCGTTCCAGGCTCCCGTGCTCTTCAGCGTGGCATTGAGGAAGATGTCGGGCGTGCCGCGGTGGCCGAAATCGGTGATGCCGAGATTGGAATCCAGCCATGGCGAGCTGCCGAACGTGGCCGAGCCGTAATAGGCATCCTGCGGCAGAACGTTGAGCTTGATGTCGATGCCGGCTTTCTTGGCGAAGTTCTGGATCAGCACCGCGTAGTCGGGAATGTCGTAGGCCCGTTCGGTGGTCAGCGTCACCTGGAAGCCGTTGGGAACGCCCGCCTCTGCAAGCAGGCGCTTGGCTTCAGCAATGTCCTGCTTGCGCTGCGGCACCGACGTGTCGGCCGAGGGGAAGATCGGCGCGAATGGCGTGTCGTTGCCGACGATGGCGCGGCCTTTCAACAGGCCCTTGACCACCGCCTCGCGATCGATGGTGAGCGCCAGCGCGCGGCGGATGCGCTTGTCGGTGAATGGCGCCTGGTCGGTTCTGAGATGCACCTGGTCATGCGAGCTCGCCTGCACGCTGAGGAGCTTGAAATTGGGGTTGCCGTCGATCGACAATTCCAGGCGCGGCGTGCTGGGGATGACGTCGAGCTGGCCGGCTTGCAGCGCCAGCACCTGCGCCTGCTCGTCATCGAAGAACTTGATCTCGACCCGGTCGGGCAGTGCCTTGTCACCCCAATAGTCGGTGTTGCGCACGAAGCTGGCGCCCTGCTTGGGACGGAAGGATTCGAGCTTGAACGGCCCGGTGCCGTTGAAATTCTTCTCGAAATCGCCGGCATAGTCGGCCGGCAGGATGACAGCGTTGTAGACGTCGGAGGAGACATAGAAGGGGAAGTTGCTGTTTGGACCATCGAGATCGAAGGCGACGGTCTCGTCGTCGACGACTTTGGCGCCGCCCTTGGACAGGATGCCCTTGTAGGCCGACAGCGCCGACGAGCCGCTGGCGGGGTCGACAAGCCGCTCGAAGCTCGCAACCACATCCTTGGCGGTAACAGTGCGGCCATCGTGGAATTTCACCCCGGGCCGCAGCTTGAACGTCCAGCGCTTGGCCGTCTCATCGGCTTCCCACGACAAGGCGAGCTTCGGCTCGAGCCCGTCCTTCGGATCGTCGAGGATGAGGTATTCGCCGACCTGGCTGATCACGCCGATGCTGGCCGGATCGGTGACAGAGACAGGATCGATCGCCTTAGTCGGCTGGCCGAGCCCGACGCGGACCGTGCCGCCTGTGGTCGCCGCACGTGCGCCTGATGTGAAGAGCCCCTGCGAGGCGGCAAAGCCGGTCAGACCGAGCAGTGCGCCGTATTTCAGAAGGTCGCGGCGCTTGAGGAAGCCTTGCGCATATTCGTCGACCGCGACATTCCAGATGTCGCCGGTGTGATTGTGCCCGGACTGGTTGCGCAGGAAATCGATGTCGGAACGTTTCGTCATTGTCTGTCTCTCTTGAATTGGAGGATGGGGGAGAAAGCCGCCGTCAGACCGGCTGGCCGTCGAGATGGATGCGGTCGACCGCCTGCGGATAGAAGGCGATCAGTCCCTTGATCTTGGGCATTTCGTCGATCGGGTCGCGGTAGCTCCAGGCGATGTCGGGGCGAACCGAACCGTCCTTCAAAAGACCCGACCAGTAGGAGGCGATGCCCTTGTAGGGACATCGCGTCGTCGAATTCGACGCCGTCAGCCGCTCAAGCCGGATGTCTTCCGCGGGCAGGTAGAAGCGCGTCGGCAGATGGGTCTCGAACAGCAGCACCGGGCGGTGGCTGTCGGCGATGATGTCCCCGTCGAACCAGACCTGCACATGGCTGGAACCTTGCAGCACATCGATGCGCGCATAGGGATCGCGGGCATGGACGAAGACTTCCTCTTCCTCCTCGAACCACTGGTCGACCGATTTCCAGGTGAAGGCGATGCGGCCGGCGAGCGGCGACAGGTTTTCATCCGGCGGCGAGACGAACGACCACGCCGCATTGGCGGCACTTATGTCGCCGGTGTCGATGTCCCAGTAGGCGGTCTCGCCGCCGACCGCGTGCGGCTCGCGATGCAACGAGGGTTTCAGCACAGACGGGTCGACCGATGACGGCGGGAAGAAATAGATCGGCAGGAAATGGTTGGAGCGCAGCACCAGCACATTGCGGCTGTCGGCGATGGTGCGGCCGCCAAATTTCACGCGGATGCGCTTGGGGCTGTGCAGGACGTTGACGAGACGCGGAGCGGTCGCTTCGCGGGGTTGAAGGTTTGGCGCGGCTGTCATGGCTGTTCCCTCAGGATACGGCGCGCGCGTTGGCGCGCTGCTCGGCGAAGCGGTTGGCGGGACGGGCGAGGCCGAAGCGGTCGCGCAAAGTGCCTGGCCCGTATTCGGTCGGGAAGACGCCGCGCCGCTGCAGTTCCGGCACCACCTGCTCGGCAAAGTTCACCCAGTCCTCGGGCAGCAGCGGGAACATCAGGTTGAAGCCGTCGGCCGCACCGGAAACGAACCAGTCCTCCAGCTGGTCGGCGATCTGTTTTGGCGTACCCGCAACCGTCGGCACCGAACCACTGTTGGCCAGCTTGCGGGCTATGTCGCGCAGGCTCAGATTCTGTTGCGACCATTGCTTGACCCGGTTGAGCGAAGTGCGCCCGCCATTGAAGGTGCTTTCGTCCGGCAGCGGCGGCAGCGGCCCGTCCGGCGGATAGGCGGAGAGGTCGATGCCACTCCAGCTCGACAGCAGGTCGATGCCGACCTGGTCAGGGAGCAGCGTCTGCAGGTACTCCTGCTTTTCGCGCCCCTCGGCTTCGGAGGCCGCGACGATGGGCAGGATGCCCGGCAGGATCTTGAAGCTCTCCGGCCGCCGGCCATGGCGGGCCAGTCGCTCGTTGATGTCCTGCCGGTACTTGATGCCGTCTTCCTTGGTGCTGAAGATGGCGAAATGCACGTCCGCCTGGGCGGTGGCGAAATTCTTGCCGTCCTCGGACGATCCGGCCTGGACGATCAGCGGATGGCCCTGCGGTGGCCGCGACACGTTGAGCGGCCCGCGCACCTTGAAGTGCCTGCCCTTGTGGTCGATGGGATGGACCTTGTCGGGGTCGGCGAAATAGCCGGTCGCCTTGTCGATGAGGAGCGCCTCATCCTCCCAGCTGTCCCAAAGCGCCTTGACAATATCGAGGAATTCGCCGGCGCGTTCGTAGCGGAAGGCGTGTTCGATGTTGCCGTCGCGGCCGAAATTGCGGGCTTCCTCGTCCATCGCCGAGGTGACGACGTTCCACGACGCCCTGCCCTTGCTGATATGGTCGAGCGAAGCGAACATGCGCGCGACATTGTAGGGCTCGCTGTAGGAACTCGACGCCGTGCTGATCAGGCCGATATGCCTGGTCACGCCGGCCAGCGCCGACAGCAGCGTCAGCGGTTCGAGGCGGGCATTGGCGTAATGCGCAACGCCGCTCTTTACCGAATCCCAGATGGCGACGTGGTCGGCGACGAAGATCGTATCGATCCTCGCCCGCTCCGCCGTCTGCACCAGCTCACGATAATAGTCGAAGTCGAACACATCCCGCCCCGGCGCGCGCGGATGGCGCCATGACATGCGATGATCGCCCTGCGGGTTGAAGAAGAACGCGCTCAGGATCATGTGGTCTCGAGCCATGCCAGCTTCCTTCCAATCTTGGCTGGAGACCCCGGGCACCGACACAGTCAGCGACCCTTCAATCTCCTGATTGGCAAAAGCTAGATTGCCTTCCGGCTTAATTCGAGTAATTTTATAGAGATTATATTGTAGGAAAGCGGAAGCGATTGCCCTGGATGGCGACGCCGGAAGAAAGTGGTTTCAAGCCCAACAATGTCCTCCTCAATTCTGAACGTAGAGCGCCTCTCCGTCTCCTATGGCGGTCGCAAGGGGTCACATCCGGCCGTCAAGGACGTGTCGCTTCACATAAGGGAGGGCGAAGCGCTCGGGCTGGTCGGCGAGTCGGGATCGGGCAAGAGCTCGGTGGCCATGGCCATACTGCGCTATCTGCCGAAGGGTGCCAGGATCGAGGCTTCGGCGCTCACCTTCCAGGGCCGCGAAATCCGCGATCTTTCGGCCGAGCAACTGCGCCGGTTGCGGGGCGACCATATTGCCGCCGTCTACCAGCATCTGGGAGCGGCACTCAACCCGAGCATGACGATTGGCAGGCAGATCACCGAGACAATCATGCGGCATCGCAAGGTTCGTCACGAGGAAGCGCATGGGCGGGCAGCCGACCTGCTGGGGCGGGTCAGGGTGAGCAATCCCGGCCGAGTCCTGGAGCTTTATCCGCACGAACTGTCCGGTGGCATGCAGCAGCGGGCCAACATCGCCATGGCCATTTCACTCGATCCGTCGCTGCTGGTGCTGGACGAGCCAACGACGGCGCTCGACGCCAGCGTCCAGTCCGAGATCATCGCCGTCCTCGACGATTTGCGCCGGGACCACAGGACAAGCATCCTTCTGATAAGCCACGACATCAACATGATACGCCGCTCCTGCGACCGGGTGGCCGTCATGCAGTCCGGAACGGTGGTCGAGAGCGGCGCGGCAAACGAGGTTTTCGACGACCCCCGCCACGCCTATACGAGGGCGCTCATCGCATCCATTCCTGCGCTCAGCTTCACGAAGCGAGACGGACGATTGGCGGAGGGGACCATCAATGAGGATGGGCTGTCTTCGCACTCTCGGACTCACGAAGCCCAGCGTGATGATTTGCCGGCAAAAGAACGTGATATGGCAATCGCCTGCCGCGCGGTGACCCATTCCTTCGGCAGCCAGGCCGTGCTGCATGGCATCGACCTGGAGATTGGCCAGGGGGAAACCTTCGGGCTGATCGGCGAGTCCGGTTCCGGCAAATCGACGCTGGCAAGGATCATCACCGGCCTGCAGACGCCGAGTGCCGGGTCGGTCGAACTGTTCGGCAACCCGGTCGCGGCGCGTGTGGAAAAGAGAAACCCTGACGAACGGCGCGACGTGCAGATGGTGTTCCAGTCGCCGGATCGCACGCTCAATCCGCGCCACAGGATCGGCAGGATCCTCGGCCGCCCGTTGCGCCGGCTCTCCGGCCTGCGGCGGAGCGCAGTGCGGCAGCGTGTCGGCGACCTGCTGGCGTCGGTTCGCCTCACCGGCACCACCGCCGACCAGAAGCCGCGGTCGCTATCAGGCGGCCAGCGGCAGAGGGCGGCCATCGCGCGCGCCTTCGCCGGCGCACCGAAGGTCGTCGTGCTGGACGAGCCCACCTCGGCACTCGACGTCTCCGTGCAGGCGACGGTCCTCAACCTGCTCAACGACCTGCAGCGGGATAAGAATACGACCTACGTGTTCATCAGCCACGATCTTCGGGTCATCCGTTACATGGCCGACAGGATCGGCGTGCTCTATCGCGGCCGGCTCGTGGAAGTCGGTTCATCCGACCAGATTTTCCTGGGACCGAACCATCCCTACACCAAACTGTTGCTGGCAGCTTCGTCCGATGAAGCCGCGCCGAAGATTTCGGCCCAGACCGAAGTATTGGCCGCCGATGCCCCGCAAGGCGGGTGTTCCTTCGCCGATCGATGCCCGCTGGCTGTCGCCGACTGCAGAACGGCGCAGCCGCCGATCCGGCAGGCCGGTCCAGGTCACCTGATCGCGTGCTGGAGGCAGGTCGAGGAGCTGTGATGAGGCGAACCATATTCGGCGCGCCTCAGCTGTCAAATGCCTATGCGGACAGTCTCTGCGCGTGCCATCTCAGATGGTCGTCCATGAAGGTCGAGATGAAGAAATACGAGTGATCGTATCCGTCCTGCATGCGCAAGGTCAGCGGGATGCCGGCCTTGGCGCAGGCCTCTTCCAGCAACCACGGCCGCAGCCCATCCTTGAGGAAGCCATCAGCCGTGCCCTGGTCGACGAGAAATTCCGGGAAGCGGCGTCCATCCTCGATGAGCGAGGTGGTGTCGTAGGTCCGCCATGATGCCTCATCCCCACCAAGATACTTTTCGAAAGCCGGCTTCGACCAGCCCGCGGTGCTGGGCTGGACGATCGGCGCGAAGGCGGAACAGCTCTTGAACCGCTCGGGATTTTTGAGCGCAATCGTCAACGCACCGTGACCGCCCATCGAGTGGCCGAAGATCGCCTGGCGCGTCATGTCGGCGGGAAACTCCCGTGCGATCAGCGCCGGCAGTTCCTCGGTGACATAGGAGTACATGCGATAATTCTTCGCGTAGGGCTCTTGCGTGGCATCGACATAGAAGCCGGCGCCGCTGCCGAACTGCCAATTGTCCTTCTCGTCGGGAAGATCAGCGCCGCGCGGGCTGGTGTCGGGGCAAACAATGATCAGGCCGAGTTCGGCGGCCATGCGGCGGTACTCGCCCTTGTCCATGACATTGGCATGGGTGCAAGTAAGACCGGACAGATACCAGACGACCGACAACGGACCTTGTGCTGCCTGCGGCGGCACGAAAACCGAGAAGGTCATGTCGCAGGCGCAGACATCGGACGCATGGGAATAGACGCCCTGCACGCCGCCGTGCGACTTCGCCTGGGAAATGGTTTTCATGCGGCTTTCCTCTCATCTCGGACCTGCGGGAAGCGAGCCGGCCACAAGAGAATGACCGGAGCGCGAAGACGATGCTCTAGAACCATCGTTCGCGCCGCTGGTCAACGTTGCAGGGGATCGTGACGGGCTGGCCAGCGCGAAGCCAACGTCAGCCCATCACGGCTGCAAGTCAGGCTCTGCGCCCTCACTCGATGTCGAACGAAACACCCTGGGCGAGCGGCAGGGCCTTGGAGTAGTTCACCGTGTTGGTGGCGCGGCGCATATAGGCCTTCCAGGCGTCCGAACCCGATTCACGACCGCCGCCCGTTTCCTTCTCGCCACCGAACGCACCGCCGATCTCGGCGCCGGACGTGCCGATATTGACATTGGCGATGCCGCAGTCCGATCCATCGACACCAAGGAACCGCTCGGATTCCTGCAGGTCGCGCGTGAAGATCGAGGAGGAAAGACCAGCCCCCACCGCATTGTGCTCGTCGAGCACCGCGTCGAAGTCGGAATACTTCATCACATAGAGGATCGGCGCAAAGGTCTCTTCCGTCACCGGCGATACCTGTTTGGGCATCTCGACCAGGGCCGGATGCACATAATAGGCATCGGGATGGCCGTTCTCGACCCGCGTGCCGCCGGTCACCTTGCCGCCATGGGCGGTGGCTTCGGCGAGCGCCTTCTGCATGGCGTCAAACGCCGCCTTGTCGATCAGCGGGCCGACCAGCGACGTGGTCTCCAGCGGATTGCCGACCGAGACGCTCTGATAGGCCTTCTTCAGGCGCGGCACGAGCTGGTCATAGACGCTGTCATGGACGAACAGGCGCCGCAGCGTGGTGCAGCGCTGTCCCGCGGTGCCCATGGCGCCGAAGGCGATGGCGCGCAATGCCATGTCGAGATCGGCGGAGGGCGCCACGATGCCGGCATTGTTGCCGCCAAGCTCCAGCACCGCACGGGCAAAGCGCTTGGCCAGGCGCGGGCCGACATCCCTGCCCATGCGCGTCGAGCCGGTGGCCGACACCAGCGGCACTTTTGGATGATCGACCAGGATCTCGCCGACGGCACGGTCGCCGATCAGCACTGAAAGCAGGCCTTCTGGCGCGTCAGTGCCAAAACGCTTGACCGCGCGCGCAAAGATGGCCTCGCAGGCGAGTGCGGTGAGCGGCGTCTTCTCCGACGGCTTCCACACCACGGCATCGCCACAGACCAGGGCGAGTGCCGTATTCCACGACCACACAGCGACAGGGAAATTGAAGGCGGAGATGACGCCGACGACACCGAGCGGATGCCAGGTTTCCATCATGCGATGGCCCGGACGTTCGGTGGCGATGGTGAGGCCGTAGAGCTGGCGCGACAGACCAACCGCGAAATCGCAGATGTCGATCATTTCCTGCACTTCGCCCAGACCTTCGGACGGTATCTTGCCGACCTCGATCGACACCAGGCGGCCGAGCTCGGCCTTGTGGGCGCGCAGTTCTTCGCCCAGCAGCCGCACCAGTTCGCCGCGCTTGGGACCAGGCACCAGCCGCCATGTCTGGAACGCCTTGTGGGCGCCATCGATCGCCTTGGCCGCATCGGCCGGCGAGATCGTCTTCAGCGCCGCGATCTTTTCGCCCGTCACCGGGCTCCGCACGATCAGGTCGCCGCCCTTGAGCACATCACTGGCAACACCAAGCTTGCCCAGAAGCTCTGCCGTTTCCTTCGCTATCGTCATGTTTTTTCTTCCTTTTTTCCTGAAATCTGTTCTAACCAAATCGCGCCGCGCCGATAGGCCCCGGCGATGTCTGCTGCTTGAACGCCGACGCCATCGCCTTTAGCTTGTCGCTGGCGTAACGGTCGTAGAAGGGCTGGTTGGTCCGGCCGATAGCATGCTCGGCGCTGAAGCTGCCACCAAACGTCTCGACGGCGACACGAATGACGCGGTCGCGCAGTTCCGAAACGGTTGCAGCACTTGGTGGCTCCGCGTCGCGCGAACCAACAAGAAGATTGAAGTGAAGGCCACCGTCGCCGACATGGCCGAAATCGCAGACCCGCACGGCGGGCATGCTCGCTGCAAGCTCAGTGCGCATATGCTCGCGAAAGCGCATGACGTCGCCGCGCCGGAAGGAGAGGTCGAAGGCGACGAGATGGCCGGCCGCCTTGACGCCCTCGGAAAGGGCGTGCCGCAGTGCCCACATCTCGTGCGGGCGACCGACAAAGGCGTCAGCCAGCGGCTCATCCGGCCGCGACCAGATCTCGCCCAGCACCGCTTCGAGCACGGCGTCGAGCGACTGCTCGCCCTCGCGCGGAGCCCAGGAGCGGGAGATTTCCACCAGGATCACATGGTCCGGTATGGCGCCGCCCGGGAACGGATTGCGCAGCGAAGGCACATGTTCCAGCGCGCAACTGATGGCGGCCTTGGACATGTCCTCGAAGGCCGAGAGGTAAGCGCCAAGCTGCGCCTCCATGTCAGCGAGAATGCCCATGACATGACCATCGCTTTTCGGCACCAGGAAAGCGGTGGCGGTCTGCCGTGGCAGGCGCTCCAGGTTGAAGACGCATTCGGTGATGACGCCGAAGGCGCCGGACGTGCCGATGAAACACTGCTTCCAGTCGACGCCGGTGTTGTTCTTGCGCAGGCCATCGCCGAGATCGAGCACCGTGCCCTGCTCGTCCGCGAGCACGACTTTGAGGCCGAGCGTATTGCGGCGCACGTCGCCGAAGCGCAGGAAACGGGCGCCGCCGGTGTTGGTGGCGACCATGCCGCCGGCACAGGGATCTGCGCCGAGATCGATGGGGAAGAACAGCGAGTGCGGTTCAAGCCGGCCGTTGATCTCCGACAGCCTGAGCCCGGCGCCGACACGCACCGAACGATTGTCGAGATCAAGATCGAACACGCTTCGCAGGCGGTCGAGGCTGAGGACGCCCTGCAGGCCGCTCATATCCGGTGTCGAGCCGGCGACGAGGCCGGTATTGCCGGTTTGCGGGACGAGCGCGATTCCGTGGCGGCAGCAATACGCCAGCAGCGCGGACACGTCCTCCGTCGTCGCCGGCCGCGCCACGAAGGCGGCCAGCCCGCGATCGTGGCGGGCGCCGGTCTGGTAGGCAGCCAAGTCCTCGGGCTGCCTGAGCAAGCCGCCCGCACCGAGCAGGCCGCGTAGTTCGGCGATGTGCGTTTCAAGAACCATGGTCAGTTTGGGCTGCCGGCTGTCTCCAGCCGCGCCAGGCACTGCGCGATCGATGCCTTCTCGATGCCGGCATAATGGTCGAACTCGTTGAGCACCTTGGCGCCAAGCGCCTGCTCGAAGCGCCTCTGGTTGGGGCTGGCGACGAAATCCTGCCCGGCGCCATCGCCAAGATTGGACTGGAAGATACCGGCAGCGCTGACCGGGAGGAAATCCTCGTAGACGATAGGGTCGAAGCGGATGATTCCTGCCGCCACCATCACCTCCAGATCACCGCCATCCGCGGGAATGCGGCCATCGGCACCGGCATGGCGATATGTGAAATAGCCGAGACCGCGCCGCCGGATCTCGTCCCAATCATCCGGAAAGGCCCGGAACGCAACTTGCAGCGCCGCGCGATACTCGTCCGCATTCGAGCCATCCGGCGCAGGGCGCACATGGGTCCGCGCTTCGTTCAGCAAGCGGTCGTAGAGCGCACGACCCTTCGGTGTCAGGGCGATGCCGCGCTGCTCGATCTCGCCGAAACGAGCGGTATGCGAACCCGCCTGGAACGAGCCGTCGGCATCCGGGAAGGAGACGCTTTCCTCGAGCGCCTTGAAGGAGGTCTGGCGCAGCAGGATCGGGCAATTGCGCGCCGGCGGGCCTTCGATCACCGCCTTGGGCGCGATGCCGTGATCGGGCATCAGCCCCTGCACGGCATCGATGTCGAGCGTGCGCGGCGTCAAATGATTGATATGCGGTCCCTTGAAGGAAACGACATCGGCGACGAGCCGGTGCGCATCATGGAACCGGCCGTAGAGCTCACGATCGACGCTCGCTTGCTGGTGCCAGCGGAAGGTGTTCAGCACTTCCGTGATGAAGCGTGTGGCATCCCCTGCATCCAGGCCGCCATCGGCTTCCGCCTTTTCCACCAGCGATACGGCGGCATCGGAGAAGATACCCCGCTTCGCCAGTACCTTCCGAGCCTCCTCGCGCAGCCCTTCGTCCTCGATCAGGTCGAGCCGCAGCAGCGAGGTGAAGACACGGAAAGGGTTTTGCCGCAATGCCGCATCACCGACCGGACGGAAGGCGGTCGAATGGACGGGCACGCCGGCCTCGCTCAGATCATAGTAGCCGACGGGAAACATGCCCATCACGGCAAAAACCCTGCGCATCATGGCAAGCTCGGCATCCGTACCAAGGCGAATGGCGCCATGGCGCTCCTCCGAGACGCGGTCTAGCGTGCCGGTCGCCGCCAAACTGGCGCGCAGGGCCGGCTTTTGCGCGAGCGTGCGGGCATTGACCTCGGCCACCAGCGACAGCAGGGAGCCATAGGCCGGCACCTCGGCGCGGTACATGGCCGACATGGCAGCCGAAAAGGCGGCGCGGATGTCGTCCGACGACATGAACTGGTTGCTGGTCATGGGCGCACTTCTCGCTATGATCATTCCGTGACGCGATCATATCGTTTTCCTTAATCGTCAAGTTGCGATAGATTCGACTGGGTTGATGCGAGAATGGAATGATCTCCAACAGGCGACTGATCCCCGACATCGAAAAGCTGCAGGCCTTCGAATGCGCGGCACGGCACGGCAGTTTCACGCAGGCGGCAGCGGAACTCAGCCTGACGCAGAGCGCCGTCAGTCGCCAGATCAAGGAGCTGGAAGCGCAGCTGGGAGTGCTTCTGTTCGAGCGCGTGCGCCAGCGCGTGGTTCTGTCGAGCGTTGGGCATAGATTCCTGCCGGAGGTGCGCAGGCTGCTTGCCGACACGGAAGAAACCATGCTGCGCGCCATGACCGGATCGCAAGCGACCTCCCTCAGCCTAGCGACCTTGCCGACATTCGGCAGCCGCTGGCTGGTGCCGCGCCTGCCGGACTTCCTGGCCGGCAATCCCGGCGTGGTCGTCAATGTTGCATCACGTTCGGCGCCGTTCGACCTGGAGGAGCAAGCCTTCGACGCCGCCATCCACTATGGCAAGCCGGTCTGGGCGAATGCGCGCTGCCGCTACATCTGCCGCGAGGTGATCCTACCGGTGGCAAGTCCCGGCTTCCTCGCCGGCCAGTCCGTCGACAGCCCGACCGATCTCGCAGCCGGGCCATTGCTGCATCTGGCGACGCGGCCGAAGGCCTGGGTCAACTGGTTCCAGTCGACCGGCATGGATGGCGACGGGGCCTATCACGGTCACCGTTTCGACCAGTTCACCATGGTCATCGAGGCCGCCGCGGCAGGGCTAGGCTTCGCGCTGCTGCCACGCTATCTCATCGAAAAGGAGCTTGATGAAGGCCAGTTGCAGGTGGTGTTCGACCTGCCGATGACGACCGAGAACAGCTATTATTTCGTGATGCCGGAAGGCAAGCTCGAACATCCCCTGGCAAACCGGTTCTATGACTGGATCGCCGGCAAGGTTTCACAGACCGAGGCTCCTCCAACTCTGTAGCCGGCAAATTACCGACCGCACTGCCCGCGCAGTCTAGTGCGCGGGCGGCGGTATCAGCCAACAAGTCTTACTTCGCGAGCTTGTCCCAGCCTTCGGCGATGTTCTTGATCGCGCCGGAGAAGCTGGCGAGGTTGGTCGGGAAGCGAACCCTCTCATAGGCGCTTGCCGGCAGCATCTTGGCCTTCACCGCGTCGGACAATGCGATATCGCGGGTCGGGTGCGCATAGCCCTCGGCCAGCAGGTGCTGGCCTTCGTCCGAGAACAGGAAGTCAATGGCGACCTTGGCGGCATTGGGGTGCGGAGCGGCCGTGCTGATGTACTGGGCAAACAGCATGCCGACGGTGCCGTCGGTTGGTATGATCACCTGGAGCGGCAGGCCGGTGGCGTCGCGCTTGGCAAAGCCGTCGAAGTCGTAGACCATCGAGATCGGGCATTCGCCCTTCTGCACGGAGGCCACGTTCAGCACTACGCCGTTGCGCAGATTGCCGCTGTCGCGCAGCTGCTTGAACCAGTCGAGGCCCGGCTGCACATTGTCCTCGCCGCCGCCATTCGCGTAGGCCGCGGCCAGCACCGAAGCAGTCGCATAGCTGGAGATGCGCGGGTCGCGGCTACAGACCATGTCCTTGTAGTCGGGCTTCAGCAGGTCGTTCCACGTCTGCGGCGCGACCTTGACCTTGTCGGTGTTGACCAGGAAGGCGATGGCGCCCCAGTAGGACGAGGCCCAGCGGCCATCGGCATCCTTGTATTGCGGCTTGATGCTGTCCCACGACGCATTCTTGTAGCTGGCGGCGAGGCCGTTCTCCAGCAAACGTTCGGTGAAATCATAGCCGATATCAGCGATGTCCATCACCGGCGCGTCCTTTTCCGCCAGGAGATGGGTGATCTGTTCGGCCGAGGTCATGTCGGTGTCGACATGCTTGAGACCGAACTTGCTCTCGATCTCGCCGAAGATCGCGCCGAGATTGACCCAGTCATCCGACATGCCGTAGCTGACATACTGCCCCTCGGCCTTGGCTGCCGTGAGCGTGTCTTCGGCCATTGCCGGCAACGCCTGAAACGCAAAGGCGCTGGCGCCAAGAAGCACGGCTAACAGTCTCTTGTTCATTTTCGTCTCTCCAAATGCGGGTCGATCTCGGTCTGCCTTCGCGCCCGCTCGCGACGGCATGTCTGGGATGCTGGGTTTCCGCGCTAACGGCCTCGGACTGGGCTGTCGGCTTGTCGCCGCTTGGCCGGCCGCCCGGCCGTCCACAGGATGGCGAGCGAAATGATCCAGGCGATCACGAAGCTCATCAGCGCCAGCGCGCTGGCCTGCCGCGCATCGGAACGCGTGAATTCGACGAGATAGATCGGGAATGTCTTCAGCCGAGTGCCGATCAGCAGGTTGGCCAGGACGAACTCCGAAAAGACCGCCGAGAGCACCAGCAGGCTGCCATTGACGATGCCGGAGGCGATGTTGGGCACGATGACCCAGGCCAGGACCTGCAGGGGATTCGCGCCAAGGCTTTGCGCCGCCTCGACAAGCAGGCGCGTGTCCACGCTTTCCAGCGTGTTCATGACGGCGCGGTACATGAAGGGTAGCGTGACAATCACATAGGCCGCGATCAGGATGTTGGGCGTGTTGATGAGCGGCAGCGGCAGTTTCGAGTAGAGCCGGATCAGGCCGAGCGCCAGCACGACTCCCGGTAGGGAAAACGGCACGATCGACAGGAATTCGAGCCATGGTTTCGCATGCGGAAGTCTTGTGTGAGCGACATAGGCCGCCGGCACCACGATGATCAGCGAAACCAGCATCGATGTCATGGCGACCCAGAATGAATTCAGCAGCGTATCGGTGAAGGCGGAGCGCGACGCGACCTTGATCCACCAATTCAGTGTCAGGCCCTCCGGCCACAGAGTGCGGTCCCAGCGCGTCGCGACGGAAAACAGCGCGGTGGCGACCACCGGGACGGTCATGAAGGCGACGAAGACGCCGATGACCGGCGCTCGCCATGTTAGAGAGCCCGCGTTCATGCCGTGCGCCTCATCCGGCGCGCGAAATACTGGTAGGCGAGCAGGCAGGCGGCCATCACCAGCAGCGAGAGAATGGCAAGTGCATCCGCGAGCGCCGGATCGAGCACGACTTCCCCGCGCACCAGAGCGGCGATCTGCACGGGTATGAGATTGACGTCGGACCCGGTCAGCGTCCAGGCGGTCGCGTAGGCGCCAAAGGCATTGGCAAACACCAGGAAGAAGCTTGCCGATATCGCCGGCGCCAGGATCGGCAGGGCGACACGCCGCCAATATTGCAATGTCGTGGCGCCGAGTATCTCGGCGGCTTCCCGCCATTCCGGCCGCAGCCCCAGAAGCGCCGGCATCACCAGCAGGATGGCGAGTGGGGTCTGGAAATAGAGGTATGCGATGCCGAGCCCAGTGATCGAGTAGATGCGGAAATCCGGATAGAGCTGAATTCCGAGATAGCCGAGCAGAAGCGTGACGAAACCGGTGGATCCCAGCGTGATCACGAAAGCGAAAGCCAGTGGCGCACCGCCGAAATTCGCCGCGACATTGGCGAGCGCCGTCATGGCATGCCGCATCGCGGGACTGTGGGACGTGACGATGGCGTAGGCGACCACCGAGCCGAAGAGCGTGCCGCCGAATGCCGTAGCGACGGCCAGTTTCAGGCTGTTGGTAAAAGCCGTCAGCGTCGTCGGCGTCAGGGCGCGTGCGAAATTGTCCAGCGTCGGGCCGCCCTCTCCGGTCAGGCTGGACCGCAGCAGGGTGAGGACCGGCAGGATTTCGAAAGCCAGGACAAAAGCCAGGAACGGCGCCAGACCGATCCAGGTGAGCCAATGACGATTCATGCGGCGTATCATCATGCAACCGCAAGGGCGTTGCCGTTGCTGTCAAAGCGATCATCGAAATGGCTTTGGTCGGCAGCGGAATGCCCAATCCGCGATGTCGCGACTATCAACAGCATGATCTGTTCCGTGGTTTTTCAGGCCCGGCGCTGCACCGGTCAAAAATGATGGATCGCGCTATTGTTTAGTAATACTAAATAGTGTTTATTATTAATGCATGAGGTGCATGTCTGTTTGATGACGCCCGACAGGATTGTTCGATGACCGGAGACCGATATCGGGTGCAAAGTGTCGGCCGCGCGCTCGACATCATCGACAAGATCGCCAACGCGGGAAAAGACGGTGCCCGCTTGACCGACCTGGCGCTGGCGGCGGGAATCACCAAGGCAGCCGCCTATGCGATCCTGCTCAGCCTGAAGGCGGCAGGCATCGTGTCCGACACCGGTGAAGGCATGAGCAAGCGCTACCGGCTCGGTCTTGCATTGGTTCGGCTTGGCGATCTTGCGGCAGCCGGCACAGGCGTGGCCGAAGTCGCGATGCCGATCCTGCGCCAGCTGACGCAGGCGACCGGCATCACCTCGCGTGTGGCGATATGGGACGAGGATGCGGCTGTCGTCGTCGGCCGCGCCGATGCGCCCGACGCCATTCGTTTCGATGCCGCGCTCGGACGACGCGAGCGGCCGCACTGTTCGGCGGTCGGCAAGATCTTTCTCGCGGCAATGCCTCGCCAGCAGGCGATCGACATACTTGAGCGTGTCGGCTATCCGGCACGGACACCCAAGACCCTCAGCACGATACCGGCGCTCACGTCAGCGCTCGACACGGTCGTCTCCCGCCATTTTGCGCTGGACGACGAGGAAGATCATGCAGGGGTCGTCTGCATCGCGGCCGCGATCTTCGGCCATGACGGCGCGGCCATCGGCGCGATCAGCGTCACCACGCTCAAGCAATTGCTGCCGGACCACGCTTTGCCGCCGTTGACCCACGCGCTGATAGAACACGCGGACCGAATCTCGGTGGCGCTTGGCGGCTTGCCGGCAGCGGCGTCATGGCCGGCGAAGGCATGACCCTACCTGCCGGAGACTATCAGCCAATGCCCTCGAATGAGATCGAGCTTGCTCAGCGTTTCGACTTCGCCGTTGCGTTGGCCAGGCAGGCGGGCGCCGTCGCCATGCACTACTTTCGCAAGGGTGGAGATTTGCGGACGGTCGAGAAAGGCCCGCAGGACCTAGTCACCATCGCGGACCATGACGTCGATTGCCTGATCCGCCATTCGATTGGGGAGCACTTTCCCGATGACGGCATTCTCACCGAAGAATCGGGAGGCAAGATCGCGCAAGCTACCTGGGTGATCGACCCGATCGACGGCACCGGAAATTTCGCGCGCGGCATAGCAAGCTTCGCGATTTCCATCGCCTTCTGCGTCGGAGGCATCGCACGGATCGGCATCGTGTTCGATCCCGTGGCGGATGAGATGTTCACGGCATGGCGCGGCCACGGTGCTTTCTGCAATGGCGCGCCGATGCATGTCAGCGCTACGCAGGACATCCGGCAGGCTGCCGTGGAAGCCGGCTATTCGCGCAAGGCACCGCTGGCCGACTATCTGGCCCTGCTCGACCGTCTTCTCGATGCCGGTTGCGAATTCATGCAGTTCGGGTCGGCGGCGCGCGGCCTTGCGCAGGTCGCCTCGGGGCGTATCGACGCCTATGTCGAAGCCCATCTCTTCGCCTGGGATGTGCTGGCGGGGTTGCTGCTGGTGGAAGAGGCCGGCGGCTGCACGACCGGTTTTCCGCTTGTCGGGGACGGACAGCACGGCCTGGCCGTTTTCGCCTGCACGCCGGGCATCGGAGCGCCGTTGCGCGCGATCGTCGATGCTCGGGGAAAGACAAGGTAACCCTAGGCAGGCGGTAAATGCCATCATATGCGGAGCTGGGTCTGAAACGGCTGCAATGTTGACGGGCGCAAGGCAGCAGTCCACTTTTTGCCTGGCTCGCTCCCTCGGGCGATTTCATACCCGCAATTCCGTTGAAACCAGTGCAGGACATGACCAGACAAGCCGCCAAACAGCCCGCTGGAGATAACCGCAGCCAGACTGTCAGCGCAGACCTGATCGCCGTCGTGATCGCCGTGACGGATGGCAAGCCACGCGTGCTGACCGTTGGCCACGAAGGCGCCCTGCCATCTGGTCCGTTCGAACTCGGCCATCGCTCCCTGCAGTCCGGCCTCAGGGCATGGGTGGAGCGGCTGACCCACCATCCGCTGGGCTACATCGAACAGCTCTATACATTCGCCGACCGCGACCGGGCCGGCGACGAACCCGTGCAACGGGTGATCTCGATCAGCTATCTCGGACTGACGCGCGAGGAGCCGGCTGTCGGACCGACAACACATAGCTGGCGCAACTGGTATGATTACTTCCCCTGGGAAGATCACCGTGCCGGCGTGCCGGCTGTTTTGCCGGCTATCTTGATGCCTCGGCTGCAGGCATGGGCCGACGATGCTGAACACCCCGACATGCGGCATGACCGCTGGCAGCGTGCGGCGATCGCCTTTGGCCTGGACGGCCGTGCCTGGAACGAGGAACTTGTCCTGCAGCGCTATGAACTGCTCTACGAGGCCGCGCTGGTGGCGGAGGCCTTGCGAGGATCAGCTGCCGGCAGCACGCCGGCTGTCCCAGGCCAGCCGATGATTGCCGACCACCGTCGTATCCTGGCGACGGGCATCGCCAGGCTTCGAACCAAGATCAAATACCGCCCTGTCGTGTTCGAACTGATGCCGCCGGCATTTACCCTGCTGCAACTGCAACGCACCGTGGAGGCGCTGTCCGGCGGGCTGGTGCACAAGCAGAATTTCAGGCGGCTCATCGAACAGCAGGACCTTGTCGAGGAAACCGGCGAGACGATGTCCGACACCGGCGGACGCCCCGCCAAGCGCTTCCGCTTCCGCCAGACGGTGCTGGCGGAACGGGCTGTCGCAGGTACGAAATTACCACTTTCGCGCGCTTGACTTTCCTTATGCTCAAGTTAAGCATATGCCCTTGTTATACTCAACCGGAGCATAATGAGAGCCATGATGTCTACCCCTTCCGCACGCAGCGCCGCCCTGTACGATCGGGTCAAGCGCGTCATTCCTCCCATCGAATGGCCGGTGTTTGCGGGGGATGTCGAGGCCATCCTTGACCTCAAACGGCAAAGAAACGCGGTCATCCTGGCGCATAATTATCAGACGCCGGAGATCTTCCACTGCGTCGCCGACATCGTTGGCGACAGCCTGGCGCTCGCCCGCAAGGCGATGACGGTCGAAGCAGACGTGATCGTTCTCGCCGGGGTGCATTTCATGGCCGAGACGGCCAAGCTGCTCAACCCGGACAAGACCGTGCTCATTCCGGACACGCAAGCCGGCTGTTCGCTGGCCGACTCCATCACCGCCGCGGATGTCCGGCTCCTGCGGCAGCGTTATCCCGGGGTGCCGATCGTCACCTATGTCAACACATCCGCCGCCGTGAAGGCGGAGTCCGACATCTGCTGCACGTCGGGCAATGCCAAGGCGATCGTTGAAGCGCTCGGCGTGCCGCAGGTGATCATGCTGCCGGATGAATATCTGGCCCAGAATATCGCCGCCCAGACCGCCGTGAAGATCATTGCCTGGAAAGGCCATTGCGAGGTGCATGAGCGGTTCAGCCCGGCCGATATCCGCCAATTGCGCGAAGACCATCCTGGCGTGACCGTTCTGGCCCATCCCGAATGTCCGCCGGAAGTGGTCGCCGAAGCCGATTTCTCCGGCTCCACGGCCGCCATGTCCGACTATGTCGGACAAAAAAAGCCGACGCGGGTCGTGCTGATGACGGAGTGCTCGATGAGCGACAATGTCGCGGTCGATCATCCCGACGTCGAGTTCATCCGCCCCTGCAACCTGTGCCCGCACATGAAGCGAACCACGCTGGGCAACATCCGCGAGGCCCTGGAGCAAAACCGGCATATCGTGAGCATCGATCCCCGGATCGCCGGCCGGGCGCGGCTCGCCGTCGAGCGGATGCTGGCGATATGAACGTGGATGTTCATGCAGGTGACGGCCGACCGGTCATCATCGGCGGGGGAATCGCGGGGCTGATGACGGCGCTTCGCCTGGCGCCGGAGCCCGTGCTCCTCCTGTCGAAATCCGCGCTGGGCGCGGAGGCATCGAGCACCCTGGCACAGGGTGGCCTGGCGGTCAGCCTTGGCGTCGACGACAATCCGGCTCTGCATCTCGCCGATACACTCGCCGCCGGCGATGGTCTCTGTGACATCCATGCCGCAAGCAGCATCGTGCACGCAGCCGCAACCGAGGTCGAAGCGCTGGCCGGTCTTGGCGTTCGCTTCGATCGCGATCAGGGCGGAAGGCCACAGCTTGGCCTGGAGGCCGCGCATTCACGGCACCGCATCGTTCATGCCGCTGGAGATGGCACCGGCCGCGAACTCGTGCGGGCATTGATCGCCGCCGTCCACAACACGCCGAGCATCACAGTGGTCACGGGCATGGAGGCGCGGCGGCTCATCACGCATGATGGCGCCATCGCAGGCGTGCTTGCCGAAGGTGCCAAAGGTCCGGTGCTGTTGGCCACGCAGCGTGTCGTCATCGCCACCGGTGGCATTGGCGGCCTGTTCCGCGATACGACAAACCCGCTTGGCTGCATCGGCCAGGGCCTGGCGCTGGCGGCGCGGGCCGGCGCGGACCTCGCCGACATGGAGTTCATCCAGTTTCATCCAACGGCGCTCGATGGTCCGGCACGGCCCATGCCTCTGGTCAGCGAGGCCGTGCGCGGCGAAGGCGCAATCCTGATCGACGAGGCCGGCCGGCGTGTTCTCGAGGGTGTGCCGGGAGCCGATCTTGCGACGCGCGATGTCGTGGCCCGCGCGGTCTGGAAACATCTGGCAGAGGATCACAAGGTCTATCTCGATGCACGCCAAAGACCCGGCCGCGACTTCGCGTCCCGCTTTCCGGCCATCCATGCCTTCTGCAGGAGTGTCGGCATCGACCCGGCGAACGGCCCCATCCCGATCCGCCCCGCCGCGCACTACCACATGGGCGGCATCGCGGTGGATGGGGACGGGCGGAGCTCCGTCAACCGACTGTGGGCTTGCGGCGAAGCGGCCTGCACCGGTCTTCACGGCGCCAACCGGCTGGCCAGCAATTCTCTGACGGAGGCCGTGGTTTGCTCCAGACAGGTGGCGCAAAGCGTTGCCGGCACAGTGCGCCAGAGCGCACGCCAACCAGTCGCCACGACCATGCCACCGCGGCCCGATCCCGCCTCCATACGCCCGATCCTGTCACGTGCCCTCGGCGTTCTGCGAACCGGTGAGGACCTCGGCAGCGCCATCGCCTCTCTGCTTCCCATCGCCCAGGGTCACACCGCTGCGTCAGACCCGGCGATCGTCGGCCTGATGATCGCGATCGCGGCCTTGCAACGCGAGGAAAGCCGGGGCGCGCATTTCAGGACGGATTTCCCGCAGAAGGCCACTAACGCGCAGCGCTCGCGCTTGCGCCTCGACGAGGCGCTCGACACGGCGCGCGCCTTGTCCTCTGAAACGACATTCCCACATGCCCGGAGCGCCTGAACCATGAGCCTTCCTCCACTTCCCGCGATCATGTTCGAACCGCTGGTGCGCGCGGCACTTCTGGAGGACCTTGGTCGTGCTGGCGACGTGACGACCAATGCCATCGTCCCAGCGGATCATCTGGAAACCATGGTGCTGGTCACTCGCCAGCCGGGCATCGTCGCCGGCCTCGACCTCGCGGCCCTTGCCTTCCGGCTGATCGACCCGGCCATCCAGATCAACGTCGAGCGACCCGACGGCAGTGCGGTCCGGGCGGGCGATGTCATCGCGACCGTCAGCGGTCCTGGCCGGGGTCTGCTGACAGCGGAGCGCACGGCGCTCAATTTCCTCAGCCATCTGAGCGGCATCGCCACGGCCACCGGCTCGGTGGTCGAGGCCGTGCGTGGACACAGGGCCAGGATCGTCTGCACCCGCAAGACGACACCCGGCCTGCGGGCGCTCGAGAAATACGCCGTGCGCGCCGGCGGCGGCTCGAACCACCGCTTCGGCCTCGACGACGCGGTGCTGATCAAGGACAACCACGTCGCCATCGCCAAGGGCATCCGCCCGGCGATCGAACGGGTGCGCGCCAGCGTCGGCCATCTGGTCAAGGTCGAAGTCGAGGTCGATACGCTGGATCAGCTCGACCAGGCCTTGAGCCTCGGCGTTGACGCCGTCCTGCTCGACAACATGTCGCTGGAGTATCTCGGCAAGGCTGTTGCGATGGTCGACGGTCGGGCGATCACCGAAGCGTCCGGAAGAGTTACCCCCACGACAGCGCCGGCCATCGCCGCCACCGGCGTCGATCTCATATCGATCGGCTGGCTGACCCACAGTGCGCCCGTGCTCGATATCGGGCTGGATTGCCGCTAGGGCTCTTGTTTTGACTAGGGCTCTTGTTTTGACGCAATTCCGGACGGGAGGCCGCTTCACACTTCCGTGTTTCAGAGCCTCTACCCGCCCTTCAGCGACGAAGGCGCGCAGAAATGTCTCAGTCGGTCAAGAATCGGCCATAGAATACTGCTTTCGGACAGCCCATCGCGTTCCCGATCATCGTTTTTTGTGATATCGGCCGCCTCAGATGGGCGAGAGTCGGGGGTGGACCGACAGTTGCCGCTTAGAATTGCGAACTCTTCTTCCATGCGGATCGCCATGGAGGAGAGATCAAGTACAGTTGGGCAAAGTCAGCCGACAGACGATGCTTGCTGGGACAAGCGGCACAACGCTCCGCGTGAAAACATATGACCGACGAAGTTCGGCTTATGACTGGAAAGTATGGAAATGGACCATAGTGTTGATGGGGCCGAACTCGGCCGGAGCGCAGCGTCAATTTCTGGCGGCCAGCCCCAAGGAAAGACCGGCTCGGATGCCACGGCAAGGGTTATCGCTGCTCCCGGCATGACCGCGCGCGCCCAGATTCTGACCGGCGCCGACTTTGCCGGGGAAGGACAGCCCGATGAGCGGCTCGATAAAGTCTTCGAGCAACTGGCCACGACCTTTGCTTCATTGCCGGCGGTGATCTCGGACGGGCGTACCTGGACCTATCAGGAGCTGAACAAGCGGGCCAACCAGTTCGCCCGCCTGCTGATCAAGCGCGGCGTGCGGCCGGGGCACCGTGTCGGGCTCATTCTCGACCGGTCGGCCGAAACCTATATTGCCGTGCTTGCGGTGATGAAGGCAGGCGCGGCTTTCGTTCCGCTGGCCACCGCCTTCCCGCAAGAGCGCATGACGCTCATCATCGAAGACGCCAGCGTGGGATTGATCGTCACCATCGCCGCCTATGCGTCGCGGGCCGACCAGTTGCCTGTCCCCCATGTGTTGATCGACAGCGCCGCTTCCGAGATCTCCGCGCAGTCCGACGCGCCGCTGAAGCCGCACAAGGTGCCCGCTGCAGCCGACGACACCTGCTACATCCTCTACACGTCGGGCACCACCGGCCGTCCCAAGGGCGTGGTCGTCAAGCACCAGAGCTTCGTCAACTTCGTACGGGTCGCCGCCGCCTCCTACGGATACCGGCCGGGCGATCGCGTCTATCAGGGCATGACCATCGCCTTCGACTTCTCCTCCGAGGAGATCTGGGTGCCCTTCGTCGCCGGCGCGACTGTCGTGCCGGCGCCCGGCCAGTTGCCCCTCGTGGGCGAGGAACTCGCGGATTTCCTGCGCCACCACGACATCACCTGCATGGCCTGCAGCCCGACGCTTCTGTCGTCGATGGCGAGCGACGTGCCGAGCCTGCGCACCCTGCTGGTGGGCGGTGAGGCCTGCCCGCACAATCTGGTGGTGCGCTGGACGAAGCCCGGACGGCAAATCCTCAACACCTATGGCCCGACAGAGGCGACCGTCACGGCAACAACGGGCGTGCTGACGCCCGACAGCGCTGTCACGATCGGTGCTCCGCTGCCGACCTACTCGATCGTCATTCTCGACCCAACAGTGTCGGAACTTGCCGCGCCTGGTGAACTGGGCGAGATCGGCATTGCCGGCATCGGGCTCGCCGTCGGCTATCTCAACCGGCCCGACCTGACCGAACAGAAGTTCATTGCCGACTTCCTCGACCTGCCGAACAACCCGTCGAAGCGCATCTACCGGACGGGTGACCTTGGGCGGATCAACGACAACGGCGAGATCGAGTATAACGGGCGAATCGACACCCAGGTGAAGATCCGCGGCTACCGTATCGAACTCGGCGAGATCGAGGCGGTGCTGCTGGAGCAGCCCGACATCGCGCAGGCCGCCGTCACCACCTGGGAGATCGAGCCCGGCCGCGTCGAACTCGTCGCCTACTATGCACCCAAGACCGGCGTAGCGGCGATATCGCGTGCCGATATTGCCCAGACGATGAAGCGACGCCTGCCGGACTACATGGTGCCCTCCTATCTGGAGGAACTGCCGGCGATCCCGATGACGGTCTCCAACAAGGTGGACCTTCGCCAGTTGCCGAAGCCGACGAGCGTTCGGTTGTCGGCCGACCAGGCGATGGTGCCCCCCGGCAATGACGATGAGCGCTTCCTGGCCGAGGCGCTGGCCGACGTGCTGAAATTCGACGAGGTGTCCGTCGAGGATAATTTCTTCGACGATCTCGGCGCCAACTCGCTGCTGATGGCCCATTTCTGCGCGCGCGTGCGCACCAGGAAGGAATGGGCGACGACGTCGATGCGCGACATCTACCTCTATCCGACAGTGGCGCGCCTGGCGAAACATCTGTGCGTGCCGGAAGAGATGACGATGGCCAGCAACGAGCCGGTCCTGACCCACCGGACATCGAACCTCGTCTACTGGACCTGCGGAATGGCGCAGTTGGCGTTCTACGGGCTCTACAGCTACGTTGGATTGTGGTCGCTCAACTACGGCCTCAACTGGGTCTATGATGCCCTCGACGAACCGCTGAAACTCTACCTGCGCTGCGTGCTGCTTTCGGCTGGCGTGTTCTTCGGCATGACGGGCTTTGCCGTGCTTGCCAAATGGGTGCTCGTCGGCCGCTGGAAGGCGGAAGCATTTCCCATCTGGGGCCTGCGCTATTATCGCTTCTGGGTGGTCAAGACACTGATCCGCACGGCGCCCGTCGTCCTGTTCCGCGGCAGCCCGCTCTACAGCATCTATCTGCAGCTTCTCGGCACCAGGCTTGGGCGCAACGCCGTCATCGAATCCCGCTCCGTGCCCGTCTGCACGGATCTGATCTCGATTGGTGACAACACGATCCTGCGCAAGGAATCGATGGTTCTCGGCTACCGCGCCCAGTCCGGCTATATCCATACCGGGCCGATCGCCATCGGCCGCGGTGCCTTCGTGGGCGTGGGCTGCACGATCGATATCGACACCAGGATCGGCGACAACGCCCAGCTCGGCCATTCATCCTCGCTGCAGCGTGGGCAGAGCATTCCGGACGGCGAGCACTGGCATGGATCGCCACCGGTGCCGACCACGGCCGACTATTGCAAGGTCCGCAACGTCAATCCGTCCCATGTCCGGCGCGTGCTCTACGAGACGGCGCAACTGGTGGTGCTGTTTACCCTCGTCACCCCGCTGCCGCTTCTGTTCCACAGCTACTGGCAGAATGTCAGCGACGACTATCAGGAGACGATCGGCATTGTCGCGATCGGCACCGTGGTCACGCTTTTCGGCTATATCGCCGTGGCCTTCCTCGCGGCAACGCTGGTGCCACGGGTGGTGAGCCTGCTTCTGAAGCCCGGCCGCACCTACACGCTCTACGGTTTCCGCTACTGGCTGCAGACCGTCGCCGAATTCTCCAGCAATTCCCGCGTCCTCAATCTCCTGTTCGGCGACAGCTCGGCGATCGTGCACTACATGCGCGCCATCGGCTGGAACCTGAACACGGTGGTGCAGACCGGCTCCAACTTCGGCAGCAACCAGCAGCATGAAAATCCGCTGCTCTGCGACATCGGCAGCCAGACCATGGTGTCGGACGGTCTGTTCATGATCAATATGCACAAGTCCGCCACCGCGTTCAGGCTGGAGCAGACCCGGATTGGCGAGCGCAACTATCTCGGCAACAACATCTACTATCCCCCGGACGGCCGCACCGGCGACAACTGCCTGCTCGGCACCAAGGTGATGGTGCCGATCGACGGGCCGATGCGCGAGAATGTCGGCCTGCTGGGTTCGCCCTCCTTTGAAATCCCGCGCATGGTGAACCGCGACAAGGAACTGATCGCCGGCATAAGCGAGGAAGAGCGGCGCAAACGCATCCGGTACAAGAATTTCTACAACGCGGTGACGGTGCTTCTGTTCGTGGCGGTTCAGTGGACCACGCTGTTCGCCACGCTGGTGATCTGGGACCGCGCGCTCAACTATTATACCGACTGGGCGGAGGTGGCGTTGTTCGTCGCCGTGCTGCTGACCTCGGCGATCAGCATTCCGTTCTACATCCTGATCGAGCGGGCCAGCCTCGGCTTTGGCAGGCTGAAGCCGCAGATGACGACGATCTATGACGTCAAATTCTGGCGCCACGAACGTCATTGGAAACTGTCGGACTCGCCGATTACGCGGCTGTTCGGCGGCACGCCGTTCCGGCCGATCATCCTGCGCCTGCTGGGCGTCAAGGTGGGCAAGCGGGTCTATGACGGCGGCAGCAACCTGACCGAACGCTCCCTGGTGGAGATCGGCGATGACGTCACCCTCAACGAGGGCTGCGTCATCCAGGCCCATTCGTTGGAGGAAGGCGCCTTCAAGTCCGATTTCATCCGCATCGGCAAGGACTGCACGCTCGGACCGTCCGCCTTCATCCATTACGGCGTCGTGATGGGCGAAGGGTCCGTGGCCGATACGGATTCCTTCGTGATGAAGGGCGAAGAGCTGGAGCCCTATTCCCTATGGCGGGGCAATCCGGCCAAATTGCACCGGTTCGTCACGCCGGTTACGAACGGCGGTTCCGGGACAACGGCTTGAAGCCCGCCGAAATCCGCCTCGTTTCCGTGACCAGGGCCAACCGGGCCCTGGTCACGGCTCTGCAACTCGCCCCCGAACAGATGGATCTTGTCGCTGGCAATGCCGACTCCCTGGAAGAGGCCAAGAGTGATAAGGACGCGCGGCCACGTGTCGTGATGGCTGACGGCCGTGTCGTCGGTTTCCTGATGTATGACGCGTCGGAGGACGACGCGCAGATCTACCGCTTCATGATCGACCGCGCCCACCAGGGCAAAGGTTATGGCAAAGCAGCGTTGCGCGCGTTGCTCGACGAGATCAGGGACCTCGGCCACGTGAGAGAGATATCGATCTGCTACGAGCCCGAGAATGAGGCCGCGCGACAGCTCTATCGCGCCGCCGGCTTCGTGGAACAGGGGCTCGACGAGGACGGCGAAATGATCGCCATCCTGCCGGTGGGCGATCGTTGACGCCGCCGCCCTCTTCCGTGGCGAGTTCACTGGAAGAAACAGCCCTGCTGCGGGCGATGGCCGCGATCGCGCCGAGCGGTGTCCAGGTCGGATGCCGGCTGATCCGCGAAGGCGATGAAGCCCATCTGCTGCCCGAGGAAGCGCTTTCGATCCCGGCTCGCCAGCCGGCCATGCGGCGCGCGAGCGGTGCGGCACGCTGGATCGCGCATGGGCTGCTGGCGGATATCGGCTTCAACGACTTCACCATCCTGCGCGCGCCGTCGGGCGCGCCGGCGTGGCCCCGTGGGATAACGGGCTCGCTCGCGCATGACAACGAAATGGCCGTGGCGGCGGTTGCGCCTGCCTCCGACATCGGTTCCCTCGGCATCGACGTCGAGCCCGCGCAGCCGCTCCCGGATGACATTTTGGCACTCGTTGCAACCCATGCGGATGTGACGGACGCGTTGGACCGGGACCTTGCCGGCCGCATCCTGTTTTCAGCCAAGGAAGCCGTCTACAAGGCTGTCTATCCGCTTGATCGCCAGATCCTGGGCTATGAGGATATCGCCGTCGACCTGAACGCAGGGTTCGCCACGACGACGACGGGGCGCAGGGCGAGGCTCGCTTACTGCGTTGCTCCGCGCGTGGTTGTCCTGGCCTTTGTCCCCGGTTAGGTCCCGCGTTCCGGTCAGCACCATCAGGGCCTGCCCCGACAGGACTGGACCGCGGGCCTTTCACTGCGTCGCCGACTTGGACGCCAGTCGCGGACCGGTCTTGACGTCGACGATCTCGGGCTTCGCGGCGTCGACCGTCCCGTCCCAACCGCCGCCCAGCGCCTTGTTGAGCGCGATGTATTGCGTGGCGACCAGGACGCGGCTTTGCAGCATGGTGTCCTCGGCCGTGTAGAGCGAACGCTCGGCGTCGAGCACTTCGAGTAGGCTCGCCTCGCCGGCCTTGAAAAGCGTGGTTTCGAGGCGGGCCGCCTCGCCATAGGATTTCGCCGAGGAGGCAAGCTTGCCGACCCTGATGCGCTCCTGCGACAGCGAGACAAGAGCATTCTCCACATCCTCGAGCGCCGTCAGCACGGAGGAGCGGTAGGCGATGAAATATTGGTCGCGCTGGGCCTTGGCGACATCGACGGCCGCCTGCAACTGGCCGGCGTTGAACAATGGCATGCTGAGCTCCGGCCCGAACGACCAGCCGATCGACGAACTCTTGCCGAGGTCGCCGAGCTTCAGCGCGGCCGTGCTGATGTTTCCCGTCAGGCTGACCGAGGGATAGCGAGCCGCGTCGGCCTGGCCGATCTTGGCGGTATATTGCGCGTACTGGCGTTCCGCCATGCGCACGTCGGGACGCGACAGCAGAATGTCGGCGGGAATTCCGGTCGGCATCGGCAGGCGCGGCGCCGGGATCGGGGCGCCGCGCTTCAGCCGCTCGCTAAGTGCGGCCGGCGGCCGGCCGATGAGCACCGAAAGACGGTGCATGGCCTCTGCATAGCTTGCTTCCAGCGTCGGAATCGCGGCTTCCGTGCTGCTGGCCTGCCCCATGGCCTTGGCGACATCGGCCGCGGTTGCCGTGCCCGCCAGCGCCATCTGCCGGGTCAGTTCGGCGGTCTGCCTTTGCGATGCGGCCGAGCGCCGGGCCAGCGCAATGCGCGCCTGATAGCCGCGCGCCTGGGCATAGTAAGATGCGACATCTCCAACCAGGGTCAGCAGGGTCGAGCGCAGCTCCTCCTGGGACGCGTCCAAACCATAGCGGGCGGCTTCGACGCCCCTGCGGTTGGCGCCGAACAGGTCGAGTTCCCAGCTGGCGTCGAAGCCCGCCTGGTATTCGCTGTAGATGTCGTTGCTGCCGGACGTCGTCACGGCCGACTTGTTGTGGGTGACCGATCCGGAGTCGTCCACCGAGGGCAGCAATGCACCGGCGCTCTGGCGATAGCTTGCCCGCGCTTCGCGGATCTTGGCTTTCGCCGTGGCAACGTCGAGATTACCGGCAACCGCTTCCTCGACAAGACTGTCCAGCTCGGGATCGCGCAGCCGCTGCCACCATCGCGCCAGCTGCGCCGGTTGAGCAGACTTCGCCGGCTTCTGGCCGCTCCAGTTCGCCGGCATCGGCAGGATGGGCGTTTGATAGTCGGGGCCGACGACGCATCCGGCGAGAAGGGCTGCGCTGAAAATAGGCGCAAGGAGCCGCCTCGCGGCCACCGGGCCACGTTCTGAACCTGTCATGTGAAAACCCTTATTGCTGGTTGGCTGGTGCCGGCGTCTCGCCCTTATCTTGCCCAGTCTCAGGCCCAGTATTCGGCCCAGCCTCCGGCTTGGCCGCCCTGCCCTTGAAGATGCGGCGCACCGTGACGAACAGCAGCGGCACCAGGAACACGCCGATCACGGTCGCCGCGATCATGCCGCCCATCACGCCGATACCGACGGAGTTCTGCGCCCCCGAGCCGGCGCCGCTGGCAATGGCGAGAGGCGTGACACCGAGGATGAAGGCCAGCGAGGTCATCAGGATCGGTCGCAGACGTTGTCGCGCCGCCTCCAGCGTCGCCTCGACAAGTCCCATGCCGGCCGCCTGCCGCTCGATGGCGAACTCGACGATGAGGATGGCGTTCTTGGCGGCGAGACCGATCGTGGTCAGCAAGCCGACCTTGAAGTAGACGTCGTTGGTCTGACCGAACAGAGTGGCCGCCGCGAGCGCGCCGAAGATGCCGATCGGCACCGACAGCATGACCGCGAACGGGATCGACCAGCTCTCATAGAGCGCGGCCAGGCACAGGAACACGACCAGTGCCGAGATCGCATAGAGCGACGTCGCCTGGTTGCCCGAAAGCCGCTCCTGGTGCGACAGCCCTGTCCATTCGTGGGAATATCCGGCAGGCAGTTGCGCGACGAGCTTGTCGATCTCGTCCATGGCGGCACCTGAACTCACGCCGGCGGCCGCCGCGCCCTGGATCTCGACCGCCGCCGAACCATTGTAGCGTTCGAGCCTGGGCGAGCCGAATGTCCAGTGGCTGGAGGCGAAGGCCGAGAACGGCACCATGGCGCCGTTGGCATTGCGGACCTGCCATTTGTCGAGGTCTTCCGGCTGCATCCGGAAGTCCGCGTCCGACTGCATATAGACCGGCTTCACCCGCCCGCGATCGATGAAATCGTTGACGTAGTTGCTGCCCCAGGCGGTCGAAAGCGTGTTGTTGATGTCGGCGAGGCTGACGCCCAGCGCGCTGGCTTTCTCCTGGTCGATGTCGACCGAGAATTGCGGCTGGTCCTCCTGCCCGTTGGGGCGCGTGCTGGTGAGCAGCTTGCTCTGCGCGGCAAGACCCAGAAGCTGGTTGCGCGTCTGGATCAGTGCGTCATGGCCAGCGCCATTGACGTCCTGCAGGTAGAAATCGAAACCGTTGGTGTTGCCGAACCCCTGGATGGCGGGAGGAGCGAGCGCGAAGACTTGCGCATCCCTGATCTTGGAGAAGGCGCCCATCGCGCGCCCAGCGATCGCCCGTGCGGCCAAAGCCGGCGATTTGCGCTGGCTGAAATCCTTCAGCCGAACAAAGCCGATGCCGACATTCTGCCCGGCGCCGCCGAAGCCGAAGCCAGAGGCGGTGAAGACCCCCTCGACCGCGTCCTTTTCTTCCTTGAGATAATGATCCGTGACCTCCGCCAGCACACGGTCGGTGCGGTCCTGCGTCGCGCCGACCGGCAATTGCACGCTGGTGATCAGGATGCCCTGGTCCTCTTCCGGCAGGAACGAACTTGGCAACCGGGCGAACATCCAGCCCATCGCCACGACGATGACCAGGAAGACGACGAGGAAGCGCTTGCCCCAGTTGATGATGCCGTGCGAGCCGTCGCGGTAGGCCGTCGTGCCGCGGTCGAAGACACGGTTGAACCAGCCGAATGGACCCGTCTGCGTCGCATGGTCCTTGGGCGGCCGCAGGATCGTGGCGCACAGCGCCGGGGTCAGCACCAGCGCGACCAGCACGGACAGCACCATCGCCGAGACGATGGTCACCGAGAATTGCCGGTAGATGATGCCCGTCGAGCCGCCGAAGAAAGCCATCGGCACGAAAACGGCCGACAGCACGGTGGCGATGCCGATCAGCGCGCCGGTGATCTCGTTCATCGACTTGCGCGTCGCCTCCTTCGGCGGCAGCCCTTCCTCCTGCATGACGCGTTCGACATTCTCGACCACCACGATGGCGTCGTCGACGAGCAGGCCGATGGCCAGCACCATGGCGAACATGGTGAGCGTATTGACGGAATAGCCGAACAGCGAGAGCACGCCGAACGTGCCGAGCAGCACCACGGGCACGGCGATGGTCGGGATGATCGTCGCGCGCAGGTTCTGCAGGAAGATGAACATCACCAGGAACACCAGCACGATCGCCTCGGCCAGCGTCTTGACCACCTCCTCGATCGACAGCCGAACGAAAGGCGAGGTGTCGTAGGGGTAGACGACCTCGACCCCTTGCGGGAAGGTCGAACTCAGACGGTTGATCGTCGAGCGCACGGCCTCGGCGGTGTTGATGGCGTTGGCGCCGGTGGCCAGATTGATGGCGACGCCGGCCGCGGGTTTGCCGTTGTAGTTGGCCGATGTCGTATAGCTTTCGGCGCCGAGCTCGACAGTGGCGACATCGTTGAGGCGGACCAGCGAGCCGTCCGTCTGGCTCTTCAGGATGATGTTGCGGAACTGTTCGGCGGTCTGCAGCCGGCTCTTGGCCGTCACCGTGGCATTGAGCTGCTGGCCCTTGCGCGCCGGCCGGCCGCCGAGCTGGCCTGCGGAGACCTGCGTGTTCTGCGCCTGGATCGCCGCGGCCACGTCGCTCGGCATCAAGGCATATTTGGCGAGCTTGTCGGGATCCAGCCAGATGCGCATGGCATAGCCGGAGCCAAACAGCTGCGTCGAGCCGACACCCGCGACGCGCTTCAGCGTGTCGTTGACGGTGGCGTTGATATAGTCGGCGAGATCGGTCGAGTTCATCTTGCCGTCGCTCGAGACGAAGCCGATGACCATCAGGAAGCCGGTCGAGGATTTGGAGACGGTGATGCCGTTGCTCTGCACCACCTGCGGCAGTTGCGACTGCACCAGCTGCAGCTTGTTCTGCGTCTGCACCTGGGCGGTGTCGGGATCGGCGGCACTGGTGAACGTCAGGATGATCGAGGCCGCGCCGGTCGAGGTCGAGGTCGCCGTCATGTAGTCGAGATTGTCGATGCCGGTCATGCCTTGCTCGATGACCTTGGTCACCGAATTCTCGACGGTCTGGGCGTCGGCGCCCGGATAGGTCGCGCTGATGCTCACCGTGGTGGGCGCGATCTGCGGATATTGCGAGATCGGCAGCGTGGTGAGCGCCAGGAGGCCGCCCAGCATGATCACGATGGCGATCACCCAGGCGAAGATCGGCCGGTTGATGAAGAATGCGGACATCGGCTCAGTTCCCGGTCGACTGGTTGCTGGCCATCTTGGATGGAGACGATGCCTGCGAGGTCCCCTGCGCGCGGTCCTTGACCTCTCCGGTCGTCTCGTCGATCGTCACTTCGACGCCCGTCGCATCACCGCCGGGGCGCACCAGTTGCATGCCCTCGACAATGACGCGGTCGCCGTCGCCGACGCCTGCGTCGACCAGCCAATTGTTGCCGATGGTGTTGCGCACGGTCAGGACGCGCGTCTCGACCTTCCCCGCGGCATTGATGACCATGGCCGTCGCCTCGCCCTTGGTGTTGCGGCTGACGGCGCGCTGCGGCACCAGGAAACTGTTCTGGGCGACACCCTCCTCGACCAGGGCCCGCACATACATGCCGGGCAGAAGCAGGCGGTCCGGATTGGGGAACTCGGCCCTCAGCGCGAAGGTGCCGGTGGTCTGGTCGACATTGGCGCCGGAGAATTCCAACTTGCCGGTCTGCGAATAGATGGTGCCGTTCTCGAGCTTCAGCTTGACGCTGACATTGGGGCCGCTGAACTTCAGCCGGCCCGCCGAGATCGCCTGGCGCAGATTGAGCAGATTGGTGCTCGATTGCGTGACATCTACATTGATCGGATCGAGCGCACGGATGGTGGTGAGCAAGGTATCCTGGTTGGCGGTGACAAGGGCTCCTGGCGTCAGCGAGGACTTGTCGATGCGGCCGGCGATCGGCGCGGTGATCTTGGTGTAGTCGAGATTGATGCGCGCGGCTTCGACACTGGCCTTGGCGGACGCCACATCCGCGTTGGCCTGTGCCAGCGTGGCCGCGGCATCGTCGTAATCCTGTTTCGAGACCACATTCTGCTTCAGCAATCCGGCATAGCGGTCGAACTTGGCCTGCGCCGTAGGCACTGCCGCTTCGGCCTTCTGCTGGGCCGCGACCGCGCTGTCATAGGCTGCCTGGTAGCTCGCGGGGTCGATGAGGTAGAGCGGCTGCCCGGCCACCACCTCGCTGCCCTCCTTGAACAGGCGCGCCTGGATGATGCCGTTCACCTGCGGACGCACGTCCGCGGTCAGCGAGGCCGTGGTGCGTCCCGGCAACTCGGCGGTGATGGCCACCGATTGCGGATGCACGGTGACGACGCCGACCTCGGGCTTGCCTGCACCGCCCATGCCGGCGGGAGCCTTGCTTTGTTCCTGCGAACAGGCAGCCAGGAAAACGGCGGCGGCAAGCATTGCAGCCCAGGGCGCGCGCCTGAATGGATTAGCCGACAAAGGAAACGGGCTGGGGATGGGCATGTCCTGGATCTTTCCCTGGAGTTGCGGTCGCGTGGCCGCCGGCACCGGACCGCTCCGCCAGGAGCGGAGCCTGGATGCGGGCCAACAGAGGCGAGGTCGAGCGGGTGAACCTGCCGGTCAAGGCAGTCGATGTCATGACGACAGGCCGCGCCCCTCTATGGGCGGTGCCGAGCAATGCTTCGAAGCGGCTCATGTCACGCTCCTTCTTCGCGGCCGGGGCGTACTCGATGATCGAGTTCCCGGCCGCGATGCCCATCGCCATCAATATCCCGATCCGCGGCGACATGCCAAGCCTTACGCGGTCTTGCGGTCATGATGTCCGTGGGGCGGCTGCGAAAGCGGAAGCGACAGGCGCCACGCGGCGAAGTTCAGTCGGATCGCGCCCTTTAGCGTGTCGACCGGCAAGGCCGGGGGTGTGATGCGTCCGGCCAGCGGCAAGCCGCGTCCGGCCAGCGGCAGGCCGCGGCCGGCACGACTGACCGACAACCTTGGACTGGCCGATGCGATCAGCCGCAGCATCATCATGGCTTCCCACATTGACGTGCTCCATTCCATGATTTGAACGATCCGATAGCGGGATACGCCGCTATCTGGCGAAGAGCCGGCCGGCCCGACACGGTTGGGCCCACGGGCCGGCCGGCGCAGCCGGTCAGAGCTGCTCGCCTTCCCGGGGTGGGGGAGGCGGAAGCTGTCTGCCATTGTCGGACGGACCTTCGGAGCCGGCTGCGTCATCCGGCGGGTTGGCCAACAGACCGGGGGGTGGTCCATGTGGCCTATCCGCCGAAGCAAGGATTTCGAGCTGTTCGGGTGTCAGTGTGGTGCGCAGCACCGTGATCGCATCCTTCAGCTTGGCGGCCGAAACCGCGCGAGCGGTGACGTCGTCAGCCAGCCTTTCCTGGAAGGCAAAGGGGTCACGCTTGGCTTCCGGGCCTGCGGCATCCGGGTCGCCTGGTCCACCACGACCATGGTCGGGCCGTGCCGGTGAAAGCACGGCCTGCAGCGCGCTGGTGTAGTCGCGCCACGCATCGAGCTGCTCGGCACGGATGCCAATGCGGGTCTCCAGCGCCGAAAGCCGGGCCGCGAGCATGAATTCCGGCGGCGGCCCCATGCGGCGGGGTCCAAAGCCTTCGGGCCTAAAACCTTGCGGACCGGCCCGCATCGGTCCATGCGGGCCAACCCCATTCTGGCCGAACCAAGCCATCGGGCCATGATCCGGTCCATCCTGCATTGCCATGGCGGGTGGCTGCTCACCCGGCCCGGGATCGGGCTGCGCCGCCAGCGCCGGATGGACGGCCGCGACAGAAAACAGGCCGAGCGCAAGAAGTCTGCTTCGCATCATGTTGTTCCTTTCTCTCATGCTTCGGTGGGCAGGAAGATAGGAGGCGACTTTTTCCGCTTCGCGTCGGTTTGTTGCCGAAGGTTTCCGCAAAAGGGCAATTTGTTTCCGAATGTTTCCCGTGCCCAGCCGGAAACATTGCGTTGCAAATTTCCATGCCGCGGGGCGCCACTCTCCCTATAATCGAGAGCAGGCAAGGCAGAACGGCAGGGCAATGCAGTCACAACCCCATATCCTCGTCGTTGACGACGACCGCGAGATCAGGACACTTCTCCAGCGCTATCTCGACGGGCAGGGCTTTCGCGTCTCGGCGGCCGCGGACCGGCGCGAATGCGAGCAGAAGCTTGGCTCGAGCCAGTTCGACCTGATGGTGCTCGACGTCATGCTGCCAGACGGCTCGGGGCTCGATATCTGCCGCGGCCTGCGTGACCGCAAACCGCATATCCCCGTCATCCTGCTGACGGCGCTGAAGGAGGATGTCGACCGCATCATCGGCCTGGAGCTTGGGGCCGACGACTATCTCGGCAAGCCCTTCAATCCGCGCGAACTCACCGCCCGTATCCGCGCCGTGCTGAGGCGCTCGGCGCCCGACGACGCGCCAGCGCCACCACGCCCACGTATCTATCGCTTCGCCAGCTACAGGCTGGAGCCGGACACCCGCAAGGTGACGGATGCGCAAGGCGTGGCCATCGATCTCACCGGCGCCGAGTTCGACCTGCTGCAGGTGTTTCTCGACCGTCCCGGCCGGCTTTTGTCGCGAGACCAGCTTCTCGATCTGACGCAAGGCCGCGGGCGCGATCCGCTCGAACGCTCCGTCGATGTGCTGATGAGCCGGCTGCGCCGCAAATTCACGGAAACCGGCGACGGGCCGCTGTTCAAGACGGTGCGCAATGGCGGCTACCAGCTCACCGCGCGCGTCGAGGCGGCGGAGACCGGGGCATGAACTCGCTACGCCGGCGCCTCATCCTGTTGCTGGTCGCCTCGATCGTCGGCGTGGTCGGCCTGGCAACAGTCGCAGTACTCAGCGTCCGGGGTGGAGGACCGCCCCCGGAATTGACCGTGCCATGGGTTGCCCAACAGATGGAACTCGTGGTCCGGCTTGCGCCTGATCAGATTCCGGACGTTCTGCGGGTACAACTGAGCGACCATCCCGCAAGCGGCAAGGTGGACCGCCCAAAAACGGGGATGCTCAACGACATACTGCGCCGCCGGGGTCTCGACCTTCTGGCTTTTGTCACCGACAAGGGGGATGAACCCGGGCAGCTTGCATCGGTGCGCCTGCCCGACAATCGCTGGGCGATCCTGGAAGTTCCCCACATCAGTCCGCCAAGGCGCGAGTGGCTGGTTCTCGCCGGTTGGATCTCGCTGATCGTCGCCGGCGCCACGGCCGTCTCGGTCTATTTCACCGCCGTGCTCATCCGGCCACTCGAAATGCTGGAAACCGCTGTCTCCAAGATCGGATCGGATGGCGTGCTGGCGGCGGTTCCGGAAGTGGGCTCGGCCGAAGTCAAGGCGACGGCGCATGCGCTGAACCAGCTGTCATCCAGGCTGCGGACAGCCATGGAGAGCCGCATGCGCCTGGTCGCCGCCGCCGGCCACGACCTGCGCACGCCGATGACGCGCATGCGCCTGCGCGCCGAGTTCCTCGAAGAGGAACGCGACAAATGGCTTCACGATCTCGATGAGCTCGACCGCATCGCCGACAGCGCCATCCGGCTGGTCCGCGAGGAGGTGGACCAGGACGCGGTCGAGCCGGTGGATCTGGAAAGAGTGGTCCGCGATCTCGAAACCGAGATGACCTCGCTTGGACATGCGGTATCGATGCGGCATCTCGACAAGGTCTTCGTGCGGGCCGGCGCGCTTGGCCTGCGCCGGGCGTTGCGCAACCTGATCGTCAACGCCGCCACGCATGGCAAGGGCTGTGACGTCTCGCTGTCCGCCACGGGCGGACAGGCCGTGCTCACCATTGCCGATAACGGGCCGGGCATCCCGGCGGAACTGCTGAACAAGGCATTCGAGCCGTTTTTCCGCGTCGATCCCGCCCGCCGGCAATCCGTCCCGGGCGCGGGCCTCGGCCTCGCCATCGCCAAGGAAATCATCGAACGCTATGGCGGAACCATTGTGTTGGAGAACCGCCCTGGCGGCGGCCTCTCCCAGAAGGTCGTTTTCGCCGCTGTTTGAACGGGCGCCCTACGGCCCCACGGACGGACGGCTTATTGGAAGCAAGCAAAGCCGGTTTGACCCAAGGGGACAGTTTGCAGAGTCAAATGGCGCGCCCGAAGAGATTCGAACTCCTGACCCCCAGATTCGTAGTCTGGTGCTCTATCCAGCTGAGCTACGGGCGCGCAACAGGCCATACATTGCATGGCCTCGCGAACCGATCCTGACGACCGGTCACGAACATGAAGCGTTCACTAGCGACTGATTTTGCGAAAAGCAAGCCGCTGTGCAAAAGTTTTGCCAGGGATGTGTCAATCAAATGACGGCAAGGCTGACGGAGCCGGCGCCAGCATCAGAGGCCGCGCGACAGGCGCCGCACGAAATAACTGATCAGGCCGGGCGGCGCAGGCCGTTGCGGGCCTGATCGAGCCGGACAGGCTGGTCGGGGATGGTGACCGCGAATGTGGTGCGGCCGCCAATGCTCTCGACAAGCTCCACGGTCCCGCCATGGGCGCGGATCAATTCATGGGCGATCGCCAGGCCCAGCCCAGTGCCGCCGCTGCGCGCCGAGCCACGGAACGCCGCGAACAGGTTCTCGCGGGCCTTTGGCGGCAGGCCCGGCCCGGTGTCGGTGACGACGATGCGGCTGACACTGCCCAGGCGCTCACTCGACACGGCTAGACGCCGGATCAGCGCGTTTTCGCTGTCCGCCGCCATGGCCTGCACGGAATTGCGGCACAGATTGGTGAGCACGCGAAACAGCTGGTCGGAGTCTGCATCCACCTCGAAGGCCGGTTCGACGCCATTGACGAACTCGATGCCCTCGCCGATGTCGAGCAGGCCGTGCACATCCTCGACCAATTGGCGCAGCCGCACCCTGCGACGCGAAGGCGCCGGCTCCTGCGTGCGACCATAGGCCAGCACGCCTTCCGAATAGGAGACGGCCCGGTCGAGCGCGCGCAGAAGTTTCGGCGCGAACGACTGCACGGTGGGGTCTTTCACCTGGCGCAGGCGGTCCGACATCAGCTGCGCCGAAGCCAGGATGTTGCGCATGTCGTGGTTGATCTTCGACACGGCGAGTCCAAGGTCG